>JBBRQL010000246.1:0-6119 GCA_038226425.1 Verrucomicrobiota bacterium
CCTGCAAGCAGATCGGTCCGCGGACCGATCTGCCCCGTCAACCCCGTGCGGACAGGACCTCGATCTCGTGGCGTCGTACCTCCGAGAGCCAATCCCCTCCGACCGGCACCTCCTGCATCTCGCAGAACTGGTCCCAGACCGTGCCGATGGGCAGGAAGCGTGATTCCTCCTGGAGCGCGAGCCGTGTCGTGCGATCCCCCGCGCGCTCTGCCGCCACGATAGCGGGCGGCTCCAGCAACCCGGCGAGCAAGGCGCGCTGCAGGTTCCGCGCGCCGATGACCCAAGCCGCGATGCGATCGATGCTCGCGTCGAAATAATCGAGCCCGAGATGGATCCGGTCCGCCTTGCCGCTGGCGACGACCTCGCGGGCGATCGATTGGAGCGCGTCGGTGAAGGTCACGACATGGTCGCTGTCCCACCGCACACCGCGGCTGACGTGGAGCAGGATCGCCGGCACGTGCAGCAGCACGCTGGAGATCTTGTCGGCGACGTCCTCGGTCGGATGGAAATGCCCGGAGTCGAGGCAGAGCAGCTTGCGGCGCGTGATGGCGTAGCCGAGGTAGAACTCGTGGGACCCGACCGTGCAGCTCTCCGCGCCGATGCCGAAGAGCTTCGGTTCCACCGCGTCGAGATTGTGCTTCTGCGGCAGCGGTGCCTTGAAGACCTCGTCCATCGCGGCGAGGAGGCGTTCGCGCGGTGCTTGGCGATCGGCCGGCGTGTCCTTGAACCCGTCGGGGATCCAGACGTTCGTGACGCAGGGCGAGCCCAAGGCCTTGCCCATCACCGCGCCGATCGCGCGGGACCGCCGGCAATGCTCGATCCAGAAATCGCGGATACCGGGATCCGCGTGGGCGAGGGTGAAGCCGTCCGCGGCCTTCGGATGGGCGAAGCAGGTCGGGTTGAGATCGAGCCCCAGCCCGTTCGCCTTGGCCCAGGCGATCCAGTCGCGGAAGTGGGCCGCCTCGATCGCGTCGCGGTCCACGCGGTGTCCGCCGAACTCCCCGTACATCGCGTGGAGGTTCACGCGATGCGTCCCGGGGATGAGAGAGAGAGCCTTCTCGAGATCGGCACGCAGTTCGGTCGCTGTCCGGGCCTTGCCCTTCCGGTCGCCGGTGACCGCCAATCCTCCGCCCAAGGCCGAGCCCGATCCCTCGAACCCGCCGACATCGTCGCCCTGCCAGCACTGGAGCGAGATGCGGAACGTCGCGAGCTTGGCAAACGCCTCCTCCGTGTCCACGTCGGCGAGGCCGTAGCGTTCGCGGGCCGCACGGTAGGTGGTCGCGACCAGGGCACGACGAGGCGAAGTCACGCTGCGGGGCTGTTCCATGGGTCCCAAAGAAGCGGAGAGCCCGGTGCGCCGTCGAGGAAAAGAGCGCCGGAGATGCCTGCCGACCGCGGCCGGTCTCGCGTGGTCACGCTCGCAAAAGGAAACGGCCGGTCTCAGTGAAGAGACCGGCCGGATCAAATTGGTTGCGGGGGTAGGATTTGAACCTACGGCCTTCAGGTTATGAGCCTGACGAGCTACCGGGCTGCTCCACCCCGCGGTCGAGTACGCATAAACCTAGAAGGCGGATCCGGTGGGAGCAAGCCCCAACTCCAGATCAATTCGAGGTCGGGCGCATCCTGGCACTGCCCCCCGGAGCGCCGATTTCCAATCGGCCGGGCCGTGTAGGTGACCCCGCGATCAGCCGCTTAGAAAGCGGCGCTCCGAACGTCGCCCGATCCGCCGCCGGGGCTAGTGCCAGGATGCGCCCTTCGATGTTTGCCGTGGCGCATCCCGCCGATGCGCGCTCCGCCGGATTCGCGACGGGTGAGCGCCGGGATGCGCCCTGTGGAGACAGCCCCGGGAAAATCCCCTTCGCCGCGCCGCGCGCCCGCTGCTACAAACCGCAGCGATGTCATCGTCATCCATCGGTTTCCTCGGCGCAGGCAAGATGGCCACCGCGCTCGCAAAAGGTTTCCTCAAGGCCGGCCTCGCTACCCCCGGGCAGCTCTTCGCCAGCGACGTCGTGCCGGCCGCTCTCGATAGCTTCGCCAAGGAGACCGGCGCGAAGGCCGGCCGCTCGAACCCGGACGTCGTTGCGGGAGCAGACGTGATCTTTCTCGCGGTGAAGCCGGACCAGGTCTGCGACCTCTTGACCGGACTGCGCAGCGGGCTCGACCCCCGCCGCCACCTGCTCGTCTCCATCGCGGCCGGTGTGCCGCTGGCGAAACTCGAAGCCGCCGCCCCGGGCAACCGCATCATCCGCGTGATGCCCAACACCCCCGCCCTCGTCGGTGCCAGCGCCAGCGCCTATTCGCTCGGCACGCACGCGACCAAGGCCGATGCCGCTCTTGCGCAGACATTGCTCGGCAGCGTCGGCATCGCGCTTGAAGTGAAAGAGAAGCTGCTCGATGCCGTCACCGGCCTGAGCGGCAGCGGTCCCGCCTACGCGTTCTTGATGATCGAGGCGCTCGCCGACGGCGGGGTCGCCGCGGGCCTTCCTCGCGACATCGCGCAGAAGCTCGCCGCGCAGACGCTCCTCGGCGCGGCCAAGATGGTCCTCGAGACGGGCCTGCATCCGGGCGCGCTCAAGGACGCCGTGTGCAGCCCCGGCGGCACCACCATCGAAGCGGTCCACGAACTGGAGAAGGCCGGCGTCCGCGCCGGCCTGATGAACGCCGTCCGCGCCGCAGCCGAGAAGGCGAAGAAGCTCGGCCAATCCTGATATGGACTTCCCCGGCCCGACGCAGAAGCAGGCGACCCTCATCTGGTTCGCGGTGACGGCGTTCGCGGTGGCATTGACGCTCGCGCTCGTCGGCGTGGTCTTGTGGGGCCTGGGCTTCGTCCTCTCGCTGCTATCACCCGTCCTCTGGCCGATCGCGGTCGCTGGCGTGCTGGCTTACCTCATCGACCCGGTCGTGGATTTCCTCGTTGCTCGCGGACTTTCGCGGGCCCGGGCCATCGCCTGCGTCTTCGCGCTCGGGTTCGCGCTCATCGTGGGCGTCCTCGGCACCATCATCCCGCGGGTCGTGATCGAATCGCGGGAGTTCGCCGGACGGGCTCCCGGCTACGTGGACAAGGTCCAGAAACGGGTCGAGCACTGGATCGACCATCCGCCCGCACCGTTGGTCCGGTTCCTCCCGCTGAACTGGCAAGCCCAGCTCGACCACCGGCCGGTCCGGACCAACGCCGTCCCGGCGCCGGAGACGACCGCCACGACCGTGGTTGAGATCAAGCCTGGTCCGCCGCCGGGACCCATCGACCCGGCCGCTCCGTGGTGGGCCAGGGCGTTCGACCCGCGGACGCTCAAATCGGCCGGCGGCTGGCTGTCCGCGGTGTTGCCGGCCGTCGGCGAATGGTTGTACGGCCAGGTGAGCAAGGCCGCCTCGTGGTTCGGCGTGGTCGCGGGATTGGCGCTCATCCCGGTCTACACCTTCTACCTGCTCTCGGAGAAGCAGGGCATCGCCCGGCGATGGACCGATTACCTGCCGGTGCAGAATTCCCGGTTCAAGGACGAGCTCGTCTTCGTGCTGAGCAACATCAACGAATGCCTCATCGTGTTCTTCCGCGGCCAAGTGCTCGTGGCCATGACCGACGGGCTGCTCTACACCATCGGGTTCTTCGCCATCGGCCTGCCCTACGCGCTGCTGCTCGGCCTGATGGCCACGTTCCTCACGATGGTCCCGTTCCTCGGCGCCATCACCACCTGCGCCGCGGCGCTGGCCATCGCCTTCGTGCAGTTCGGCGACCTCTGGCACCTGCTGCTCGTGATGGCGGTGTTCGGCGTCGTGCAGACGCTGGAAGGCCTGGTGATCCAGCCCAAGATCATCGGCGACCGCGTCGGCCTGCATCCCATGACCATCATCGTCGCGCTGATGATCGGCACGACGCTCCTCGGCGGCATCCTCGGCGGCATCCTCGCCATCCCTCTCACCGCCGCCCTCCGCGTCCTCATGTTCCGCTACATCTGGAAGAAGCGGTGAGCTGCGATATGTCCCGTCTACGGCTCGATCGGTTGCTCGCTTGGCAAGGCGGGTCCATCAGCCGATCGAAGAAATCCTGAGGAGATAGAAGACGAGAAGACGGGTCTCCATTTTCACCGAAGATCGAGAGCCTCAACATCTGGGACAGGGTTGTCAGCAACTCGACGGCTTGCGACGAGGCCAGGCCTTCCAATCCACACCGGCCGCCAACTCAAACACCTCCACGACCAAGCCCCTCCCCCGGATTTCCGACTCGTCCCTGTTTGACGGCTTCGGGATTCTTTCGATCAGGAGGCATGCCTGGGTTCATTGGAAGAGACGCTTGAGGAAGGGATAGAGTATCGCCGCCAAGGCGATGATGGCGATCCAGACGGTGGGAACGCGAAACGGCCACGTCCATGCGACGATGCGATGACAGCGGTCGCACCATGCCCCGGTGTATGGCAAGGGGCCGGGAAAGTGTCGCATGTGGCCCGGGCCACCGCAACGGTCGCAGGTGCCGCAAAAGCCGTCCGGGAGCTTGTGGATGCGTCGGAACTCCTCGTCGACGCTGTGGCAGTAGCACGAGCGCTCGTTCGGGGGTGTCGGAGGTGTGGGTTTCACGGTAGGCATGGAGCATCGGGCGGCACGATCTGGCTAACGTCCGCAGAAAGCATCGATTGCGACTGCCACGGCCGGCTGTGGCTTCATCGGATGGTCAGGCGCATTCATCGCGGACGTTCGGTCGGTTCCCGTGGTTGCAGCAGATCCCAAAGGTTGCCGTAAAGGTCTTTGAACACGGCGACGGTGCCGTATGGCTCTTCCTTCGGGTCACGCACAAAGACGACACCTCTCGCCCGATACGATTCGTAGTCGCGTTGGAAGTCATCGGTGTGAAGGAACAAGAAGACCCGTCCACCGGTCTGGCTACCGATGCGCGATCGTTGGTCGGTCGTGGACGCTTGTGCCAACAGCAACCGCGACTCGCCGGCCCCCGGCGGCGAGACGACCACCCAACGCTTCGATTGGTCCGGGACGATCGAATCCTCCACCAGCACGAAGCCCAGCGTGCCCACAAAGAAGGCCAGAGCCTCGTCGTAGTCCCGGACGACCAGTGATACGAGGCCAAGAGATTGTTTCATGCGTATCGGACGAGCGATCCTTCTCGCGGCGGTTCAAAGGCGGCTTGGCCAAGGCCGAGGACATCGTCGCCGGGGCGCACAAGCTGGCCCGCATCATCTGGGCCATGGTCGTGAGCGGCCAGCCCTACGACGAGACCAAGGCCTTCGACTCAACGCCCGCCGCCACCGCCCGCCGTCTCAAGAACCTCCACAACCAAGCCCACGCCCTGAACATGAAACTCGTTCCCGCTTAACAGCATCTCAATCCTGTTACTCAGGAGGCGTTGCGGTCATTTCGGAGTTGGTAAAATACATCGGTGCGTATCTTGGATGGTTCGGCGTTCCAACTCTCGTCCCAGTGGCCGTAAATCTCCCACGAAACACCTGTCAGGCAATGCCCGTGCTCGGCGCACCACTGGCGAATCGCAGTGTGCGCCTCGGAAAGACGTGGGTAAGGTCCATAATGGACGGTGAAAGCCACACGTCCTGCTGGCAACTGCGAGCAGTGAACACGGTCGTTGCCGGCAAATGGCTCGGCTACCTCCGCGCCGACCTCGACCGAACCCTGCGCGTCCAAATACAAAGCCACATGGCGACCCGGTCGCGACAGACCGGCGGAGCGAATAAATGACCAGACCTCTCCGCACGCTGCGGGAACGAACCGCGACAGTTCCCTTGGTTGCACTTGGCTTCGGATGACAGCCGTATGAATCGCCTCCGAATTATTTACTTCGATTTGGTGGGCCATGTGAATCTAAAGCTTCGTTCTCACGAGACGCGTAGCGACGCCTAACGACCTCAAGCTCAGCGACAGCGGAGTGCGGCGCGGTAGCTGCGTGGTGGGCGGAAAGGCGGCGGCGGAAGCAGCTACCGTGACACGCGGAGCCGTTCGCTGCAGCGCATGGTTAGGCGACGGTTGGACTCGTTTTGAAGTGCTTATTGGTTGCAGGGACAAATTCATTGCGGTGAACTGCGGACTTAATGTGCCATGCGAAAACCTGAAATTGATTGTTGGGGCAGTCGCTGGGAAAAGGCTGTGCTCGGCGGCTGACG
>JBBRQL010000247.1:0-6089 GCA_038226425.1 Verrucomicrobiota bacterium
GACACGGCCTCGGAGCGCCGATTTCCTATCGGCCGGGCTGTGGACGGGGCCGGTCACGGTCGCTGCATCCCGGCCGGCACATCCCCGAGCCGGTTGAAAACCGGCGCTCCGTCCGCTCCTCCGTCCTGTTCCGGGGACACCGGCAAGATGCGCCGTTGCTGGTGCGGACGGCACAAAATCCCTTCCCAAAGCCGGCCGGCTTGGCCGATTGTCCGACCGCTTTTGCTTATGTTCACCGGCACCTACACCGCGATTGTCACGCCCTTCCGCAACGGTCAGATCGACGAGCCCGCGCTCGAGAAGCTTGTCAAATCCCAGGTCAAGGGCGGCGTCGACGGCATCGTGCCGGTCGGCACCACCGGCGAATCGCCCACGCTCGACCACGACGAGCACATCCGAGTGATCGCCTTGGCGGTGAAGTTCGCCGCCGGCCGCGTGAAGGTCCTGGCCGGCACCGGCTCCAACTCGACGAAGGAAGCCATCGAGCTGACCCGCCAAGCCGAGGCCGCCGGCGCGGACGGCTCGCTCCAGGTCGCGCCGTACTACAACAAGCCCACGCAGGAAGGCCTCTACCAGCACTTCAAGGCCATCGCTGCCGCCACCAAACTGCCGCTGATGCTCTATAGCATCCCGGGCCGTTGCGGCATCGAGATCGGCGTCGACGTCACCCAGCGGCTCGCCGCCGAGTGCAAGAACGTGGTGGGCATGAAGGAGGCCAGCGGCAACCCGGACCGCGTGAGCCAGCTCATCGCGGCCTGCGGCGACAAGTTCACCGTGCTCAGCGGCGATGATTCGCTCACGCTAGCGTTCATGGCGGTCGGGGCGAAGGGCGTCATCAGCGTGGCCTCGAACGTCGCGCCGAAGCAGGTCGGCACGATGGTCTCGAAGTTCGCGGCCGGCGACCTCAAGGGCGCTCTCCGCCTGCACACGGCGCTCTATCCGCTCTTCAAGAACCTCTTCGTCGAGACCAACCCGGCGCCCGCCAAAGCAGCGCTCGCGCTGATGGGCATGATGACCGAGGAGATCCGCCTCCCGCTCGTCCCGGTGACCCCGAAGACGCGCGACCTGATGAAGGCGACCATCGCCGAGCTCGGCCTGCTGAAGTGATCGGGCGGAGGCGCGGGCAGAAGAAGCGGACAGGAACGCCGGCGGCCGAGAGGCGCTCCGAAGATCTGGGAGCGGAGGACGATGGCGCTGGTAGGGCGAGGCTCCTGCCGAGCCGTTGAGCAGAGGGCGGCCCGTCAACTCGCAAGGGCTCCGCAGGAGCGTCGCCCTACCATGCGATCGACAGAAGGATCGCGACCGACCTTCCACGCTTTCGCGTCCGTCCGGCGTTTGCACTCCCACACCTGTCCGGCTCTTCTGAGCGCATCCGTGGCGGAGGAAAGCCGGTTCAAGGTTTCGGGGCGGAAGCAGCGGTAGCGGTGTGTTTGCGCTCGAATTCCGCGTAGTCTCCCGTCGGGTTGTCGACGATTTCTGGGTGACCATCGGCGAAACAGTAGACGCGGCTCCATGTTCCGTTCGGAAGGCGCCGCGGCTGTCGTTCGCGGAAGAGGATCTTGTCCGGGTCCCGACGTTCGTCGATCACCCGTTCGTGCGGGAAGAACTCGAAGCTGTCGTATGCCTCGGTCGATAGCGCCTTCATGTCGACCCGGAGAAGTTCGGGGATTTTCTGGATCCCGGCAGCCTGCATCTCCTTGAGCTCGGCTTGCTCCTCTTCCACATGCCGTCTCTCTTCGTCGGTACGGACTTTTGACATCTCGGCGCGGAACTGGTCGAAGTTCGTCGGCAGCTTGTCTCCGTGGTCCTCGGCATAGATCCGGGCGGCGAAGCCCAATGCCTTTCCAGCGTTGCTGACGATGATCCGTTTGATCGAGGCATCCCTGCCCATCTTCAGCATCGAAAGGGCCTCAACGGTGGCAGCGGCCTTTTCCTCGGCTTCGCCGCTCCGCCTCGCGGCGTCCGGGCCGCCGACTCCGCCCGCACGGCGGCGCAGATCCGTGATCTCGGCCCGCAGCCGGAGCAGTTCACCGTGCTCCTCCCGCAGTCGCGCCAGCTCCGCTGCGTCCGGCGAGACCGCGACCGGCTTCGGGCCGCTTGTCGGTACGGGCCGCGCCCGGAGCGCCGTCAATTCGGCCTCCAACGCCTGGTTCTTCCGGAGTTCGAGGAGCAGCGGAACGCCGACGACAGCGGCGACAACGACGGAAGCGATGATCAGTTTGGATTTCATGAGCACGAGCAGGGTGAGAGGAGCGGAGGTCGCCAACGCCCCGGCGGAGACCGCGGACGCGAGCCCGGCCGGCGCGAGGTCGGCCGCGGCCACGCTGAGCGCGGCGGTGACGAGACCGCCGGTCACCGTCACGCCGCGCCGTTGCAAGACATCGCGCAACCGGTCCGTGGCCCGCGCGACCCGCTTCTGCGCAGCGTCCTCGCCGATGTGGAATGCAGCACCGACCTCGGCCAGAGGTTTGGCCGCGAGATAGCGGAGCAGGATCACCTCGCGGTCGGCGTCGGGCAGCTCGTCGAGCGCGGCGTCGAGCACCGGGAGCAGGGCCTCCGCGGCGTGCTGTCGGGCGGGATCGTCCATGGTGAGGGCGTGCTGGTCCGTCGCTTCGCGTTCGCGCCAGGAGCGCCGCGCCTCGTCTCGGGCGACCCGCCACGCGACGTGGCAAGCGGTCCGGTGCAACCAGCCCGTCAACACCGTCCCCGGCGGCAACGTCGGCGCCTTCCGCGCGAGGGTCGTGAACACTTCCTGGGCGATGTCGCGCACCGCTTCGTCGCATCGGTTGATCCGCCGCGCCGCGGCCCAGACGAGGTGGATGTGGCGCTCCACGATCTGGCGGAAGGCGTCCTCATCACCGGTGCGGACATACCGTCCGAGGAGTTCTGGGTCGTGCTCTGGCATGTCCGTTCGCCAGATAATCTCCGCCCCGGCACAAATCCGACAGGATTTCGGCAAGACCGGAGGACGCGACGCGTCTCCCGTCCCGGCAGATCGATGCCCCGGTTTCTTGCGAGGGCAGGCTTCCACCTTGGATGCGATCCCAAGCGGCGGACACGACTGGCGGCGTGGCGGAGAGTTTCAATCTGCATGCGGTGCGCGAAGTTGGAGCGCTCGGCCACGTGTGGCGTGCTGCGGACTGGAAAGTCCGCGGCTGGGAACAACTCCGCTCTACCTCGGCACCCGCATGCGCCGCCTCCGATCGCGCCCGGGACAGACGAGGTCGAGGTCCGGAAGATTTCCGTCCGAGGCCCAAATCGGAACTACCGCGTCCGGCCGAGATGGGCTATCCGAGGAGGGTCCCCGAGGCCGAGAACGCCACCATGAAGAATCCATCCCTGTCCCCGACGGTCGCCGACGGCGTTTCTGACCGGTCGCGCGCCTTCACCTTGATCGAGCTGCTGGTGGTGATCGCCATCATCGCGATCTTGGCGGGGATGCTCCTGCCCGCGCTGGCCAACGCGAAGGAGAAGGCGAACCGCACGTCGTGCATGAACAACCTGCGCCAGGTGGCGTTGTTCATGCAGCTCTACACGGACGAGCACCGCGATGTCTTCCCGGCGCACCGCAACCTGGGCCAGACCGACGACCCGACCCGCGCGCTCACCAACTGGTGGGGCACGTCGATCGTCGGCTACAACAGCACCGGGTCGAACCTGTTCCATTGCCCCAGCATCAAGGGCAAGCGCACCGACACCGGCGTGAAGTGGGAGTGGAAGTTCGATGCCCACAAGGTCGGCTACGGCTACAACGGCTACTTCTTGGGGCGGCATCCGTACGGACCCGATTCCATCACCGTGGGCGGCGTGAAGTTCGACACCGCGCCGTGGTTCAAGCGGTCCGGCATCGTCAGCCCCGCGCAGAACCTGCTCATCGGCGACGCGATCCCGAAGGCGGACGGTTTCTGGAGCAGCAGCTTGTGGTGGCCGTTCAGCGGCATGGCGAAAGGCCAGGGCCTGGAGGGCATCGACAACAACCGGCACAAGGGCTACGGCGTGGTGGTCTTCAACGACGGCCACGCCGAATCGCGCCGCGGAGCCCAGATCAATCCTCCGATCGACCCTTCGGGCAGCAGCGCCAAGGCGCTGGAGAACTCCCAGTTCTGGGATCCGCTGAACCGCGCGAACCGCTGATCCGGGCGGATGCACGGCGGGCAGCGGGTCCGATCCGAAGTGGCGGACAGGGGTGGGACAGCAAAGAGCGGCCGGCCGGGGTATCGGGGGGCGGTCGGTCGCGCCCCTTCTTCCGGACACGTGGTAGGGCGACGCTCCTGCGGAGCCCTTGCGAGTCGACGGGCCGCCCTTTGTCCAGGGGCTCAGCAGGAGCTTCGCCCTACCAGTATCTAGGTCCGCGGACCCTGAACTCTCGGAGAGTTTCTCGGCCGTCCGTTTTTCTGTGCACTGGCTCTCGTCGCACCGGTCAGCCGGTGCGTCCTTGGAACAGGCCGAGGGCCGCTTCATCTTTCGCGCCTCTGGACATGACCTTCCAAGTCGCGGGCATCGGTGAGGTGTTGTGGGACCTGTTGCCCGGCGGGCGGCAGCTCGGCGGCGCGCCGGCGAACTTCGCCTATCACGCCGGAGCGCTCGGGGCGAAGGCGTGGGTGGTCTCGCGCGTCGGCGACGACGCGGCCGGTCGAGACCTGCTCGCGCGGTTGGAGGCCCTCGGACTGGCGACGGACACGGTCGAGGTGGATCCGGTCGCGCCCACCGGCACGGTGACGGTCGAGGTGGACGGGGACGGACAACCACGGTTCACGATCCACGAGGGCGTCGCGTGGGATGCGCTCGCCGCGAGCCCGTCCGGGCTCCGCGCTGTGGCTTCGGCAGACGCGGTGTGCTTCGGCACCCTCGCGCAGCGGAGCGATACGGCCCGGGACGCGTTGCGGTCGCTGCTCCGGGCCGTGAAGCCGGGCGCGTTGCGGGTCTTCGACGTGAACTTGCGACAGCACTTCTACTCGGCGCCGATGATCGTAGAGTCCTTGGCCTTCGCGGATGTGCTCAAGGTGAACGACTCCGAGCTGCGGCGTTTGGCCGGGATGTTCCAGCTCGCCGGTAACCAACGCGCGCAGATCGAGCAGCTCGCGACGCGCCATCGCCTGCGGGCGGTCGCCTGCACCCGCGGCGGCCGCGGCAGCCTGCTGTGGGCGGACGGACGTTGGTCGGACCATCCGGGTGTGCCGACACAGGTCGCGGACACCGTGGGCGCAGGCGATTCCTTCACCGCGGCGATGACCTTGGGGTTGCTCGCCGGATGGGACCTCGACGTGGTCAACGCGCGCGCCAACGCAGTGGCGTCGCACGTCGCAGCCTGCGCGGGCGCGACGCCGGAGCTTCCGCCGGCCCTGCGCGCCCCGTTCCTGGCGATCAGGGCTTGCCTGCCG
This sequence comes from Verrucomicrobiota bacterium, assembly GCA_038226425.1. GTDB lineage: Bacteria > Verrucomicrobiota > Verrucomicrobiia > Limisphaerales > UBA9464 > CAIVQB01. The sequence continues at coordinate 5,382 of JBBRQL010000247.1, forward strand.
CAGACGCGCTGAGCGCGATCAGGCGAAGTCGTACACCGTGACCTTCTTCCAGAGCGGGCTGCAGAACTTCACGAAGTCGAGGTGCATCGGGTGGATCTGGTAGGCGCTCTCTGCCGCTTTGTCGGGGAAGACCAAGTTGAGAGCGACCTGGTAGCTCTGGTCGACGACGGCACGGTGGCTGGGCACCATCTTGCCGGCGTGGAACTGGAGCACGCCCGGGATGGGCTTGAGATGCTTGGCCATCCCGGCGAGCAGCTCATCGGCGGCGTTCGGGTTGGCGGGATCGGTCCAGAAGATGACGACGTGCGAGAACATGAGGGCGCGAGGATAGGCAACCGGACGCGGCGGCTCCAACCGAAAGTGGACCGGCCGACGCGGTCAGCCCTGGTTCAGGCCGGTCCCGCCGTGGGTGAGGAACTTCGCGACGGCCTCGGCGCCGGAGCGGACCTGCATCTTGCTGTAGATCTTCCGCACGTGGGTCTGCACGGTGTGGATGCTGATACCGAGCTCGTCGGCGGTCTCCTTGGCCCGGAAGCCGCGGGCCAGGCAGTTGAGGATCTCCTCCTCGCGCGGCGTGAGGTTCTCCTCCGGATGCGGCGAGGTGCCCTGCTGGTGGAACTTCTGCACGAGCAACCGGGCGATGGGGCTGGAGATGGGCGAGCCGCCCGCCTCGACCTCCTTGATCGCTTCGAGGATGCGCGAGGGCTC
>JBBRQL010000248.1:0-6061 GCA_038226425.1 Verrucomicrobiota bacterium
ATCTCACGGGTGCTCCTGTTCCGGCCGTAGAGATCGAGAATCTTCTGCCGCAACGCGGCGGGTATGGCTCGCATGTCGCCTTCCACTTCACACCCTTCGGCTTCACTTGGAAAGCTACATGTTTGATGGAAGTGCTCTAAGTCCGACAGGCTGCTAGCGGGCGGAGTCCGCGGTGCCAACCCCTTTCCTCAAATGGGACGCTGCGGGCATATCGGGATGTCAACGACAGGACGGAGCTTGCTCTGTAGAAAATATGGATCCGGAAAGCAGGAAAACAGGAACGGATCGGGGAAGTCCGCCGTTTTCCGGCTTTCCTGTTTTCCAGATTCTCCTGCTTGCAGATGGTTTTTATAGAGCGGGCTCCATGCCGAGGGAAGTGGCGCCTCAGCCGGAACGATGCCGTTGGAGACCAGAGGGACCACAGCCGCCCCGGCTGTGGTCCGGTGCGCCCTCGCACCGGACCCGGAGCGGACGGAGTCACCGGATAGTTCGGATGCCGTTTGGCGTCCGGCCCGCCGCGAGGGCGCAGCGGGCTGCGCCCGGGGCGGGCGCGGTCCCCATGACCAACTGCATCGTTCCGCCTCACACGAACAGCTTCGTGACCAGCTCGCCGTGGACGTCGGTGAGCCGGAAGTCGCGGCCTTGGAACCGGAAGGTCAGCCGCTTGTGGTCGAGCCCGAGCAGGTGGAGCGCCGTCGCGTGCAGGTCGTGGACGTGGACGCGGTCGCCCACCGCGCCGAAACCGAGCTCGTCGGTCTCGCCGATGATCCGGCCCGGCTTCACACCGCCGCCGGCGAGCCACATGGTGAAGGCGTCGATGTGGTGGTTGCGCCCGGTCTTGTCCCGGCTCTCGCCCATCGGCGTGCGGCCGAACTCGCCGCCCCACACCACGAGCGTGTCGTCGAGCAGGCCGCGCGATCGGAGGTCCTTCACCAGCGCGGCCTGCCCTTGGTCCACCTGGTGGCAGACCTTCTCGAGGTCGGTCTCCAGGTTCTCGCCCGGGCCGCCGTGGCTGTCCCAGTTGGTGTGGTAGAGCTGCACGAAGCGCACGCCGCGCTCGATGAGCCGGCGCGCCAGCAGGCAGTTCCGCCCGAACGACGGCGTGTCCTTTTCCACTCCGTACAGCGCCAAGGTCGCGTCGGTCTCGCCGCGGAGGTCCATCGCCTCGGGCGCGCTGGTCTGCATCCGGTAGGCCATCTCGTAGGCGGCGATGCGCGTGGCGATCTCCGGGTCGCCGGTCTCGGCGAGGCGCTGGAGGTTGAGGTCCTTCACCGCCGAGATCGTGCGGCGCTGGCTCGCGTCGCCGATGTGGTCGGGCGTAGCGAGGTCGAGGATGGGTTCGCCCTGGCTGCGCAGCGGGACGCCCTGGTAGCTGGTCGGCAGGAATCCGCTGCCCCAGTTCACCGCGCCGCCGCGCGGCCCGCGAGGACCGCTCTGGAGCACGACGAAGCCCGGTAGGTTGTCCGCCGCGCTGCCGAGCCCGTAGGTCGCCCACGCGCCCATGCTCGGCCGGCCGAACTGCGACGAGCCGGTGTTCATGAAGAGCTTCGCCGGCGCGTGGTTGAAGACGTCCGTCGCGCAGGTGCGGATGAAGCTCACGTCATCCACGATGCCGGCCGTGTGCGGGAACAGCTCGCTCACCCACATGCCGGACTGCCCGTGCCGGCGGAAGGCGCGCTTCGAGCCGAGCAGCTTGGACTTGTCCTTGAACGAGCTGTCCATGAACGCGAACCGCTTCCCCGCGAGATACGAATCAGGGATCGCCTGGCCGTTGAGCTGCGCGAGTCGCGGCTTGTGGTCGAACAGGTCGAGCTGCGAAGGACCGCCGGCCATGAAGAGGTGGATGACGTTCTTGGCGCGGGCCGGATGATGCGGCGGCTTCGGCGCGAGCGGATGCGACGCGGCCGGCGCCGCGGAGAGCGCGCCGCGGTCCAGCAACGAACCAAGCGCGATGGAGCCGAGCCCGATACCGCACCGGCCGAAGAAGTGGCGGCGGGTCAGATGAAGAAGAGGACCATCCGGATGGAATTTCATCGGCGGCAGACAGTAGGCTGGGAACCAGAGAATGGACGGGCGGCGACGCTGGCGGTCAGCGTCGCAGATACGGCGGATGCGCCGGCTCTCGGAAGCGGCATGCCTCCGGCGCGCGAGCGTCTTGGACTGCGCGTGGCTTGCCACCGCTTTCGCCCGCCGGAAAGAAAGGTGAAGTTTCTTGATGTGGTCCGCGTAGAGGCGTCCGAAAGCGGCAGCTCCGCTCCGCTCCGCCGCCGCAGTCCATGACGCTGACGCGCCTTCACAGACGGCCTCGTCCATTCGACCGCGGTGGCGGCATCAGCCAAACTCGGATCAAAGGCATTCATTCGCGGGTGATCGTCTCGTCGAGGTTCAGCAGCACGCGAGCGATGGTCGTCCAGGCTGCGGTCTCGTCGCCGTCGCGCTTCTCGTCGGCAAAGAGCGCGACGAGCCGCTCGCGTTCGGCGGGCCTCGGCGCGCGCGCGACGCAGAGACGGAACGCGTGGTCGATGCGGTCGGGTTCCTTCGCTTCGCGGACGACGCGGCGAGCGAGGGATTCCGCCAACTCCACGAACGCCGCGTCGTTCAAGAGCGTGAGCGCCTGCAACGGCGTGTTCGAGCGCATCCGTCGCGTGCAGGCGCTGAAGGCGTCGGGCGCGTCGAAGACCGCGAGCGCCGGATGCGGCGTGGCGCGCCAGAAGAACGTGTAGAGCCCGCGGCGGAAGCGGTCCGCGCCGCTGCTCGCCTTCCAGTCGCGCCGCGATTGTCCGAGCGCCATCACGCCGTCCGGCTGCGGAGGGAACACGCTCGGCCCGCCGATCCTGGGGTCGAGCCGGCCGCTCGCCGCGAGCGCCACGTCGCGGACGATCTCCGCGTCGAGACGCAGCCGGTTCTGCCGCGCGAGCAGGCGGTTCGTCGGATCTTTCTCCGCCAGGTCGGGCCGTGCCTTCGACGACTGCCGATACGTCGCAGAGGTGACGATGAGGCGATGGAGGCGCTTCAGGCTCCAAGGAACTGGAGCCCGGGTCCCGGGTCCCGGGTCCAAAGTCCCGGGTCTCACTTCATCGCCTCCGGCCAGGACGACCTCGGACTTTAGACTTTGGACCTGGGACCTCGGCCCCATGAACTCGACCGCCAGCCAATCGAGCAGCTCGGGATGCGTGGGCGGGATGCCCTGCGTGCCGAAGTCGTTCTCGGTCTCGACGAGCCCGCGCCCGAAATACTGCTGCCAGACGCGGTTCACCGCGACGCGCGCGAAGAGCGGGTCCGCCGGATCCACGAGCCAGCGCGCGAGGTCGAGGCGCGTCGGGCGCGCGGAGCCTTCCTTGCGCGCCGGGAACGGATGCAGCACCGCCGGGGTGCCCGGTGCCACGTCGGGCCCGCGCCGGGTGAAGTCGCCCTTGATGAACACGTACGACTCGCGCGGCTGCTTCCGCTCGGTGAGCACGAGCGTCGTGGGGATCTTCGGCTCGTCGCGACGGGCCTCGCGCAGGCGTTTCTCGATCTTCTGGTAACCAGCGTCGGACTGGCAGTGCGCCTCGCGGGCGAGCTTCACCTGCGCCGGCTTGCGGTCGGCCGGCAGCAGGCCGAGCACGTTGCGGACCTCGAGCGGAAGCTTGGCACGGGCTTCCGCCGTGAGGCCGGATTCCCAACGGGCGAACATCGGCTCCAGCGCCAAGGCGGCCGCGTCGAGCTCGTCCTGGAGCGGGCGGGTCCGCGCCCGGACAGCGTCGCGCGCTGCGAGAGCGGACGGCGATCCGGCCTCGATGGACGGCTCGTCCTGGTCGTTGAAGAAAGAGAAGAGCTGGAAGTACTCGCGCTGCGCCAGCGGGTCGAACTTGTGGTCGTGGCAGCGCGAGCAGCCGACGGTCAGGCCGAGCAGCGCGGTGCCGGTGGTGTCCACGCGGTCGATCACCGATTCGATGCGGAACTGCTCGGGATCGATGCCGCCTTCCTCGTTGATCTGCGTGTTGCGATGGAAGCCGGTGGCCACCCGGAGCCGCGTGTCCCGGGCCGCTGCCTCCGGGCCGGTCCCGCCGGCGGCCGCATCGGCCAGCAGGTCGCCGGCGAGCTGCTCGACGACGAACTGGTCGAACGGTTCGTCGTCGTTGAGGGCGCCGATGACCCAGTCGCGCCACGGCCAGATCGAGCGCGGTGCGTCGATGCTGTAGCCGTTCGAGTCGGCGTAGCGCGCGATGTCGAGCCACCACCGGGCCCAGCGCTCGCCGTGGTGCGGCGAGGCGAGCAACGAATCCACCGCGCGCTCGTAGGCATCGGGCCGCGCGTCGACGAGGAAGGCATCGACCTCGGACGGCGTCGGCGGCAGGCCGGTGAGGTCGAGGCTCACGCGCCGCAACAGCGTGATGCGATCGGTCTCCGGCGACGGCACGATCGCGGACTCGTCGAGACGCGCGAGCACGAAGCGGTCGACGGCGTTCCGGACGCGCAAAGGGTCCGCGACCGCGGGCAACGCAGGACGCTTCGGCGGGACGAAGGCCCAATGCACCTTCACGCCCGGCACTTCTTCCGCCGGCACCGGGGCACCGGCCGCGACCCACCGGCGCAACACCGCGACCTGTTCCGGTGCGAGCGGCGGTTTCTTGTAGGGCATCCGCTCGATGTCGTCGTGCGGACCCTCGGCCAAGCGGAGGGCAAGGCTCTCCGACGGTTTTCCGGGCACGAATGCCGGACCACGTTCTCCGCCCCGGAGCGCGGCCGCGGCGGTGTCGAGACGCAGGCCGCCTTTGGGCCGGTCCGGCCCGTGGCACGAGACGCACTGTTCGGTGAGCACCGGCTTCACCTCCCGCAGATAATCCACCTCTGCTGCCAGCCCGATCGAGGCAAGGCAGATCACGGACGCGGATCTCCAGAAGGGGGGCATCGCTGCCCTCACGATACGGTCGTTATCGTGAGGGACCAGTCCGGAGTCAGGAACCCTCGCGCCGCGGGCTCCGGCGCCGGCCATGTGTCCCCACGTATTCCCGCCTTGGATCGCGGAGCCTTTTCCGATATGGAACCTCATACCGTTTGGGTGCTCCGTTGGTCGTCCTGTCGGCGCAGGACCGGATCCGCACGAGCGGGTGATCCTCCCATGCCAAACCAAACCGTCCGCAACGGGGCCGGGTTTTTCCCGGCGTCCTTGGTCCTCGTCCTCTGCGCTTCGCTCCTATCGCTGCGGACCGCCGCGCAAGGCTGGCAACGCGTCGTCAACCTCGGCGATTCACCGGGCACGGCCATCGGCGGAGGCTCGGGGAACACGCTCTACGCCGGATTGAAGAGCGGCCACGTCTTCCGATCCGATGACAACGGCCTCGCGTGGTCCGTGGTCACCAACGGGCTGGTGGACAAGTCGGGGCGGATGCTCTTGCCCAAGGCGTTCGTCGTCACGCCGACGGGACGTGTCCTGCGCGGCGGCGACAACGCGTCGTGGGACAACAAGATCGGCTCCCCCGTGTTCCGCAGCGACGACCGAGGCGCCAAGTGGACCGAGGTGCCGCTGCCTTTCGCCTCGCCGACCCGCAACCCGGGCGGCATCGCCATCAGCGACATGGTCGTTCACAAGGGCGCGGTTTATTTCTCCGACCTTCTGTCCGAAGGCGTGTGGAAGAGCAGCGACGACGGAGCGACCTGGACCGCGGTGGGGGGGCAACTGCCGTCGCCGCCGTTCATCGGTTTCGCCAAGACCTACTACGCGCTCGCCAGCGCGGGCGATGCCTTGTTGACCGTCCAGGCATCGAAGGGCGTGTTCCGGTCCACCGACGGCGGCACGACCTGGACGCAGGCGGTGGACGGCATCCCAGGCGTGGTGGACAGCCCTCTCGTGGGCGGCCGCTCGTGGAACGGTTCCGATGTCGTGGGCGCGCCGGACGGCACGGCCTTCGCCGTCTCCGACGGACGGCTCTACCGCAGCCGCGACGGCGGTGCCACCTGGGTTGAGATCGGCCTCGGGATCCTGCAGAGCCCGAACCCCTTCGCGCCGTCGATCATCGGGCCATCGGCGCGCAAGGTGGAGATCCTCGGCGACCGGGTCTTCGTGTCGTCCTCCGAC
>JBBRQL010000249.1:0-5895 GCA_038226425.1 Verrucomicrobiota bacterium
GGGCCGTCGGGCGTGGGGAAAACCACGCTGTTTCGAGTTATCGCCGGACTGCGCCGACCCGACACGGGAGTTGTGCTGATCGGTGCGGCGGCAAAGCCGGTGGAGCGGGGCATGGTGGGCGTGGTCGCGCAGGATCCGCGATGTGGTGTCGAGATCGTTGTACGGCGCGACCAGCACGTCACGGGCGACCCACGATGCGCCGGCGCCGCTGGGGTCGGATCGCGGGAGCGCCAACGGCTGTCCGTTCAACATGCTGGTGATGCCGACCGGATGCTGGCCGTGGTAGGCGCCTTCGAACTTCAGGACTTTCGGCCTTCCGGTCGCGGCTTGAGCGACACGGAGGCAGAGCATGGTCGCCTCGGTACCGGATGCGACGAAGCGGATCCGTTCGGCACAGGGCGAGAGGGCGGCGATCCGCTCGGCGAGCTCGACGGACCAGCGGTTCACGGCGGCGAAGTTGGCGCCGAGCGCGGCTTGCCGGGTCGCGGCCTCGACGACCTTGGGATGCGCGTGGCCGACGAGCGCCGCGCCCCACGCCATCGTCATGTCGAGGAACTCGCGGCCCTCGGTGTCCCACACGCGGCAGCCGTCGCCGCGCTCGATCACCGGGACCAGCTCGGCCGGGATGCCGTACTCGCCGTTCGAGCCGGCGGGGAACAGGGCCAGGGCGCGTTCGCGGAAGGTCATCGGGAGAAGAGCGAAACCACAGATGGACACGGATGGACACAGATGGGGAACGAGGAGGAGGAGCGCCGAGATGAGGGGACGCCCCAGGATTCCTCCTGAAGCACACCTATGATCTCTGTCGCATCCCTAGCCGATCCCCATCTGTGTCCATCCGTGTCCATCTGTGGTTAAAACTTCTTCGCCTCCACCTCGCCGATGCACACGGCGAGGATGCCGAGCGCTTGGTCCAGCTCGGCTTCGGTGAGCGTGAGCGCCGGCGTGAGGGTGAGGATGTTTCCCATCGTCACCTTGAAGTTCAGGCCGCGGCTCAGCGCGGCGTACATCACCTGCTCGGCCTCGTCGGTCGCCGGGCGTCCGTCGTCCTGCCGCAGCTCGATCCCCATCAGCAGGCCTTTGCCACGGATATCGCCGATGAGCGGATGCCGCGACTTCATCTCCGCCATCTTGGCCAGCGCCAGGTCGCCGAGGCGTGCGGCGTTCCCGACGAGGTCCTCGTCGCGGATGACGTCGAGCGTCGCGATCCCGGCAGCGCAGGCGACCGGGTTCTTCTCGTGGGTGTAGTGGCCCAGGGCGGTCTTGGTGGCGACGTTGAGCCCTTCGCGCGCCAGCAGCGCGGCGATGGGGAACACGCCGCCGCCGAGCCCTTTCCCGAGCACGAGCATGTCGGGCACGACATCGTAGTGCTCGCACGCGAACATCTTGCCCGTGCGGCCGAGACCGATGGGGATCTCGTCCAGGATGAGCAGCGCGCCGTGCTTGTCGCAGGCGGCGCGGACCCGCTTCCAATAATCCGCCGGCGGGATGAACGGCGTGCACCGGATGGTCTCGCCGATGACCGCCGCGACATCGCCCTCCTTCTCGAGCACGTACTCGATGTAATCGGCACAGGCCAGGTTGCACGAGTGGCCGCACTTGAACGGACAACGGTGCGGCTCCGGCGGCGGCACGTGCTCGCAGCCGGGCAGCAACGGCCCGATTCCCTGCCGGAAGACCGCTTCACCGCCGATGGAGATCGCGTCGAGCGAGGCGCCATGGAAGGAATCCCACATCGAGACGGTCTTGAACCGGCCGGTGGCGATGCGCGCGAGCTTCAGCGCCATGCCGATGGCCGAGGTGCCGCCGGGGGCGAAGAGCACGCGGTCGAGGTCGCCGGGAGCGATCTCCGCGAGCCGCTCGGCCAGTTGCACGGCCGGCTCGCAGGTGTAACGCCGCGTGCAGAAGCTCAGCGTGTCGAGCTGCTGCTTGATCGCCGCGATGACGCGCGGATGGGAGAAGCCGACCTGGTGGACGTTGTTGCCGTGGAAGTCGAGATAGCGCCGGCCCTCGACATCCTCGATCCAAGCGCCCTCGGCCTTGGCGAGCACGTTGAGGCACGGCGTCGAGAGCGATTGATGCAGGAAGCGCTCCGCGTCGGCGTCGAGCACGGCCCGGGTCTCCGGGCCGATATGCCCGGCGGACCACGCGCGCCGGCGGGGAGACAAGTTCACATCGCCTTCGGATCGGAGGCGGTCGAGCGGATCGGCAGCAATGGAGGGTGAAGCGGGGTTCATTTCGCGCCTTCCTCGGCGAGCTTCGTCTCTAACCGATCGCGCTGTTGCTGAAAGAACAAGCGCATCTCGTCCAGGGACGGAGGCTTCTCCAGAAGATGCTCGTAGCCTTCGTCGTTGCGCTCGAAACGAAACCCTAGTCCTGCGGCTTCGCGTGCCAGCTGGTCGAGCTGTCCGCGCGGCAACAGGGGACCGGGGTGGATGAAATCCAGATCCTCGCTGACACGGTGCCGCAGACGCAGCGCGAGGGCGGTGCCGCCGATGAGCACGAAGCCGCGCAGCGATGGCTGCCGGCGCAGGTGGCCCCAGAGGTGGTCGGTTTCAGGCGGCAGCACGGGCTTGTCCTGTGGCGAGGTTGCGGAGGATGCGTTCGGCCACCGGTGCAGCGCGCCGGATTTCGTCCGCGTCGTCGCCGGCAAGATAACGCCATTCCGACTCGACGCGCTCCAGACCGAAATGCCCGGCGATATCGCACAGTTGCTCAAAGCGCGGGCGGCTGAGGGCGGCGCGGATGCGCACCCCGTCGTCGGCGTCCCGGTTCGACCACACCAAGCCGGGATGGCGTCCCCAGAATTCGCGGTCACAAGGCGTGTCCATGACAGGAGGCTAGCAAGCGGATGACACGGACGAAAGCAGGCGAGGAGAACGGCTGCAGATCATGGTTTCGCTTCCTTGGGAGTGTTTGCGCGAAGGAACTCAGCCAACCCCGCCAAGTCGTCCGTGTTCATCAGGTCCACGCCGGCGGAGTGGAGCTCGCGCCAGACGAAGTCCTTGTCCTGAGCGCCCCAGAAGCGGAGACGACGGCCTTGGGCATGGGCCTGGGCGACGAGCCCGCGGAGCTTGGCGCGGTCGGGTTCGGCGAGCTTGCCGTCCTTGAACCATCCGAAGGTGGGCCGCCAGCTTTCGCTCACGAGCGGGACGAGATGGACGGAGGTGTCCTTCTCCAAGTCAGCGAAGAGGCCGTCCAACGCGCACAGCCGCTGCGCCTCGGCGGCGACGATGCCGGCCGGCCGGTCGCCGGTGAGGATGACCGTGACCGCGCCCGGCGTCGTGTTGGTCGGCGTGAAGCGCGTGAGCATCCCGTCGTAGCCGGCCAGCACTTCGCGGAGCTTGGCGTAGACGGCCGGGCCGTCGGTCTTGATGTCGACGAGCAGCGTGAACTCCACGTCCGGCGCCTTCGCCGCCAGCGGACGCCGGAGCGCTTTGTCGGTGCCGAGCTCCGGATAGACATGACCGCCGTTGGCGCGGACCCGTTCGCGCAAAGGATCGAGATACAAGGCCTGGAGCGTGCGCTCCGGCTTCAATCCCTTGCGGTCGTGCGCGACGAGCAGGTCGCCGTTGACGAGGAAGATATCGGCCTCGACCGAGCAGAACCCGTTGTCCAACGCGTCGAGCAACGGCCGCTTGTGCTCGTAGTCGTTGTGCGCGTGGGCGCGCGGCAGCGGCGGGGCGGCGGCGGTCGGAAGTTGAAGGTTGAAGGTTGAAAGAAGGACCGACGCCAGCCACGGCAGACCGGCACGCAACGAACCTCTTCCCGGAGCAGACGCCTTCATCATTTTTCCTTCACCCTTCATCCTTGCGCCTTCACTCCCATCTCCGCGAGGGCCTCGCCGATGGCGTACACCACCTGCTTCATGTCGGCCTCGAAGAGCCGGCCGATGTTGCCGATGCGGAAGGTGTCGGCCTGGCTGATCTTGCCGGGATAGAGGATGAAACCCTTGTCGGACACGAGCCGGTAGAACGCGTCGAAGGTGAACTTCGGATCGGCCGGGAACGGGAAGCTGGTGATGATGTGGCTCTGCACCTCCGAGCGCAGGTACGGCCGCATCCCGAGCTTGGCCATGCCGGCGAGGAGCGTCGCGTGGTTGTGCCGGTAACGCGCGGCGCGGCCGTCGATGCCCCCTTCTCCGTCGAACTCGTCGAGCGCCTGCGCGAAAGCAAGGATGCTGTGGGTCGGCGGCGTGTAGCGGAACTGGCCCGTCTTCTCGAAACCCTTGAGCTGGCCGAGCAGGTCCATGCTCAGCGTGCGCGACCAGCCTTCGCTGGCGAAGAAAAGGGCGCGCTTGCCGATGACGAAGCTGAAGCCGGGCACGCCTTCGAGGCACTTGTTCGCGGACGAGATGAGGAAGTCGATCGAGCACGCCGCGAAATCGATCGGGCACGCCCCGAAGCTGCTCATCGCGTCCACGATGTAGACGCGACCGTGCCGGCTCACGACCTCGCCGACGGCGGCGATGTCGTTGAGGATGCCGGTGGTCGTCTCGCAATGGACGACCGCGACGTGGGTGATGGCCGGATCGGCCGCGAGCAGCGCGTCGAGCGCCGCCGGATCGTTCGGCGTGTCCTCGATGGTGCGGAGGACGGCGTGCGGGATCCGCAGCGCCTGGAGCATCAGGACCATGCGCTCGCCGTAGGCCCCGTTGCTCAGCACGGCGACCTTGCCCTGCGGCGGGACGCAGGTGGCGAAGACCGATTCCACGCCGAACGTGCCGCTGCCCTGGAGCAGGACGGCTTCCCAACCGGCGGCCTGGTCCAGGCCCGCGATGGCGAGGATGCGGGCGCGGATGGCCTTGACCTTGGCGTTGAACTCCCAGTGCCAGGACCCGGCATCGTGGAGCATGGCCTGCTTGACCGAGAGCGACGTGGTCAGCGGGCCGGGAGTGAAGAGCGGTTTGTCCTTGGCGGTGGGCAATGGCATCGGGGGTGGGACGTTCAGCGTATAGGGAATCGGGAATCGGGTATCGGGAATCGGGAATTGGAAGGCGAACGCCCGGCTCAGCGGGAGGTGAAGGCTTCCGTGACGGGCTTGCCGATCCACACGGCGGGCGGCTTGAGGCCGAAGACCCACGCGATGGTGGCCGCGGTGTCGTAGGTGTTCACCGGCGAGCCGATCACCTTGCCTTTGGCGACGCCGGGACCGTGGATGATCCACGGGATCTCCAGCTCCTCGAGGGTCGGCCCGCCGTGCTTGGTGCCGATGCCGCCGTGGTCCGCGGTGATGAGCACGAGCGTCTTGCCGCCCATGCCGGCGTCGTCGACCGCCTTGAGCACGTCGCCGATGAGGCCGTCGATCAGCTCGACCGCCTTGTAGTAGGTCGGCGACTTCCAGTTGAAGCTGTGCCCGGCATGGTCGACGTCGTCGAAATGGATGAAGGTGAACGTCGGCTTCCGCTCCTTGATGACGCCGATGACATGCTCCGCCGTGTTGGGCGAGCCCTTGACCCACGCGATGTGGTCGGCCGCGCCGCGCTCGAAGAGCCGACCGAATCCGTCCCAATCATGCACGCACACGATGCGCGACGCCGGACGTTGCTCGCGGATCACGCGGAAGACGGTCGGGAACATCCCTTCCGGCCCGACCTCGAGCGCCGGGATCTCGAACTTGTTCGTGAGCCAATCGTTCGAGGTGACCCCGTGCTGCTCAGGCCCGGCTCCCATGATCATCGAGGCCCAGTTCGGCGAGCTCGATGTCGGCATCACGCCGCGGGCCCGCAGCGTGTAAGCGCCCTCGCGCATCAGCCGGTGCATGACCGGGGCGTTGGTCTCCCTGAACGCCAGCGAGCCCATGCCGTCGCAACCGATGACGACGACGTGCTCCACGCCGGGCACCGCGCCGGGCACCGCGCCGATGACGGCAGGGAGCCCCGCCGCGGCGGTGAAA
>JBBRQL010000250.1:0-5885 GCA_038226425.1 Verrucomicrobiota bacterium
GCGGTCGCGCCCATCTCGATGGCGACCGCGCCTTCGCCGATCAGCTCGCCCGCACCGTGGCCGACGAGGCCGACACCGAGGATGCGGTGCGTCCCGGGCTCGACGATGAGTTTTGTCAGGCCGTCGGTCCGGTCGTAGGTCAGCGCGCGGCCGGAGGCGCCCCACGGGAACTTGGCGACCTCGATGGCGATGCCCTTGGCCTTGGCTTCGGCCTCCGTGAGCCCGACCCACGCGACCTCAGGATCCGTGAATACCACCGCCGGGATGACGTAGTCCTTGTTCACCGCGCCGCCTTCGCCGGCGAGGTTCTCGACCGCGATCCGGGCCTCCTTGCTCGCCTTGTGAGCGAGCATGATGCCGCCGGCCACGTCGCCGATGGCGTAGATGGCCGGATCGGTGGTGGCCATGCGCTCGTCGACCTTGATGAAGCCCTTCTCGTCCTTCTCGACCTTGGTGTTCTCGAGCCCGAGCTCCTGGCCGTTCGGCGTGCGCCCGACGGAGACGAGCACCCGGTCGTAGTATTCTTCGAGCTTCTGGCCGTCGAACTCGCTGGTGACCTTGATCTGTTTCCCGGCGGTCTTCATCTCCAGGACCTTGGCCTTGAGACGGACCTCCTTGAACGCCTTCTTGGCGAAAGCCGCGACGGGACGGGCGAGGTCGGGGTCCGCACCGGCGAGGATCGAATCCATCGCCTCGATCACGGTGACCTTGGAGCCGAGCCCGGCGTAGACCGTGCCGAGCTCCATGCCGATGTAGCCGCCGCCGATGACGAGCAGGTTCTCCGGGATGTCGGGGACCTCGAGCGCCTCGGTGGAGGTCATCACCCGGGGATTGCCGAGGTCGAAGGCGCGCGGCAGGGCGGGACGCGAGCCGACGGCGATGATCGCCTTTTCGAACTTCACGAACTTCTGTCCCTCGCTGGTCTCGACGCGGAGCGTGGAAGAATCCTCGAAGTGGCCGCGGCCGTGGACGACGGTGACGCCGCGCATCTTGGCCAAGCTGGCGATGCCGGTGCCGAGTTTCTCGATGATGCCGTCCTTCCAGGCGCGGAGCTTGTCGAGGTCGATGACCGGTTCCCCGAAGGTGATGCCGCGATGGGCGGATTCCTTGGCGACGGCGAGCGAGTGGCTGGCGTTGAGCAGGGCCTTGGACGGGATGCAGCCGCGGTTCATGCACACGCCGCCGAGACGCGGGTCGCGCTCGACGAGCAGCACTTTCTTGCCGAGGTCCGCGGCGTAGAACGCGGCGGCGTAGCCCCCGGGGCCGGCGCCGATGACGACGATGTCGGTTTGGATCGGTTCCATAAAAATCTGCTGCTCAGCTTCGCCAGAGGCGGGCTCCGGACAAATCAAAATCCTCGGCGGTCATCGCCTTCGGTAGACCTCCCGGCGGTGGCCGACGGCCGACAGACGGACCTGCCTCGCCTCGCCGTCCACTTCGTAGATCAGCCGGTAGTCGCCCATGCGGACACGGTAATCGGCGGAACCGCGGAGCTTCTTGCAACCGGGCGGGAACGGCTCCTGTCCCAGTCCGACCAGCACAGGGGCGATCCGCCGCTGGATGTCCGGTGACAAGGCGGCGAACTCTTTGTCGAAGCTGCGTTTGGTGACGACTTGCCACGTCATGCGAGGGCGTGGCGTATGAGCAACTCGCAGAGCGGACGTTCCGGTTCTTCGCGCCGTTGGTCGGCCACGGCTTGGTCGACCACGTCTTCCAGCCAGTCCGTCTCAGCGGCCAAGAGCTGCACGAAGCGTTTCTGCTCCGCGGCCGGCAAGGCGCGCGCTTGGTCGAGGACATCGGTCGCGCTCATGGCAGGGATCTGGGCGAGTTTGCGGCGGGCGACAATGCTTGGTCACAGCCTCACGTCGCCCTCGGCGAACTTCTAGAACTCCGGCGCGAGGTCCGCGGCGCAGCCCCGGGGCCGGCGCCGATGACGACGATGTCGGTTTGGATCGGTTCCATGATTCGTCGTTCAGAGCTTCACTTCGGATTCCGGGAACTCCTGCAGCGCTTGCACGAGATCCACCGTGAACCGCGCCGCGCCGCCGCCGTCGATGACGCGGTGGTCGTAGCTGACCGTGAGCGGCATGAGCGGCCGCGCCTCGATCTTGCCGTCGGCGGTGACGACCGGTTTCTGCGACGTCTTGCCGATGCCGAGGATGGCGACCTCGGGTTTGTTGACGATCGGGGTGAAGTGCCCGCCGCCGATCGCGCCTTGGTTCGAGATCGTGAACGTGCCGCCCTTCATGTCGTCGGCGCCGAGCTTCCGGTCGCGGGCCTTCTCGGCGATCGCGGCGAGCTCCTTGGCGATCTCGAGCAGCGACTTCTTGTCGGCGTCCTTGATCACCGGGACGAGCAAGCCGGCATCGGTGTCGACGGCGATCCCGATGTGGTAGTAGTGCTTGATGACGAGCGTCTCGGCGACCTCGTTGAGGCTGGCGTTGAACTTCGGGTGCTTCTTCAGCGCGGCGACCAGCGCCTTGATGATGAAGGGCGTGGGCGTGAGCTTCGCGCCGACCTTCTCGTAGGCGGCCTTGAACTGCTTCCGCAGCGCCTCGATCCGGCTCATGTCCGCGTCGTCGAATTGGGCGACATGGGCCAAGGTCACGCTGTTCTCGACCATCCGGGCCGAGATGACCTTGCGGAGCGCGGAGATCGGCTCGCTGGTGACCGGTCCGAAGACGGAGAAATCGGTGCCGACGAGCGGGAAGTGCAGGCCCTTGGGCTCGTCCGCATAGCGGCCGGCGCGGGCGACGGCCTTCTCGAGCCGCGACACATGACGGGCCAGGTCGGTGATGAGCACCCGGCCGCCGTTGCCGCTTCCGGCAACGCGGCCGAGCTTGATGCCGAGTTCGCGGGCGACCTTGCGGACATAGGGCGAAGCACCGGGGGTCGGACCGTCCTCCCCGTCGTCGGCGAGCGGCACGTCATCGTCATCATCGGCGACGGCTGCAGCGCGCGTGGAGGGCCGCGGCGCTGCGGCCTTGGCCGTCGGAACGGTAGCGACAGGAGCAGCGCCCGGGGCGCCTTCCACGGTGAGGATGACGGTCCCGACCGAGATCTTGTCGCCTTCCTTGACCTTGATGGCACCCACGGTGCCTCCGGCGCTGGCAGGGATTGGAGCGACCGCCTTCTCCATCTCCAGCTCGATGATCGTCTGCCCGGCGACGATCACGTCGCCCGGTTTGACCAGGATGCTGACGACGGTGCCGCTGTCCGCGTTGTCGCCTATCTTCGGAAGTCTCACGTCCATAAAACGAGCGGCAAATGTGGGGGACACCCGCCATGGGGGAAAGGGATTTTTGGGAGGCCTCCGACCGCCAGCCCGCCGAGCCGGGGCGGATCGACGGGCAAATCGGCGTTTCATCTCCGAGGAAACGCGCTACGGTCGATCCGCGACATGGTCGTCCCAATCCTCCAACAACGGATCCGCTACCTGTTCAGCGAGCTCGGCGAGCTCGCGCACATCGCCGGCGAGGCCTTCCGTTCGCTCCGCCACCAGCGGCCGTCCTGGCGCGATTTCGTGGAGCAGCTCCATTTCATCGGCGTGAAGTCCCAGAGCGTCGTCATCACCACCGGCGCGGCGACGGGCATGGTCCTGTGCGCGCAGACCTACTTCCAGTTCCACAAGGTCAAGATGGACACCGCCACCGGCGCGGTGGTGAGCGTCGGCATGTGCAGCGAACTCGGACCGGTGCTCGCCTGCCTGATGATCGCCGGCCGGGTCGGCGCAGCGATGGCCGCCGAGCTCGGGACGATGAAGGTGACCGAGCAGATCGACGCCCTGAGGACCTTGGCGACGCATCCCGTCGATCACCTGGTCGTTCCCCGGCTGCTGGCGGCGACCGTCGCCGCGCCATTGTTGACGGCGGAAGCGGTGGCGGTGGGCATCTTCGCGAGCTGGATGGTCGGCGCCCATCTGCTGGGGATCGACAGCGCCTACTACGTCGCGAACATGAACCGCTACACAGCGCCGACGGACGTGATGACCGGGCTGATCAAGGCGACCTTGTTCGGCGCGGCGATCGCCGTCATCAGCTGCTACAAAGGGCTGAGCTGCCAGCAGGGCGCCGAAGGCGTCGGGAAGGCGACGACCGAGGCCGTCGTCTACTCGAGCATCACGGTGCTCGTGGCGAACTTCTTCCTCACGCTCTTCCTCACCCGGCTGTTCAAAGGCTGACCCATGATCGAAGTCCGCGATCTCTGGAAAAGCTTCGGCCCGCAGCCGGTTCTCCGTGGCACCAGCCTGCGCATCGAGAAGGGCGAAGCCGTCGTGGTCATCGGTCGCAGCGGCGGCGGGAAGAGCGTGCTGCTGAAGCATCTCATCGCGCTGCTCCAGCCCGACCGCGGTCAGGTGCGGGTCGAGGGACAGGACCTCTGCTGCCTCGACGAACGCGAGCTGCTAAAGGTCCGGCGCAAGTTCGGCATGCTCTTCCAGATGGCGGCGCTGTTCGACAGCCTCACGGTGTACGAGAACGTCAGCTTCGTGCTCCAGCGCGAGCGCCGGCACACCGAGGGCGAGATGCGCAAGCTCGTCACCGAGGCGCTCGAGATGGTCGAGCTGCGCGGCATCGAGGAGAAGAAACCGGCCGAGCTCTCCGGCGGCATGCGCAAACGCGTCGGCCTCGCGCGCGCCATCATCTACCGGCCCGAGATCCTGCTGTACGACGAGCCGACCACCGGTCTCGACCCCATCGCCGCCGCGCGCATCGACCGGCTGATCCACCGCGTCTGGGAGCAGCTCCACGTCACCAGCATCGCGGTGACCCACGACATGGCCAGCGCGCGGCGCATCAGCAAGCGCATCCTCATGCTCCACGAGGGCGTCATCTACGCCGACGGCCCGAGCGCCGACATCCTTTCCTCGACCGACCCGATCGTGCACAACTTCGTCAACGGCATCGTGCCCGCCGATAGCCAATCCTTCGCCTGAAATGGACTCCTCCCGCAACGCCACGAAAGTCGGCCTGTTCGTCTTCATCGCGCTGATGGTCATCGCGCTCCTGCTGGTGAACTTCAGCAAAGGCCGCAGCCTCCTGACGCCGAGCTACCGCGTGGTCATCCGCGCGGAGAACGTCGGCGGCCTCAAGGCCGGCGCCGCCGTGCTCGTGTCCGGCGTCCCGGTCGGGACCGTCGAGGTCATCGAGCTCAACGCCGACGGCCGAACGGTCGCCATCACCACGCGGATCCTCAAGAAGTTCACCATCTACGCCGACGCCCGGTTCGAGGTCGAGCAGAGCGGCTTCCTCGGCGACCAGTACATCTCGGTCGTGCCGACGAAGAACGAGAAAGAAGCGCTCAAGGACGGCGCGGTCGTGCGGGCCCAGGTCCCGTTCAACCTCCAGGAGGCGGCACGATCGGCGATGGGGCTCATGCAGAAGCTCGACACCGCCGTCGACCGGATCAACGGCGCCGTCGCCCGCGTCGACAAGGTGCTGCTCAGCGAGCAGGTCCTCACCAACCTCGCCGCCACCGCCGTCAACTTCCGCCGCGTCTCCGAGCGCGCCGAGGCCGCGGTCGGCGACGTCCAGGGCGTGATCGCCACCAACGGGCCGATGGTCGGGGTCACGTTCAGCAACCTGAACACGCTGTCCCTGACGCTCATCACGACCGCGTCGAACCTCCAATCCACCATCGATTCCGCGAAGCCCGAGCTCCAGACCGCGCTGCACGGCGCGGCGGCGGCGACCAGCGACCTCAAGCTGATCACGTCCGACCTGCAGGCCGGCAAAGGCATCGCGGGCGCGGCGCTCAAGGACGAGGCGTTGCGCGCGCAGTTCGGCGAGATGGTCGGCAGCCTCGCCACCGTGAGCAGCAACCTCGCGAAGTTCGGCCTCCTATATAAGCCGAAGACCGGTCTCAAGCTCACCAACGACCTGAAGTAC
>JBBRQL010000251.1:0-5881 GCA_038226425.1 Verrucomicrobiota bacterium
CTGTCTGCGGGCGGGCTTCCAACCGGCGCCGGTTTCTTCTGTGACCGCGGGCTGGAAGCCCACGGTCGGACAGGCTGGAAGCCTGTCCCACGACCCGTCGGTCAGTTTTCAGACAGGCTTTCAGCCGGGATCATGCAGTCTATTCCGGGTGGAACGGCCAACCTGGCCGTTCTCGGCGGCAACTTGCCGCCGAGCTTCGGCACGAGAACGCAAGCACCGGAGGGCGCGTGCCCGGCGCACCCGACGCGGCGGGCTGATAGCCCGCCCAAACGGGCCGGTGACCCGTTCCACCCAAGCCTTTGACTGCATGGTTCCGGCGAAGGTGGTGAGCGGCGGAGTGGAAAGTCCGCCCTGCCCGGCCGACGCCGCGCGGCCGATGCATGTCGGCGCCGGCCTTCGTGCTCTTCGTGCTCTTCGTCGGCGTCTGTCCGGTCCGAGGGCGTCGACGCCCGTCAGAGCGTGACGACCTTGGCGCTGGTGATCGCCGCGTCCCGGGTCAGCTCGTCGAGCGCCGCCTGGGGCGGGATGCTGTCGAGATGCAGGACGGTGAGCGCCTGACCGCCGGCCGCGTCGCGGTTGAGGCTCATGTTGGCGATGTTGACGCCGTGCTTGCCGAGGACGGACCCGAGGAAGCCCACGATGCCGGGGCGGTCGTGGTTGGCCACGAGCAGCAGGGTGCCGCTGATGGGGATCTCCACCGGCTGGCTGAACAGCCGCACGATGCGCGGGTTGTTGGGCGAGCCGAAGAAGGTGCCGCCCGCCGAGACGACCTTGTCCGTGCCGTGGAAGGCCTGGACGTGCAGCCATTCGTTGAAGGTCACGTGCTCGTCGGAGCGCTTCTCCTCGATGCTGATGCCGAGCGAGGCCGCGGCGCTGCGGACGTTGATGTTGTTGACGTCCTTGAGCCCGCTCCCGGCGCCGGTGCTCAGGTAGCCGCGCAGGATGGCGCGGGTGACGGGATCGGTCTGGGGAAGCTCCTGCGCCTTGCCGCCGTAGGTGACGTGCAGCCGGTCCACCGGGCCGGGCGCGAGCTGGCCGAGCAGGCGGCCGAGCTTCTCGCCGAGCAGCATGTAGGGCTTCACCAACTCGTAGGTCTTGGCGTCGACGCCGGGCAGGTTCACCGCGTTGCGCACCTCGCCGGTGAGCAGGAAGCCGGTGATGACCTCGGCGACCTCGAGGCCGCACTTCTCCTGGGCCTCCTCGGTGCTCGCGCCGAGATGCGGCGTGAGCACGACGTTGGGCAGCGTGCGGAACTTGTGGTCGGCCGGCAGCGGCTCGAGGTGGAAGACATCCAGCGCGGCGCCGGCGACCTTGCCGGATTCGAGAGCGGCGACGAGGTCGGCCTCGTGGATGATCTCGCCCCGGGCGCAGTTCACGATGCGCACGCCGGGCTTCATCTTGGCGAAGGCGGCGCCGTCCAGCATCTCGCGCGTCTCCTTGGTCACCGGCATGTGGACGGTGATGAAATCGGCCTGCTGGTAGATCTTGTCCGGATCGCTCGCGGCCTCGAAGCCGAGCGCCTTGGCCCGGGCCTCGGTGAGGAACGGGTCATAGGCCACCACGCGCATGCCGAACGCCAGCGCGCGCTTGCCGACCTCGGTGCCGATGCGGCCGGCGCCGAGGATGCCGAGCGTCTTGCCGAAGATCTCGGTGCCCTGGAAAGCCTTCCGGTCCCACTTGCCCGCGGCCATCGTGGCGTGCGCGGCGGGGATCTTGCGGGCGAGCGCGCCGAGCATGAAGAAGGTGAGCTCGGCGGTGGTGATGGTGTTGCCCGCGGGCGTGTTCATCACGACCACGCCGCGCTGGGTGGCGGCCTCGACGTCCACGTTGTCCACGCCCACGCCGGCGCGACCGACGACCTTCAGGTTCGTCGCGGCCTCGAGGACCTTCTGGGTCACCTTGGTCTCGGAGCGGACGACCATGGCGTCCACATCGGCGACGAGCGGCAGGAGCTCCGCTTCGGACAGCCGCTTGGGCAGGACGGTGACTTTGAACTCCGGACGTACCTGGAAATAGGCGATGCCGCGGGGTGAGATCGGGTCGCAGACGAGTACGTGCATACGCAGGGCGCGGACGCTAGGCGCGCGGCGAGAACGGGTCAACGGCGGGAAATCCCGCAGGGTGCGATCAGAAGTGAAGGCCACTGCAACCGGCGCAGAGACGCACCTGCTCAGTAGAGAGAACCGACCGGAGAGAGAATCTGGAAAACAGGAATGCAGGAAAAGCGGGGCTTTATCGGCTCCGTCCCTGTTTTCCTGCTTTCCAGATTGATCTCTTCCCAGCCCCTCCAATGCGGACCGCCACTTCTAATCGCACCCAAATCCCGCAGGAGCTGACGCAGGTGGCGGACACTTTGGGGGCAAGGATGGCGCGGACGGCTCCATCCAGGCTCTCCGGTCCGGCTTCTCTCATCTCACGGTCGGCAGGTTGGTCACGGTGTCGTATCGGATGGGCCAAGCCGACCAAGGCCTTTCGTAGACAGGCGTAAGTCCGAACGGCACGCCCGAAGGCAGGTTGGCCGCCGAGAAGCCTCCGAGCTCCAAGAGACGGAACGGGTAAGAGCTCAAAAATTTCGCGCTGTTGGTCGTGCCGGCATCGATCCGTACATGGGCGGAGCCTCCGTTAGTGCCCGTGACATCCATGGCCAACGCCAAGTTGCCCTCGCTCCGGACCTGGACCAGGAGGGTCTTCCGGTCGAACCGCAGCTCGGCCGGTACCCGGATGTTCGTGCGCAATGTCGCGGTCTGGGTCCAGACCCACACCGCCGCGATGTCGCCGGTCGTCCCGGTCAACGTCGCGGTCCATATCGGGCGCGCCGCGGCGATCTCCACCGATCCCTGCCCCTTGCCCAACGTCGCCAGACCGAGCAACACCATCAGCATGAGAAGGAAGACGACGACGGCGGACACCCCGATGATCAGGCTCGGTCGGCGGGAACCTTGCGGGGAAGACACGCCAGCCAGCCTCGGCGGATGCAGCGAGCGGTCAAGGCACATATCTGGTCCGCGGTGAGGATAAAGACGTCTTTCAGGCCGACCCGCCAGATCAACGGCGGACCAGTATCGGTTCGATCGGCCGAGGCGGCCGAGATATGCCAACTGCCGAGATGCGCACCTTTTCACGGCGACGAGGTGAGGCGCGGGTGAGCGTGCTGCCAGCATCTTGCTGGCGGGGGCTCGCCGAAGCCGGGGCCGGGAAAATCCTCCCCTCGCCTTCCTTCGCGCCTCCTGCCGGCGAGACGCACGGCAGCACCTTTTCCGCACCGCCGACCACGGTGTCCAGATGCGCCTGCGGCCGAGATATGCCTTGCCAGCGGGTTGGAACTCGTCACTTTCCGCGCTTCCGTCGGGTCTAGGTCTTTGCTGGAGGGGTCACCTTCGAGCCCGGGCTGCCCGGTCGTCGTCACGGAGCAAAGAAGCCGGTGACGACCCTCGGATGGCCACGAGGTCCCGTGCGGGGGACCGGTCTTCCGGTCAGGCGGGAAACGATCTCCGGGACGCGTCGTCAGCCGCGCCGCGGTCTGTCGGGACGGGCTGGCATAGCAAATCCATGGAAGAGCATATCCAACTCGAAGGCCGCATCATCACGGTGCTGGCCGGCACGATGTTCCGCGTCGAACTCGACAACAAACACATCGTGCTCGCGCACATCTCCGGGAAGATGCGCAAGCGGTTCATCCGCCTCACGCCGGGCGACCGCGTCCGCATCGAGATGTCGCCCTACGACCTGAACAAGGCGCGCATCACCTACCGCCTCGGCTGATCCGGGCGGTCCTCAGACCTCCAGCCGCCGGGCTCGCGCCGTCACCTGCCAGCGTCCGGTGATCTTCCCGGCTTCGGCCACCCAGACCTCTTGGTGCAGCGCCACGGTCGGGCAGACGTGCCACGGGATCCCGTGCACCAGGTCCCCCACCGCGTGGCCCTCCGCGTGCGGTGTCTCGACGACGAGGTGTTCCTCGTTGTGCGCCACCGCGACCGCGTCCGGCAGGTCCAAGAAGACCACCCTCGGCGCCGGCATCTCCGACGCGACGGCCTTGTGCCCGAGATCGAGGCAAAGCCGACCCGGTGTCGGTTTGCTCACCACGCGGGCCAGCAGCACCGCGGCGGGAAAGAACGCCAGGTCGGGGAACTTGTGTCCGTAGCCCGCGTCCCAGAACACGCAAGTGCCCGGGCTCAGTTCCAGGTCGGCGCGACGCGCATGGATCGGGAACGTCGGCGTCCCACCGGCGACGACGCGCGGCACGGCGATGCCCGCCGCCTCCAAGGTCCGCTTCAGCTCCCAAACCGGCGCGAACGCGGCTTCGCAGGCCTGGGTGCGCTCCGCGAGATCGGTGATCCCCAGATGGCCGTCATACGCGTGGAGCCCGTCGAAGCGCAGCCCGGCGGACGCACCGATGAGTTTCGCCAACTCGACCGCCGCCGGGCCGGGCGCGATGCCTGAGCGTTGCTGTCCGACGTCGAGGTCGAGGAGCACGTCGAGCGGGCCCGTCATCCCGGAAGCCGCGTGGGCCTTGGACAAGCCGCGGACGACCCCGGCGTCGTCGGCCAGGCACGAGAACCGGCAACGCGGATAGCGCGCGGCCAACGCGACGATACGCCCCGCGCCGGGCCCGACCGGCTGGTACGCGAGCAAGATGTCCTCCGCGCCGTTCAGCGCCGCCATCTCCGCCTCGGCGATGGTCGCGCACTTGACCTTCGTGATGCCGAGCCCGACCTGCCTGCGCACGAGCTCCGGCAGTTTGTGTGTCTTGACGTGCGGACGCAGCCGGGCCGGGCCGCCCGCGATGCGCAGCATCTCCCGCAGGTTCGCCTCGACGCGGTCGAGGTGGATGACGAGCGCCGGGGACGGGATCTCCGCCTCGCCGGCGACCTGGAACCACGGGGCGCTCATGGATCAGTTCAGCTCGAAGATCGCCTCGACCTCGACCGCGATGTTCCCCGGCAACGGGCCCATGCCCACCGCGCTGCGCGCGCCGATGCCGTCGTGCGGGCCGAAGACCTCGGCCATCAGCTCGCTGAACCCGTTGATCACCTTCGGATGGTCGTAGAAATCGGGGGCGGTGTTGACCATGCCGAGGGTCTTCACGATCCGCTTCACCCGGTCGAGCGAACCGAGGTGGTCGCGCATGTTGGCGAGCATCGCGAGACCGACCTGGCGGGCGGCGGCCTTGCCGGCGGCGAGGTCCAGGTCGCGTCCGACGACGCCGGTGATCAGCGTGCCGTCCATCCGGACCGGGCCGTGGCCGGAGACGTAGGCGACGTTGCCGAGGACGACGAGCGGCTTGTAGACCGCGATCGGCTTCGGGGCCGGCGGGAGCTCGAGTTTCAGTTCGAAGAGACGGGATTCGGCGCTCATGTGTTTCGCTGGCGATGAGACACGACGCCCCGTTGGCCGTCGAGACGCGAGGTGATAGCCTCGCGACATGCCTTCTCCGTCACGTCTGCGCGTCGCCGCGGTGCAGATGCGCTTCGCGCCGACGATCGCCGGCAACCTCGTCCTCATCGAAGCCGCGCTCCGGACCGCCGCGCGGCGCCGCGCTGACGCGGTGCTGTTCCCCGAATGCGCGACGACCGGCTACGCGTGCGACTTCGGCGTGCTCGACCGTCCGGCTTTGCGCGAGGCGTTGCGACAGGTCGGCGAGCTTGCGGCGCGGTTCCGGATCAACGTCCTCGTCGGTTCCCCCGTCGTCCGCGGGCGCTCGCTGCTGAACTGCCTCGTCGTGTTCGACCGCGCCGGCCGCGAGACGTACCGATACGACAAGTGCCAGCTCACCGCGGCCGACCGGAAAGTGTTCGCGCCCGGGGACGCCGTCGCGTTGTTCGGCATCGACGGCATCCCGGCGACGGCGATCATCTGCCATGAACGGCGCTATCCGGAGCTC
>JBBRQL010000252.1:0-5862 GCA_038226425.1 Verrucomicrobiota bacterium
GAGATGGTGATGCCGGGGGACAACGTGAACCTGGAGATCAACCTGATCACGCCCATCGCCATGGAGAAGGGCCTGCGATTCGCCATCCGTGAAGGCGGCCGCACCGTCGGCGCCGGAACCATCGTCGAGATACTGGAATAGTCGAAGTCGAAACCGCCGATCGAGCAGCGAGCGTACATGCCTAAGAACGACAAGATAAGAATCCGCCTGAAGGCCTTCGACTATCGGATCCTGGACCAGTCGGCCAGCGAGATCGTCGATACGGCCCGGCGCACAGGCGCCAAGATCGCCGGTCCGATTCCGCTGCCGACCGCGATCTCGCGGTACACGGTGAACCGCTCGCCGCACGTGGACAAGAAGTCCCGCGAGCAGTTCGAGATGCGGACGCACAAGCGGCTGCTCGACATCCTGGAGCCCACGTCCCAGACGGTGGACGCGCTGATGAAGCTGGAGCTCCCCGTCGGGGTCGACGTCGAAATCAAGGCGTTCGGGAAGTAGGGCGAGACGAGCCATGGCCGTACACGGAATCATCGGAAGAAAAGTGGGCATGACCCAGATCTTCAAGGCCGACGGCACGGTCGTGCCGGTGACGGTCGTCCAGGCCGGGCCCTGCCTCGTGGTCCAGAAGAAGACCGCCGACAAGGACGGCTACGACGCCCTCCAGATCGGTCTGGTCGGGGCGCGCCCGGACCGCGGGGCAAACAAGCCGGCGCGTGGCCGGTTCGAGAAGGTCGGCGTCGCTCCGATGCGCACGCTCATGGAGGTGCGCGCGGACGCAGGCGACGAGTTGAAGCCGGGCGACAAGATACTCTGCGACACGTTCGCCGAGCAGGAACACGTCGACGTGATCGGAACCTCCAAGGGCAAGGGATTCATGGGTGTCGTCGCGCGACACGGCTTCCGGGGAGGCGCCGCGACCCACGGATCGATGTTCCACCGGGCGCCGGGCTCGATCGGCCCCTCGGCGTTTCCGTCTCGCGTCTACCCCGGCACGCGGTCCTCGGGAAGGCTGGGCGGGCGGCAGTCCACGACCAAGAACCTGGTCATCGTGCGCGTCGACGTCGAGAAGAACCTCATCTACCTGAGCGGCCCCGTCCCCGGAGCCCGGCACTCGATCATCAAGATCGTGCGGTCGAGCTTCGCGAGGAAGGCGAAGGCATAGAGATCATGGCCAAGATCGCCGTCTGGAATTGGAAGAAGGAACAGGTCGGGGAGGTGTCCGTTCCGGCGGGCGTCCTCGACTACCCGTATCGCAAGCACCTGGTCTGGGAGGTCGTGAAGGCCTATCTCGCCGGGCCGCGCGCGGGCACCCACAAGACGAAGGTGCGCTCCGAGGTCTCCGGGTCCGGCAAGAAGCCGTTCAAGCAGAAGGGCACCGGCCGGGCGCGGCAGGGTGGCAGCCGTCCCCCGATCCACCGCCATGGCGGCATCTCGCACGGACCCAAGCCCCGCTCCTATGCGCAGGGCGTGTCGGTCCAGGAGAAGAAGAACGCGCTGAAGGCGGTCCTCTCGCGCCGATTCGCCGAGGAGCGGATCGTCGTCGTCGACTGGATCGCGCCGGAGGGCCACAAGACCCGCGATCTCAAGGCCGCCATCGGCGGGCTCGGGATCGAAGGGAAGGCCCTCTTTGTGGACTCGCGCGACAACGAGAACTTCGCGCGCGCGTCGCGCAACGTCAAGGCCTGGAAGCTCGTGGATTCGCTCGCGGTCAATGCCTACGACGTGCTGGCCCACGGGACGGTGGTGCTCTCCAAGACCGCCTTCTCGCGGGTCCTCAAGAACCTGGGAGGCGAGTGATGTTGGCGCAGGAACTGATCCGCCGGCCTCTGATCACGGAGAAGTCGACGCGGCTGAAGGAAGGGTCCAACACGATTTGCTTCGAGGTGGCGCGGACCGCGAACAAGATCGAGGTCCGCCGCGCCGTCGAGAAGCTCTTCGGCGTGAAGGTGGTGGACGTCCGCGTCGCCAACCGCCAGGGAAAGTGGAAGCGCATGGGTCGTTTCCTGGGGCAGCGCAAGGCCTGGAAGAAGGCCTACGTCCGCCTCGCGCCGAATCAGACGATCGAGTTCTTCGAGGGCGTGTGATGCCAGTCAAAAAGTTCAAACCTACATCGGCGGGAGTCCGGTTCCAGACCAAGCTGGATTTCTCGGATCTGTCGGACGTCCGTCCCGAGAAGCGGCTGACCGCCGGGATGCGCTCGACCGGCGGCCGCAACAACCAGGGCCGGGTGACGTCCCGGTTCATGGGCGGGGGCCACAAGCGCCTGTACCGGATCATCGACTTCCGGCGCGACAAGCAGGACATCCCCGCGCGAGTGGCCACGATTGAGTACGACCCGAACCGGACCGCGCGCATCGCCCTGCTGCATTACGCGGACGGCGAAAAGCGCTACATCCTGGCCCCCAACGGGCTGCAGGTCGGGGCGAGCGTGGTCTCGGGCCCGGCGGCGGACATCGTCCCGGGCAACGCGCTCCCGCTCAAATCGATCCCGCTCGGCACGACGATTCACAACATCGAGCTGACCCGCGGCAAGGGCGGCCAGCTCGTCCGGTCCGCGGGCTCGGCCGCGCAGCTGATGGCCAAGGAGGGCGGCTACGCGCAGGTCCGGCTTCCGTCTGGCGAGGTGCGCGAGGTGCACATCGAGTGCTACGCGACGATCGGCCAGGTCGGGAATCTCGAGCACGAGAACGTCTCGATCGGAAAGGCCGGGCGCAACCGCTGGCTGGGCTGGCGTCCTCACAACCGCGGCGTGTCGATGAATCCGGTGGATCACCCCATGGGCGGCGGCGAGGGAAAGACCTCGGGCGGACGCCATCCGACGTCGCCGTGGGGATGGAAAACGAAGGGCATGAAGACCCGCAACAACAAGCGGACCGACGGATTCATCGTCCGGCGCCGCAAGTCGAAGGCATAAGCGATGACGCGTTCGATCCGGAAGGGCCCGTTCGTGGATGCGCACCTCCAGAAGAAGGTGGCCGCGCTCAATGCGACGCGCGAGAAGAAGGTCATCAAGACCTGGTCGCGGCGGTCGACCGTGACTCCCGACATGGTCGGGCACACGATCGCGGTCCACAACGGCCGCAAGTTCATCCCGGTCTACGTGGCCGAGAACATGGTCGGCCACAAGCTGGGCGAGTTCGCGCTGACCCGCATCTTCAAGGGTCACGGCGGCAAGAAGGCCGCGGAGACCGGTGCGGCCGTCGGCGGGAAGCCCGTCTCGGCGCCGGGAGCGGCTCCGGCCGCCGCGGCTCCGGCCGGGCCCAAGGCGTGAGGCATAGGGGAATCGCATGAAGTCGTCCGCTCGGCTCCGCTACATGAAGGGTTCCGCCCAGAAGGCGCGGCTGGTCATCGATATGGTGCGCGGCAAGAAGGTCAACGACGCCGTCGCGATCCTGAGCCACACCAACAAGGCGGCGGCCCGGGACATCCTGAAGACGCTCCGCTCGGCCGTATCCAACGCGGAGCAGAAGGAGGCGCATCTCGACGTGGACCAGCTCGTCGTGCGCCGCATCACGGTGGACAAGGGGCCCCAGGAGAAGCGGGTGCGGCCGGCGCCGATGGGCCGGGCTTTTCGGGTGCTCCATCGCAAGAGCCACTTGACCATCGAACTCTCGGACGAGGTGTAGATCATGGGCCAGAAGGTTCATCCCTACGGATTTCGGCTCGGCTTCAACCGGACCTGGCATTCGCGCTGGTTCTCGCAGAAGGACTACCTGAAGTTCCTGCACGAGGACCTGCAGCTTCGCAAGGAGCTCAAGGGCCGCCTGTCGCACGCCGGGGTCTCCGAAATCGACATCGAGCGCTTCGCCGGCAAACTCAAGGTCAACATCCAGACCTCGCGCCCGGGAATCATCATCGGCAAGCGGGGCGCCGAGGTCGACAAGCTTCGCGACGAGCTCCAGAAGCGGACCAACACCGAAGTGCACATCAACATCATCGAGATCCAGAGGCCCGAGACGGACGCGCAGCTGGTGGCCGAGTCGATCGCCCTGCAGCTCGAGCGCCGCGTGGCGTTCCGGCGGGCCATGAAGAAGGGGATCGAGTCGGCGCTCCGCTTCGGGGCGCAGGGGATCAAGATCCGCTGCGCGGGACGCCTGAACGGGGCCGAGATCGCGCGATCCGAGTGGTACCAGGAGGGGCGCCTGCCGCTCCATACCCTCAAGGCCGACATCGACTACGGCTTCGCCGAGGCGAACACAACCTACGGCAAGATCGGCGTCAAGGTCTGGATCTACCGTGGCGAACAGCACAAGGCGAAGAATCGCCGCAAGGCAGCGGCCTGACGATTATGGCTTTTAGATTTTAGATTGAGGCCGAGAACGAAATCATGTTGATGCCGTCGAAGGTCAAGTACCGAAAGCAGCAGCGCGGCCGCATGCGGGGCAAGGCGTTCCGCGGGGGAACGCTCGCGTTCGGCGACATGGGCCTCCAGGTGCTGGAGCCCGGGTGGATCACCGCGCGCCAGATCGAGGCCGGGCGCATCGCGATGACCCGTGCGGTCAAGCGGGGCGGCAAGATCTGGATTCGCGTCTTCCCGGACAAGCCCTACACGAAGAAGCCGGCGGAGACGCGCATGGGCAAGGGCAAGGGCGCGCCCGAGGGCTGGGTGGCCGTGGTCAAGCCGGGCCGGATCCTGTACGAGATGGAAGGCGTCGACTTCGTCACGGGCAAAGAGGCCCTGGACCTGGCGGCCGACAAGTTGGGGCTCAAGACGCGTCTGGTGACGCGCGAGTCCGAGATGGAGATCCGATGAAGAAGAAAGAGCGGGAGACGTTGGCGCAGCAGGGCGACGCTGAGCTCCTCGAGAAGGAGAACCAGCTGCGCGAGGCGAGCTGGAAGCTCCGCCTCCAGAAGTCGACCGGCCAGCTGGAGAACCCCAGCCGGCTCCGGGTGCTCCGACGGGACATGGCGCGCATCCAGACGTACCGGCGAGCTCTGGCCTTGAAGGCGGAGGGCGGACGATGAGCGAAGTCGTTCCTTCCCGGGGCCGCGCCACCAAGGTGGGCCGCGTGGTCTCCGACAAGATGCAGAAGACGATCGTGGTCGAGGTCGAGCGGCGGGTCCAGCACGCGGAGTACACGCGCACGATCAAGCGCACGAGCCGCTTTCATGCGCACGACGAGGCCAACGCCGCCAAGCTGGGCGACCGGGTCCGCATCGAGGAGACCCGGCCGATGTCGAAGCTGAAGCGCTGGCGGCTGCGCGAGATTCTGGTCAAGGCCCAGGCCTAGATGTCAGTCAGGAGAGCGTCGCGATGATTCAGATGGGCACGATCCTCGAGGTGGCGGACAACTCCGGCGCTCGCAAGATCGCATGCATCCGCATGCGAGGCGGCTCGGCCGGCCAGTACGCCGGCCTGGGCGACATCATCACCGCGTCTGTGAAGGAGGCGGCTCCGGATTCTCCGTTCGTTGAGAAGCACGGTAAGCGCGTCGTGCGCGCCGTGGTCGTCCGCACGCGCCGGAACCACCGGCGAAAGGACGGGTCCTGCATCCGCTTCGACGACAACGCGGCGGTCCTGATCTCCAACGAGGGAGAGCCGATCGGCACGCGCGTGTTCGGGCCCGTGGCCCGCGAGCTGCGGGAGAAGAAGTTCATGAAGATCATCTCCCTCGCTCCGGAGGTTCTGTGAAGCGCTCGAAGCCGCGGCTGCGGAAGAACGACACGGTGATCATCATCGCCGGCAAGGACCGGGGCCGGCAGGGCCGCATCCTCCGGGTTCTCCCCAACGAGGGGAGGGTCATCGTGGAGCGCGTGAACATGATCAAGCGGCACACGCGCCCGAACCCCGCCAAGAACATAGCGGGGGGAATCTCCGAGAGGGAAGCGGCGATTCACATTTCCAATGTGATGCTCCTGGAC
>JBBRQL010000253.1:0-5842 GCA_038226425.1 Verrucomicrobiota bacterium
AGCGGCTCAAGCCCGGCGCGAAGATCGTCGTCCTCTTCACCGACATCACGCGCGCGACGCCGAACCATCGGTTGATCCCTTGGCTGCTGGCCTACCTGGAGGACAAAGGCGTCCGGCGCGAGCAGGTCACGCTGCTGAACCAGCTCGGCACGCACCGGCCCAACACCCGCGCCGAGCTGGAGCAGATGCTCACGCCCGAGGTCGTCGCCGGATGGCGCGTGGTGAACCACGAGCCGGAGAACCTCGGCGCCTGCGTGGCGCTCGGCGTCACCCGCACCGGCGCTCCGGCCCTGGTCAACCGCATCGCCGTCGAGGCCGACGTGCGGATCCTCACCGGCTTCATCGAGCCGCACTTCTTCGCCGGCTTCAGCGGCGGGCCGAAGGCCTTGATGCCGGGTGTCGCCCACGTCTCGACCGTGATGAGCAACCACGGCGCGCACCATCTCGCCTCGCCGGACGCGACCTTCGGCGTCTGCGAGGGCAATCCTCTCTGGGAAGAGCTCCGCGACATCGCGCTCCGGGTCGGGCCGAGCTTCCTCGTCAACGTCACGCTCGACGACCACCGGGCGATCACGGGCGTCTTCGCCGGCGACCTGGTCGAGGCCCACCGCGCCGGCCGCGCATCCGTCCGCGCCTCGGCGATGCAGAAGGTGTCGGGCCCGTTCGAGGTGGTCGTGACCACGAACTCCGGCTATCCGCTCGACATGAACCTCTACCAAGGGGTCAAGGGCGTGAGCGCCGCCGCCCGCATCGTCGCGCCGGGCGGCACGATCATCCTCGCCGCGGAATGCCGCGAAGGGATCCCCGGCGGCAGCCCCTTCGACCGGTTGTTGCGCGAAGGCGGTTCGCCGGAAGAGATCCTCGCGCTGCTCGCCACGCCGGGTTTCCAGCGCCCCGAACAATGGCAGGCGCAGATCCAGGCGCTGGTCCAGCGCCGCGCGACGGTCATGCTCCATTCCTCCATGCCGGACGACGCCGTCCGCGCCGCCCATCTCGTCCCCTGCCCCGACATCGCCGCCGCCGTCGCGCGGGCGCTCGACCAGGCCGGACCGCGTTCCCGCGTCGCCGTCCTGCCCCAGGGCCCGCTCACCATCCCGTACCTCGCTTGAACGCCATCGTCCCCGTCCTCCGTCTCCTGCTGCCCGCGCTGTTGCTGTCGCTGGTCGCGGCCACCTCGGCTCCGGCCGCCGACGTCCGTCCCGCCCCGGAGCCGACCCGCAACCCCCGCCGCCAGGCGAAGACGCCCAACATCGTCCTCATCCTCGCCGACGACCTCGGCTACGGCGATCTCGGCTGCTACGGCCAGACCAAGATCCAGACGCCGAACATCGACCGCCTCGCCGCCGAGGGCATGCGGTTCACCCAGGCCTACGCCGGGAACACCGTGTGCGCCCCGAGCCGCTGCGCGCTGATGACCGGCAAGCACTCCGGCCACGGACGCGTCCGCAGCAACGTGCAGGTGCCGCTGGAACCCGAGGACGTCACCATCGCCGAGGTGATGAAGAGCGCCGGCTACCATTGCGGTGCTTTCGGCAAATGGGCGCTCGGCTGGGAAGGCACCACCGGCCATCCGAACCGCCAAGGCTTCGAGGAATGGCTCGGCTACCTCGACCAGGCCCACGCCCACGACTACTATCCGGCGATGCTCTGGAGGAACGAGGACCTCCAGTATCCGCTCCCCGGCAACCAAGACGGCAAGCGCACCGACTACGCGCCGAACCTATTCCAGAAGGCCGCCGGCAACTTCATCCGGATCAACGAGGACGACCCGTTCTTCCTCTACTTCCCCACCACCATCCCGCACGCGAACAACGAGCGCGGCACGAACGGCATGGAGGTCCCCTCCCTCGGAGCGTACGGGAAGATGGATTGGCCGGAGCCCGAGAAGGCCAAAGCCGCGATGATCTCCCGGCTCGACGCCTTCGTCGGGGCGCTGATGGAGGACCTCAAGAAACGCAAGCTCGACCAGGACACCTTGATCCTCTTCACGAGCGACAACGGGCCGCACAAAGAAGGCGGCGTGGACCCGAAGTTCTTCGCCAGCTCCGGACCGTTCCGCGGGATCAAGCGCGACCTCTACGAGGGCGGCATCCGCGTGCCCTTGATCGCCCGCTGGCCCGGCCGGATCAGACCCGGCGCGACCAATGCCCTGCCCGTCGCGTTCTGGGACCTGTTGCCCACCCTCGCCGACCTCGTCGACCGCAACCCGCCCAAGGACATCGACGGCATCTCGGTCCTGCCGACGTTCTTCGGCGCGACGCCCAAGCGCGCGCACGATCATCTCTACTGGGAGAGCCATGAGAAGGGCTACCTGCAAGCCGTGCGCGAAGGCGATTGGAAGGCCGTGAAGCTCGACACCGACAAGCCGCTCGAACTCTACGACCTCGCCGCCGACCCCGCGGAGTCCAAGGACGTCGCCACGGCGAATCCCGACGTCGTGAAGCGGCTCGAAGCCCGCATGAAGGCCGCGGCCGACCCGTGGAAGCAGCCGGAAGAGCGGTCGCCGTATCTCAAGAGGAAGTAGGACGGGGGACCGGCCGAGGCTCGCCCGGCATCGGCGGCAGCACCGGCACGGCCGTCGCCGCCATCGCTTGGCGGCGTCCGCGACCGCTCACACGCCCAGGTGGGCGCAGACCATCCCGCAAAGCTCCGTCACCACCGGCGACTTCACGCCGTAGAAGACGCGCTGGCCGTCCTTCACCCGCTCGAGCACGCCCGCGCTCGCCAGCAACGACAGGTGCTTGGAGACGTTGGCCTGCGTCGAGCCGACGGCCTCGACGATCTCGCCGACGCTCCGGGGACCGTGGCAGACCACCTGGACGATCCGCAGACGCATCGGTTCGCCCAGCGCCTTGAACAGCGCCGCCACGTCCTCGACCTGCTCCGCCGTCAGTTCCTTCCGGATCTTCGCTTGCTTCATATTCTTGTTTGGTTATATATTCATTCCATGAACACGACGTCCATGCAAGCAGGAACCTCCGTCCTCCCGCGGGACCTCGCCCGGCGGCGCGGCACCGGCGCTGGTTGCGACGTCATCGACGTCCGCACCCGGCCGGAGCACGACGACGCCCGCATCGACGGCGTGCCGCTGGTGCCGCTGGACGAGCTCGACCCCGCGGCGTTCCTCGGCGCGAGGAGCCGGCCCGGGGCGCCCCTCTACGTCCTGTGCCAGAGCGGAGCGCGGGCGGCCAAAGCGGTGGAGAAGTTCAAGAAGGCCGGCTTCGACGGATGCGTCGTCGTCGAAGGCGGTCTCCAGGCGTGGATGGATGCCGGCCTGCCCGTGGCACGCGGCCACAGCCGCGTGCTGCCGTTGATGCGACAGGTCCAGGTCGTCGTGGGCGCGGTCTCGACGACCGGTTCGGTCCTGGCCCTGGCCGTCCACCCGTACTTCGCCCTCGTGCCCCTGATGATGGGGGCCGGGCTGCTCTTCGCCGGCCTCTCCGGCACCTGCGGACTCGCTCTCCTGCTGGCCCGGATGCCTTGGAACCAAGGCAGCGGCCGGGCCTCCTGTTGCACCCTCTGAAAGTGATGAAATGGACGATATGAAACAACCCCGTCGCATATTGGTGGTCGGTGGCGTGGCCGGCGGCGCATCGGCGGCCGCGAAGGCCAGGCGCGTCGACGAACACGCCGAGATCCACGTCTTCGAACGAGGACCGTACATCTCGTTCGCGAACTGCGGCCTGCCCTACTTCATCGCGGGCGAGATCGATGACCGCGCCAAACTGGTGGTGATGACGCCGGAGACCTTCTGGGCCCGGTCGCGCGTCCGCGCCCACGTCCGCCACGAGGTGCTCTCCATCGACCGGCGCGCACGGACGGTGCGGGTGAAAGGGCCGGACGGCGCCGAGAGGGACGAGCGGTACGACAAGCTCGTGCTCAGCCAAGGCGCGACCCCGCTCGTGCCGGACCTGCCGGGCGTCGGCCTTCCCCACGTCTTCACCTTGCGGGACATCCCCGACATGGACCGGATCGTGGCGTTCATCGACGGGCACAAGCCGCGCAGGGCCGTGGTGATCGGCGGCGGGTTCATCGGGCTCGAGATGGCCGAGGCCTTCCACCACCGCGGCATGCACGTCACGGTCGTCGAGAGGAACCCGCATATCCTCCCCTTGCTCGACAGCGACATGGCGAGGCACCTGCAAGACCAGGTCCGCCGTCCGGACTTCGGGTTCAGGCCCGATTCCCATGCCACCGCGTTCACAGCGGAGGGCGTCGAGTTCGCGGACGGCAGCCGTCTCGACGCCGACCTCGTCCTCGTGAGCGTCGGCATCAAGGCCGAGGTCGGCCTCGCCAAGGCGGCCGGCCTGGAGATCGGCCCGACCGGCGGCGTGAGGACGAACGGACGGATGGAATCGTCGGATCCCGACATCTATGCCGTGGGCGACGCCGCGGAGATCCGGCACGCGATCACCGGCGCGCGCGCGCGCATCGCCCTGGCCGGTCCGGCGAACCGCCAAGGCCGCATCGCGGGCGCCAACGCGGCCGGCGCGAAGCTCGTCTATCCGGGCGCGCTCGGCACCTCGATCGTCCGCGTCCGGCATATGGTCGCGGGGTTCACCGGGCTCAACACCGCCCAGGCCACCAAGGCCGGATACAGCTTCTTCACCAGCCTGACCCGCGACCATAGCCACGCCCACTACTATCCGGGAGCCCGGCCCGTGCTGACGAAACTCGTCGCCGAAGAAGGCACCGGACGGCTGCTGGGCGCACAGGTCGTGGGCGAGGAAGGCATCGACAAGCGGGTCGACGTCCTCGCGACGGCCATCGCGGGCAAGATGGACGTGGCGGACCTTGAGAGTCTCGACCTGGCCTATTCACCCCCGTTCGGATCCGCCAACGATCCGGTCAACACCGCGGGTTTCGTCGCCGGCCACATCGCCCGCGGCGACATCCCGACGGTCGCGCCGGAGACGTGGCGTCCGACGGACGAGTTCCTGCTCGACGTGCGGGATCCCGACGAACTGGCCGACCATGGGCGGCTCGCCGGCGCCGTCGACATCCCCCTCGCCGAACTGCGCGACCGATTGGCGGAGCTGCCTCGCGACCGGCGCATCGTGACCTACTGCCAGAAGGGACAGCGCGGGTATCTGGCCACCTGCCTGCTCCTCGGACATGGTTTCGACAAGGTCGCGAACCTGCGCGGCGGATTCCTCCAGGCCGCGCTCAACGGATTCCCCGTCGCTCGATGAGGTCGCGGCGACGAGGGGTCGAGCCCTCGCCGTCCAGCAGGGCGCCCATGCTGGAGAGCATGACCTCCGCCGACGGAAGCTTCTCTCCCGAGGTCTCCGATCGCGCGATGCCGACGGAGACCACGCGAAGACATCGCCCGCCTCAGTTCCCCGTCAGGAACTTCAGCAACTCGATGCGCTCGCGGTCGGGCAACGATCCGAGCAGGCGTTCCGGCGCCGCTCACGACATCTTCGGCATCCCGGCCCGCTCGATTCTTCCTTTGCGATCCCCGCCCGGATGCGGGCGTAATCGTCCTCCGTCACCCGTATCACTGTCCGTCATCGCACCATGAAAACTGCCTTCCGCCGCCTTTTCCCGTTGCTCCTCGCCGCCGCAGCGTCCGCGGCCGTGCCGTCCGCCTCCGCCGGTGTCGGTGTCGGGGCGCGTCCGATCCGCGGCGCCGAGGTGGTCCTCGACGGCTCGCGGAAGATGCTCGACGAGAAATGGACCTATTGGCAGGGGCCGCGCTTCGCGTCGTCGATGCCCATCAAGTGGAAGATCGTGGAGGATCCGGTCGACAAGGGCACGGTCGTGATGACCGATGATCCGGCCGCCGCCGGCGGCAAGTACGGCGCCGCGGACATCGTCACCAAGAAGGCCTACCGCGACT
>JBBRQL010000254.1:0-5820 GCA_038226425.1 Verrucomicrobiota bacterium
CCGGTCTCGGCCTTGGTCGCGGGCGTGAAGACCGGCTCCGGCAGCTCGCTGGATTCTTGCAGGCCGTCGGGCAACGGGATGCCGCAGACGGTCCGGCTCCGCTGGTATTCCTTCCAGCCCGATCCGGCGAGATAGCCGCGCACGACGCATTCGATCGGAAGGGGCTTCGCCTTCTTCACGATCATGCTGCGTCCGCGGAGCTGGGACTCGAAAGGCGCCAGCACCGCCGGCAACGGGTCTCCGGCCTTGGCCAAGCGGTGGTTCGGCAGCCACGATTCCGTCAGGTCGAACCAGAAGTGGGACAGCTGGGTGAGCACCTCGCCTTTTCGAGGGATCCCGTTGGGCATGACGCAGTCGAACGCGGAGATGCGATCGGTGGCGACGAAGAGCAAGCGGTCGCCGAGGTCGAACACCTCACGGACCTTCCCGCGCTTGGG
Source organism: Verrucomicrobiota bacterium (assembly GCA_038226425.1). Taxonomy (GTDB): domain Bacteria; phylum Verrucomicrobiota; class Verrucomicrobiia; order Limisphaerales; family UBA9464; genus CAIVQB01. Next base: position 438 of record JBBRQL010000254.1, read on the forward strand.
CGGCGGGAACCCGGGAAGGTCGAGCGTCAGGAGCGGATTGACTGGCATCGGGCGAGGCTAGAAGGAAGCCGGCCCGGGCCGAAACGAAAAAGCCGCGCCGTCGCCCGGCGCGCGGTCACTTCTCCGCGGCGACGAGCAAGGTCTCGAAATGCGGCGGCTGTTCTTCCCGGGCGACGATGCTGATCTCGATGCGGCGGAATCCGGCCGCTTCGAGCCAGCGGTGCAGGTCGGATTCCGAGAAACCCAGCCAGCGATCGCCGTAGAGCTCGTGCGCCTGCGCGAACCGGTGCTTCGCGAGGTCGAGCAGCAAGAGCTGTCCTCCCGGCTTCAGGATCCGGTGCGCGCTGGCCAGAGCTTTGGCCGGATCTGCGGCGTGGTGCAGCGCTTGGCTCAGCACCACGAAATCGACCGAGGCGGGGTCGATCGGCGGGTTCTCCAGGTCGCCGAGGCGGAAATCGAGGTTCTTGAGGCCGTTCTTCTTCGCCTTCTTCGCGCCGAACTCGACCATCTTCTCCGAGTTGTCCACCGCGATCACCTGTTTGCAGCGCCGCGCGAGCAACTCGCTGAGCAGCCCTTCGCCCGAACCGAGGTCGGCGACCACCAGCGGCGGCAGCACGCGCAGGAGCAGATGCCCGAAAGCCTGCCACGACCGGCCCGGGCCGTAGCTCCGGTCGAAGCGGCCCGCGACCTGGTTGAAGTAGACCTGCGCCTGCTGCTGCCGGAGGCCGAGCGTGCGCTTGAGGTTGAGCTGGTCGCCCTCGTGCTCAGGGAGCTCCTTCGCCGCGCGGATCGCCAGTTGCGCGAAGCTGCGTCCGGCGTCGTCCGTCTGCGGCGCGAGCCGGTAGAACGTGCGCTTGCCGTCCCGGCGCGACTTGAGCAGGCCCGTCTCGCTCAGGAGCCCGAGATGCGTCGAGATGCGGGATTGCGCGAGCTTGGTGATCTCCTGCAATTCGGCGACGGAGAGCTCGTCGCGCTCGAGCAGCGCGACGATGCGCAGCCGGGTCGGGTCGGCGAGCGCGCGGAGGGACTTGAGCGTGGGGGTCACAGGATGGACGCGGCGGGCGGATACCTCCACGTCGGCGCATGCTAACCGCCCTGCCTTGGCCGACTCAAGGCGCGCGAACCAGGACGATCGTTCTGGCGATATCCAGGGCCCTCCGTCGGAACGGGTCGATCCACCGTCGAACGCCGCTCGGCCGATGGGTTCCCAAGTCGGATGTCGGGACAGGCAAACGGTGCGGCGCGTCCCGGCTGAGATTTTTCACGATCCGGCCCGGTCCGGCGACCTTGGCCCGGTGCAAGCCGGTCTCCGCCGCCGTCCTAAGACGTAGTTTCCACTCCGGCAGGCGGTTGGAGGTTCCGCGTCTGCAACGGCCCGGAGCAGTGAGGGCCGCCCAGCCGTGAACGCGGTGTCCGCGAACGCCCCCCCCCTGAGGGAACTTAGGCTTGCAAATTCCCGCCTCTAAAACGTATGCCTTCGGAAACCTCTTCAATCCGTCGCTTTCGCGTCCGCGATCCCCGGGATTCCCGTGGATATCTCTTCGGGCGATAGGTCCTGTCGGATTCGTTGGCTCGAAAGCGAAGGATCGGAGGGGTTGCCGTCGGTCCGACCGGGCAGCGTTGCTGTCCGGGTGGGCCGTGTCTTCCGGCCGAGTGGCCGAGAAGTACCCGGCAAAGTCTGCAAAAACCAAAAAACGTGAGTATGCAAAATCAGAAAGCAATGTCACAGAGCGCCCCGCTTTCCAGCGGGGTCAAGGGGCGTCTCGCCTCTCTCGTTCTGGCATCGGCTGTCGTGGCAGGTGCCACCTCGGTCCGCGCCGGAAGCGTGTCCTACGACTTCAGCCTCGACCCGGTCGCGGCTGGCATCCTGGACATCGGCGGCAACGGCGTGAACCCCGCGCCTTGGGTGGCCAGCGGCGGCAATCCCGGTGGATTCTTGGCGCTGACCTACCCCATCAATGGCCTGTTCTCGTCGATCGTGTTCGACGACATCGATGACGGCAAGATCGTCTCCGCGTTCACGTTCAACGCCGATCTCCGCGTCGGCAACAGCACCGGCGACCGCGCGGCCGACGGCTTCAGCATCAGCTTCGCCCGCACCAGCGACCCGATCCTGGTGGACGCCGCGGCGAAGGGCAACCAAGGCAACTGGGCCGGCGGCATCGCCGAAGGCGGTTCCACGACCGGTATCGCGGTCGACTTCGACACCTGGTCCGGCAACACCTTGCCCGACACCACCGATATCGAAGGCATCATCGTCCGCGTGGACAACGTGACCGTGCTCAAGTACGCCATGCCCACCCGGCACGGCGCCGCGACCGACATCACCAGCCTCCAGACCGGACCGCGCGACGCGGCGTTCTGGGCAGGCGGCGGCGATGCGCAGGATCCTCTCTCTTGGGCCACCCTCTCTTGGGTCCCGCTCGTCGTGGACGTCGATCCGACCGCCAAGCTGACGGTCAAGTTCAAGGGCGCGACCATCCTGGACAAGTTCCAGACCGCCTACTTCCCGAGCTCCGGCCGCATCGTGCTGGCCGGCCGCACGGGTGGTGCCAACGAGCACACGCACTTCGACAACATCAAGCTCGTGACCACGGCCGCGGCCGCGGACACCGTCAAGCCGACCACCCCCGGCGCGATCGCGAACGTTTCCGCGGGTGCCCGCCGCGTGGCGTTCACCTGGGGTGCGGCGACCGATGATTCGGGCCGCGTCGCCTACAACGTCTATCGCGACGGCAACAAGGTCGCCAGCACGTTGACCGTGACGAACTATGTCGACCTCGGTGTCTCGCCCAACAAGACCTATGCCTACGCGGTCGAAGCGACCGACATCTCCGGCAACAAGTCCGCCCAGGTGACGACCACCGTCAAGACGGCGGCCGAAGTCGCCGACGTCGGATTCCTCCTCGCGGAGATCTACGACGGCATCGGCACCACCCAGACGCAGTCGCTCTACGACGACGCCAAGTATGCCGCCAACACCCCGGACCGCGGCCGTTACATCAACGGCCTCACCTTCGGCGAGCCGAACTTCGGCGACACCTACGGCGAGAACCTCGGCGTCGTCATCAAGGGCGTGCTGACCGCACCGGAGTCCGGTGATTTCGACTTTTTCGTCCGCAGCGATGACAACTCGGACTTCTTCCTGAGCGCGAACGAGTCCATCCCGAAGCCTGGTACCGACACGCCGATCGCCTCCGAGGACGGCTGCTGCAAAGGCTTCCAAGAGACCGGCGGCACGGCCATCCAGACCACGGCCACCCCGATCAAGCTCGTCGCGGGCAAGAAGTACGGCTTCGCGTTCGTCGTCAAAGAAGGCGGCGGCGGCGATTGGGGCCAGGTCGCGATGCGCAAAGTCGGCGACACCACCGCGGCTGGCAACCTCAAGCCCATCCAGGGCGCGCTGCTCTCCGGCGTCGCTGACGCGGTCGGCGCGGTCGTGACCCTCACCAAGAACCCCTCCGACGTGAGCGTGCCGGCCAACAGCTCGGCGCTCTTCTACGCCCAAGCCACCACGTCGTCGCCGTACACCACGGCGGTGCTCTACCAGTGGTACAAGAACGGCAATCCGATCGCCGGTGCCAACGCCTCCAGCTATCGCGTCGCCGCTGCCGCGATCGCCGACAACGGCGCCAAGTTCAAGGTGCTCGTCGCGGTGCCCGGCCTCGCGGCCACCAGCACCGAGGCCACCCTCACGGTCACCGCGGACACCGTCCTCCCGACTGTCCAACTCGTCTCCGGCTCGGACGCGCTGACCACCGCCACGGTCCGCTTCTCTGAAGCCGTCACCGCTCCGTCCTCCACGACGGCCGCGAACTACGGGTTCTCCGGCGGCCTCACCGTCTCGGCCGCGACCCAGGTCGATGCCCGCACGGTCCGCCTCACCACCTCGGCCCAGACCGGTGGCAGCACCTACACCCTCACCGTCAACGGCGTGACGGACGCCGCGGGCAACGCCTCCAAGAACAGCACCGGCACCCTGCTCAGCTGGGTCGCCACTGCTGGCAAGGCGAAGTGGGAAGTCTGGACCGGCATCGGCGGCGGCGCTGTAGCCGACCTGACCGGCAGCGACCACTTCAAGAACGACGCGCCGGACGAGACCCGGATCCTCTCCAAGCTCGAAGGTCCGACCGGCTACGCCGACAACTACGGTTCCCGCATCACCGCGCTGGTGATCCCGCCGGTGACCGGCGACTACGTGTTCTACATCTCCGCGGACGACGGTGCCGCGCTCTACCTCAGCACCGATGAGAGCCCGGCCAACAAGAAGCTGATCGCCACCGAACCCGTGTGGAACGGCGAGCGCCAGTGGGTCCTTCTCGATCGGCGCGATGCGACCAACCCCGAGAACCGCTCCGACAAGTTCCAAGGCACCGAATGGGCCGGTGGAGCTCCTGCCAAGATCACCCTGACCCTTGGCAAGAAGTATTACATCGAAGCGCTCCAGAAAGAAGGCGGCGGCGGCGATGATCTCGGCGTCACGGCCAAGCTCGCCACGGACAAGGACCCGGCCAACGGCGACGCCGCCTTGTCGGGCGCCTACATCTCGGCCCTCGCTCCGCAGCTGAGCCCGAACATCCTGTCGGTCAACGACGCGATCACCGCGAGCTCCACCAACTCCCCCTCCTCGGGCGGCGAAAGCGCGAAGAACGTCCTCGATGGCAAGAGCAGCACGAAGTACCTGAACTTCGACAAGCTCAACACCGGGTTCACGGTCACTCCGGCCGCGGGTTCGAGCATCATCAACGGCATCACCATCACGTCGGCCAACGACTCTCCTGAGCGCGACCCGGCCAGCTACGTGATCGAAGGTTCCGATGACGGCGTCTTCTTCGAGACGATCACGTCCGGCAATGTCGCGGCGTTCAGCGCCCGCTTCACCACGCAGACGTTCACGTTCGCCAACACGGCGGTCTTCAAGACCTACCGCGTGACGTTCCCGACGGTGGCCAAGGCCTCCACGGCGAACAGCATGCAGGTGGCCGACGTCGGCCTGCTCGGCACCGCCTTCGGTGGTGTCGCCGCTCCGACCATCGCGATCGGCCTCGACGGCAAGATCACGTTCACCGGCACCCTCCACGGGTCCGACAACGCGGCCGGGCCTTATGCGCCGGTCGCCGGTGCGACCAGCCCGTTCGCCCCCAACACGGGTGCGGCGGCGCAGAAGTTCTACCGCTCGGGGAACTAATCAGGTCGCCAGTCGACCTTCACAGGGCCGGGGATCAACTCCCCGGCCCTTTTTGTTTTCAAAGGGGGGAACCGAACGCGGAACGCGGAACGTTGAACGCGGAACGTTGAACGCGGAACGTTGAACGCGGAACGTTGCACGTTGAACGCGGAACGTTGAACGTTGAACGTCGAACGTCGAACGTCGAACGTCGAA
>JBBRQL010000255.1:0-5814 GCA_038226425.1 Verrucomicrobiota bacterium
CCAAGGTCCGAGATTACAACGATCACGCCGGCGCCGCCGCCGCAGGGCCTGCAGGCCCTGCGGCGGCCCCATCCTCCCGTCCGGCTGTCGCCGGACAAGGACGAGGGAAAGAAACATACAAGAGTACAACTCTGCGCTACCCGCGGTCCCGTGCCCGCCACTTCTGATCGCACCCCTTCCCATCCGCTCTGGCTCCCCCCACATTCGGCCCATGCCAAGTTTGGAGATCGACCCGGAGGTCGCCTTGATGGAGGTCGGGACCGCCGTGGACCTGGCCCGGAAGGATCTGCCCGCGCGGTTCGACCTCCAGGGAGCGCTCACCACCGTCCACGGGCGCGACTTCCCGGTCGCGGTGTCGTCTGTGGCCTTCCGCGACTGACCGGCCCGGGGATCCACGACGCCTCTCCGCACGTCCTGCGAACGATGTCCGACGTCACCCAGATGCTCCATGCCGTCGAGGCGGGAGACCCGCACGCGGCGGAGAAGCTCCTGCCGCTCGTCTACGAGGAGTTGCGGCGGCTCGCGGCCAGCAAGATGGCGGGCGAACGCGCCGGGCAGACGCTCCAGGCCACGGCGCTGGTCCACGAGGCGTGGATGCGGGTGAACCGTTCGGACCGGCAGGAGTGGCGCGACCGCGAGCATTTCTTCAGCGCGGCGGCGGAGGCCATGCGGCGCATCCTCGTCGAGAACGCGCGCCGCAAGCTCCGCATCCGCCACGGCGGGCAGCTTGAGCGCGTCGACATCGGCGCCATCGACCTGCCGATCGCGGCGGACGACGAAAAATGCGTCCAGGTCCACGAGGCGCTGGAACGGCTCGCCGTGGAGGATCCGCGGAAGGCGGAGGTCGTGAAGATGCGCGTCTTCCTCGGCATGGAGGTGCGGGAGATCGCGGCGGCCTTCGGGTCATCGGAGAAGACGGTCCAGCGCGATTGGACCTTCGCGAAAGCATGGTTGTCCCGGGAGCTCAAGGAAGCGCCGTGACCGCGCGCCGACGGGCTTCCTGATCCGGCCCCGCGCGCGGCCGCCCTGCCCTGCTCTTGCGAGGCCGCCGAAACTTTTCCAGGTCGGGATGTCCGGTCCGTGCCGGAAACGTCGCCAGACATGATGACAGGACCGAACGGGACCGCACATGAGCCGGAACAACGAACGATTGGAAGCCCTCTTCGAGGCCGCGGTGGCGCTCGAGAACGATGCCCAGCGGGCGCGCTATCTCGACCGCGCCTGCCCGGATCCCGCGCTGCGGCGCGAGGTCGAGTCCCTGCTCGCCGGCCATCAGCAGCCGGACAGCCTCTTCGGCCCGACCACCATCCGCGTCGAGCCGGTCGCCGACGAGGCCGTGGGCACCGTGCTCGGGCGCTACAAACTGCTCGAAGCGCTCGGCGAAGGCGGTTGCGGGATCGTGTATGTGGCGGAGCAGACCGAGCCCGTCCGCCGGCGCGTGGCGCTGAAGGTCATCAAGCTGGGCATGGACACCAAGCAGGTGGTCGCGCGCTTCGAGGCGGAACGGCAGGCGCTGGCGATGATGGACCACCCGAACGTCGCCAAGGTCCTCGACGCCGGCACCACCGAGCAGGGACGGCCTTACTTCGTGATGGAGCTGGTGCGCGGCATCCGCATCACGGATTACTGCGACCAGAACCGGCTCGCCTCCCCGCAGCGGCTGGAGCTCTTCGTCAAGGTCTGCCAGGCGATCCAGCACGCGCACCAGAAAGGCATCATCCACCGCGACATCAAGCCGTCGAACATCCTCGTCACCCTGCACGACGGCGTGCCGGTGCCGAAGGTCATCGATTTCGGCATCGCCAAGGCCACCGAAGGCCGGCTGACCGACGCGACGGTCTACACCCAGCTCCACCAATTCATCGGCACGCCCGCTTACATGAGCCCGGAGCAGGCGGAGATGAGCGGCCTCGACATCGATACCCGCAGCGACATCTACAGCCTCGGCGTGCTCCTGTACGAACTGCTGGTCGGCTGCACGCCGTTCGACGGGCAGGACCTCGTCAGCTCCGGCATCGACGCGATGCGGAGAACGATCCGCGAACAGGAGCCGGTCCGGCCCAGCAACCGCATCGCGACGCTCCAGGGCGAGGCCCTCACCGCGACCGCCAAGCGCCGCTCTTCCGAGCCCTCGAGACTGCGGCACCAGCTCAAGGGCGACCTCGACTGGATCGTGATGAAGTGCCTCGAGAAGGATCGCGCGCGCCGCTACGACACCGCCAACGCCCTCGCCGGCGACATCGCGCGGCACCTCGGCAACGAGCCCGTCCTCGCCCGCGCGCCCGGTGCGCTCTACCGCCTGCGCAAGCTCGTCCGCAGGCACCGCGCCGCGGCCTTCTCGGTCCTCGGCATCGGGACCGCGTCGATGGTCGGGCTCGGGTTCGGCCTCTTCGCGCTAGTCCGCGAGCGGACCCAGGCCGGGCGCACCGACGCGGTCACCGCCTTCGTCTACCATTCGCTCTCCGAGACGGTCCCCACGCTGATCCAGCAGGGCAACCGGCGGGCCGCCCGCGACCTGATCGACACGACGGAACGCCACGTCGGTTCGTCGCTGTCCAACGCACCGGTGTCCGAGCTGGTCGTGCGCCTGCAGCTCTGGCGCTTCCTGATCGAGCAGATCAAGGACTACCCGGCAGCCCTCCGGCAGGGCGAGGCGATCATCGGTCTCGTCCCCAAGATCGGCGTCATCAGCCGCCTCCGGATCTCCCATGACCTCATCGCCATCGGCGACGGGATCACCCGCCTGTGGGCGTCCGGTGACGACCTCGCGGCCCAGGACAAGGCGCTGACGGACCTGGGCGAGCTCTACACCGGGTTCATGGCGCGGAAGCCGCAAGAGCGGCAGCTCGCCGGCGAATCGCGGGCCGCCGTCGCCGGTTGGATGATCGCCCGGGGCCGGATCGAGGAAGCCGAGACCCTGCTGGCCCAGGCGCTCGAGATCTTGCCGCCCGACAAGGACAACAGCCGGCATAGCCGTTCGGTCCCCGACTACGCCGAAGTCCTCATCGCCCAGGGCAAGGCCGACCGCGCCGAAGCGGTCCTCCGCGACAACCTCTCCCTCTCGCCGCCCCCGGACGCGGAATCCCGCGGGCTCCACCTGGAGATGGTGGCGCAACTGGGCAGCGCCTTGTGCGCGCTCGGCCGGTCCGACGACGCCGAGGCATTGTTCGCGGAACGCCGCCGTTGGTCCGCCCACCACGGCGGGACCGGCGCGCAACTCGCCCTGGCCGATGCATCGCTCGCCTCCGTCCCGGCCCGTTCCGGCAAGGCCCCGGCGGCGGCGGCCCTGTTCGAGGCGCTCTCGACCAACGCCTTCTCCCGCGTCCGCGATTGGCACGCCGCCACGGTGCTCGCGTCGGTCGTCGGCGACCGCGATGCGCACCGTCGGCTCCGCGACACCGGGCTCGCGCGTTTCGCCTCGATCGCGGAGGAACAGGACGCCTACCTGCTCGCCGACGGCCTGATGCGCCAGCCGATGGACGACACGACGTCGTCGATCGTCCGGGTGCTCGTCGCGCGGGTCGGCGAATCGCAGACGCGCAGCAAGGAACTCGCCGGGCTCGTCCGTGCGCGCCTCGCCGCCGCCGGGGGCCGCCACGCCGATGCCCTCGCCGAGCTCGATCCGTATCTGGCGACGGCGAGATCCGGGGGCATCCGCACCGCCGCCGCGGAAGGCCCGGCCCGGCTGGCCGGCCCCCGGTTCTTCCGCGCGCGCCTTTGCGCCGAAGCCGGACGGACCGAAGAGGCGGCCGGTTCGTTCGCCGCCGCGCTGGAGAGTTCCCGACCGACCGGCACCGCCGGGAAATCGGGCGACCGCGGCCCCGGTTGGCTCAAGACCTATGAGACCGAGCTGGACCGGCGCGCGGCGGAAGCGGCCTTCAAGGCCCACGGCATCCCGCTGCCCGCGGCGGCGACGCCGAGATAGCTGGCAGAGACCCGATGTCATGAGCAAACCCGCCCAGTTCGAAGCGCTCCTTGCCGATTACCGGAAGATGGTCTTCAGCACCGCCTTCCGCCTTCTCTCCAACACGGCCGACGCGGAGGACATCACCCAAGAGGTCTTCTTGCGTCTCTGGAACCACTACCCGGAGCGGGTCGGGCTCTTGACGGTCGGCGGTTGGCTGAAGTCCGTCACCCGCAACCTCTGCCTCAACCATCTCGAACGGTATCGTGCGCGCTATGGATCCTTCAGCGACTTGGATATCGGCGGCGAGCACCAGGGTGAGATGAACGGGAGCCGCCTGGCCGACACCGCTGCCGAGGAAGCGGACCTGCCCGCGGACGAACAACGCGTCCTGATCGACCTCGTCGTCAAAGCCCTGCCCGGACTACCGCCCGACCAGCGGGCGGCCCTGATGCTCTATCACTTCTCGGAGATGGATTACTGCGGTGTCGCCGACCGGCTCGGCGTCTCGTTGGGAAAGGTGAAGACCGACATCCGCCGGGCGCGCCATCATCTCCGGCGCCGCCTCCAACCGGCACGCGATTCCCTCGGAGCCTGATCCGGGGGGCGGATGTCTCCAAAGCCGGAGAGACGCATCGACTGCCCGGTGGCCATCCGCCGCGCAAACGGGGCTCCGGCTGAGGTGGACTTCGCCGGATACCCGACAGCGTGCCGGGACGAGGCGGAGGCCCCCTGCTTCTGCGATTCCCGGACGCGATGTCCAGGCGCGATCCTTGGCGGATGGACGGCACAGCGGCAACCGCGGGCCACGGCAACAGGGGACACGCAGGACGGTCCGCCGATGTCCGACCATCGGTGAGCAACTATGCCGGTCTTTGGGGTTTCCGAACCACGGGCGGTGCCTACGCTGACCGATACGCCCGAAGGCGCGCCATGCCATCCCAAGCCAAGATCATCGACCTGCGGCAACTCCTCGCGGAGCGGCTTCCTCGCGCTCGGATGGGCTTCGCCACGGCGGCTCCGGTCGCCACGCTGGCGACGGGCGTGCCGACCTTGGATGCCCTGCTCGGAGGCGGCCTGCCGCTGGGGGAGACGACGGAAGTCGTCGGCGACGGCCCCGGTTCCGGCACCGCCCAGGTCCTCCACGCCCTGCTGCGCCAAGCCGCGGCGGACGGACGCTTCCTGGCGTTGGTGGACGGCGCGGACAGCTTCGATGCGGACGCGGCGGAACCCGCGAGCCTCGCGCGGTTGTTGTGGGTGCGCTGCCAGGACGCGGACGAAGCGCTGCAAGCCACCGACCTGCTGTTGCGCGACCGCAACTTCCCGCTGGTGGTGCTCGACCTGAAGCTGAACCCGCCGGCCCAGCTGCGGCGCATCTCCGGGAGCGTGTGGCACCGTTTCAGCCGGTTGCGGGAACAACACCGGACGACGCTGCTGGTCGTGACGGCCCAGCCGTTCGTCAGCGGTGCGGCCGTGCGGTTGCAGGTCGCCAGCCGCCTCGGTGTGGATGCTTTGTCCCTGCCGCCCGGTGAAGTCCTGGGCCGCCTCCGGTTCACCCTGCTCCGGCAGGCGAGCGGCTTCGGCGAGGAGCGGATCGCCCTCGCGGGTTGAACCATGTTCGCCGTCCTCCATCTGCCCGACTTCGGGCTGCAAGCCGCGTTGCGCGGCGCGGCGGAACTGTGGGACCGACCGGTCGCCTTGGTGGACCCCGCATCGACGAGCCCGCGGGTCTGCTCCGTCACGGCTTCGGCGCGGGCTCACGGCGTCGGCGAAGGACTCACCCCGACGCAGGCGCTCGCGCGCTGCGGGACCATCCGCATCCGCCACCGTTCGCCGGCCCGAGAAGCCGCCGCGAACGAGGCGGCGCTCCAATGCGCCTACGGCTTCTCGCCTCATCTTGAAGCCACCGG
>JBBRQL010000256.1:0-5785 GCA_038226425.1 Verrucomicrobiota bacterium
CGACTTCCGCCTGCACGTCGAGTTCGCCGTGATGAACCCGAAGGGCAACAGCGGCGTGTACCTCCAGAACCGCTACGAGATCCAGATCCAGGAAGGCGACAAGACCTCGCACGGCATGGGTGCGGTGATCAACGAGACGCCGTCGCCGTACGAGCAGTTCAACGGCCTCGGCAAGTGGAACGCCTACGACATCAACTTCCGCGCGGCCCGCTTCAAGGACGGCAAGCTGACCGAGAAGGCCAAGGTCACGATGTTTTTCAATGGCAAAAAGGTCCATGTGGAGCAGCCGATCAGCCAGGTCTGGGGCGGTCCGAACTCCGGCATCGACGGCGGCAACGACGCCGGCAAGGGCATCACCGATGTGCCCGGCGGACTGAAGCTCCAATGCGAAGGCCACGACGTCCGCTACCGCAACACGTGGATCAAGGAGGTCGACCTCAAGGACGGCCGCACGGATTTCGCGAAGTAGGCAGGACGGGCGGCGAGCCCGGTTCCTCCGAGGCCGCCACGGGTCCCCGGCGCGATCGCCGCTGGACGGCGGCGATTTCTCGGCGTGAATACCGCCGGACGGGGTCCCATCGATGGATGCCGTGTCCGTCCGTCCGACCCGACCCGAACTTCCGCATGACCCAGCCATCCTCGATCGCCGGCCTTTGCGCCGGCATCCTGTTGTCCGCCTCCACCGTGCTGGCGGACCGCACGCCGTGGACGACCTCGCGCGTCGTCGGTTCGCCGGAGCCGCCGGCCGCGTGCCGCGTGGAGCGCGCCTTCCCGGGCCTCAAGTTCTCCGAGCCGGTCGACCTCGCCTATGAGCCGACCACGCGGCGCTGGTTCATCAGCTTGGTCCGCGGTCGGCTGATGACGTTCCCGGACGATGCGGCGGCGACGTCCGCCGAGCTGGTCGCGGATCTCCACGACCTGCATCCGGGGCTGTCGCAGTTCTCGAGCTTCACGTTCCATCCCGGCTTCGCGACCAACGGGCTGCTCTTCGCCGTCTTCGGCGACAACATCGGCGGCACCAACCGCTGGACCTTGGCCCGCTACCCGGTGAGCCGCGGCGTATCGCCCAAGCTCGATCTCGCCGGCGAATCCGTCGTGATCACCTCCCGCGGGAGCGGCCACGAGGGCGCCTGCGTGCGGTTCGGACCCGACGGCATGCTCTACGCGTCGCTCGGTGACGCGAGCTCACCCGAGCCGCCCGACGCGTTGTCCACCGGGCAGGACCTCGGCGACCTGATGGCTTCGATCATCCGGATCGACGTGGACCACCCGGAAGGCGGGCGGCTCTATGGCGTGCCGTCGGACAACCCGTTCGTGGCGCGGGCCGGTGCGCGGCCGGAGGTCTGGGCCTACGGGTTCCGCAATCCTTGGAGGATGAACTTCGGTCCCGACGGCGCGCTCTGGGTCGGCGATGTCGGCTGGGAATTGTGGGAGATGATCCATCGCGTGACCCGCGGTTACAACGGCGGCTGGTCGGTCGTCGAAGGCCCACAGGTCGTCAACGGCGGGATCAAGCCGCCCACGCCGATCGCGACGCCCATCGCGGCGCATCCGCACAGCGAGGCGTCGAGCATCACCGGCGGATTGTTCTACCGCGGCAAACGGATGCCCCGGCTGCAGGGCGCGTACATCTACGGCGACTACGCGACGGGGAAGATCTGGGCGCTGCGCAACGACGGACCGCGCGCCGTGTCGCGCGAGGAGCTGTGCGACACGACCGTGCAGATCGTCGGCTTCGCCGAGGCGCCGGACGGCGAGATCCTGATGCTCGACCACAACGCCACGGCCGGCATCTACCGCCTCGTGCCCAACGACAAGGCCGCGTCGCCGGCGGATTTCCCGCGGAAGCTGTCGGCCACAGGGATCTTCGGCGACGTCGCGAGACAGGCTCCTTCGCCCGGGGTCCAGCCGTACACCATCAACGCCGCGATGTGGCACGACCACGCGACCACCGAGCGCTGGCTCGCGGTGCCGGGGACAAACCGGGTCATGGACGGCGGGTTCCCCAAGGACGCGGTCCTGGTGAAGACCCTGTCGCTCGAGATGCGGTCCGGCGCGCCGGCGACGCGGCGCCGGATCGAGACGCAGCTGCTCCATCTCGACGAACAAGGATGGCAGGCGTTCACCTATCGTTGGAACGACGCGCAGACCGACGCCGACCTCGTGCCCGCGAACGGCGCGAACACGATGATGGAGATCGCCGATGCGGCCGTCCCGGGCGGACGACGCGAGCAGCCGTGGCGTTTCGCGGGCCGCGCGGAATGCATGCGCTGCCACAACCCGTGGTCGGGAACGGTGCTCGCGTTCAACCCGGAGCAACTGGAGACGAGCCTTGCCCCGGTGGCGTCGTCGTTCCGTCTGCTGCTGGCGTCGGAGGTGGTCGCATACGGAAAGCCTCCCGGCCCGGTGACGCGCTGGACGGATCCCCACGACGCATCGGCCCCGCTCGACGCGCGCGCGCGCTCGTTGCTCCACGTGAACTGCGCGCATTGCCACCGCTTCGGTGCCGGCGGGTCGGTCGCCAGTTTCTTCAACGTCGACGCGAAGCTCGGCGACCTCCGTGTCGTCGACCAGAAGCCGACGCGCGGCACGTTCGGCCTCGACGACGCGCGGGTGCTCGTCCCGGGCCGTCCCGAACGCAGCGTGCTCTGGTACCGCATCAACACGGAAAGCCAGGGTCACATGCCGCACATCGGTTCGCGCCTGGTCGACGACCTCGGGTCGCGGCTCATCGCGTCGTGGATCGAATCGCTCGCGGCCGCGCCGGAGAGACCGGCTCCGGCGCCGGGATCCACCAGCGCCGCGCTCGCTGCGCTGCGGTCGGCGCAGAAGGCTCCCGGAGGATCAGCCGACGCGGTCGCTTCGTTGAAGGGCTCGACCAACGCGTTCGCGCGCGACCTCTTCGCGCGGTTCCTCCCGCAGGGCGAGCGACGCCGGACACTCGGCGCGGGCTTCGGTCCGCAGGAAGTCCTCGGCCTCAAGGGCGATCCGGGGCGGGGCAAGGCGCTTTTCCACAGCGAGACGGGACCTCAATGCGCCCGCTGCCATGTGGTCTCCGGCCAAGGCCGCATCTACGGCCCGGATCTCACCGAGGTGCGGAAGAAGTTCGATCGCGCGGCGTTGCTCGAGAACATCGTCGAGCCGTCGAAGGCGATCGCGCCGGAGTTCGTGCTGCATTCGGTCGAGACCAAGGACGGCGAAAGTCGCGCCGGTTTCGTCGTCGCTTCGGACGACAAAGAGCTGCGGCTCCGTGTGGAGTCCGGCGAGGTCGTGACCGTGCCTCGGTCGCAGGTCGTCGCGGACGACAAGGCGGCGCTTTCGGCGATGCCGGAGGGCCTGCTCGCCGACCTCACCGCGCAGGAGGCCGCCGACCTGCTCGCGTATCTGTCGGCGCCGTGACGATCCGGCCGGATCGCGCCGGGCTCAGGCCTTGGAGGCCGCGGCGATGTTCTTGAGCAGTTCGCCGGCGCACAGCGCGGCGAAGGCGGGGTCGTTGATGTTGCCCTCGTGCTCGATCACCGGGATTCCCGGCCGGAGGTTCCGCTTCCATCCGTCGAACAGCGCGGCATCGGCCTCGGGCCAGTGGAAGGGCTGTCCCGGCGCGCTGATGACGCTAATGCCGCCGAGCGGGATGAGCACCGAGACGGGGCCGGTCGAGAGATTGCACTTCTCGGCGAGGACGCGGCCGATACGGGCGCACTCTTCCGGCGTGGTGCGCATGAGCGTGACCTGGGCGTTGTGGTGGTAGAAGCGGCGTCCCGCGAACTTCGCCGGCACGCCGGCCGGTTCACCGAAGTTCACCATGTCGAGGCAACCGGGCGCCAGGACCGCGGGCACGCCGTGGCGCGCGGCGGCCTCGCAGCGCGTCGGGCCCGCGCCCAGCACGCCGCCCACGATCTCGTCGGCCCATTCGGTCGTCGTGACGTCGAGCACTCCGGCGGCGATGCCGGATCCGATGAGCGATTCCATCGTGCACCCGCCGTTGCCGGTGGCCGCGAAGACCATGACCTCGAAGCCCGCGGCCTCGAGCAGCCCGCGCGCATGTGTGACGCAGGGCGTCGTGTTGCCGAACTGCGACGCGACGACCACCGGGCGGTCCACGGCGTCGTCCGGGATTTTCGCCTCGACCATGCCGCAGACCGCGCCAGCGGCCTGGGCGAGCAGCTTGCGCGAAAGGCGGTTCAATCCCGCCACATCCACCACGCTGGGCATCATCACGATGTCCTTCACGCCGACGTACGGCGCGGTGTTGCCGCTCGCGAGCGTGGAGACCATCACCTTCGGGAACCCGACCGGCAGCGCGCGCATCGCGGCGGTGCAGATGGCGGTGCCGCCGCCGCCGCCCAGCGAGATCACCCCGTCGATACGGCCTTCGCGCTGGAGACGCGCCAAGACGACCGGCGCGCCTTTGGTCATCGCGGCGACCGCCTCGCCGCGGTCCCGTCTGGCGACGATCGCCGCGAGGTCCGCACCGGCTGCCAAGGTGATCTCGGTGCGCGGGATGTCGGGCTGGAGACGCGGCACTTCGAGGGAGCCGACGTCGATCAGGAGCGTCTGGTGTCCGCGCGCGCGGATCAATCCGGCCACGTAGCCGTGCTCTTCGCCTTTGGTGTCGAACGTGCCGAGGATCGCGATGGTGGCCATAAGCGGTGCGCCAACCTAAGCGATCGTCCCTGCCGCCGACAACCAACTCCCGCCGCGTTTCCGCGTCCATTGGCGCCCGGGGAAAGCAGCCACCGCGCGCACCTTCCGCGTTTTGCATGGCTTCCGGCCCACCTCTCATCCACCGTCCGCAACCGGTGTGCGAATGACCCGAGCACCACCCCGGCCATGACGGTCGGGCGAGCCGTCCGCCACCCTCATCCTGCAGATCCCCGGAACCCCGGAACCCAATCATGGCCAAGATCCATCTCATCGGCGGCGAAAAAGGCGGCGTCGGCAAATCCGTGGTCGCACGGATCATCGCCCAGTATCTCATCGACAAGGAGCTCCCCTTCCTCGGTTTCGATACCGATCGTTCGCACGGTTCCCTGCTGCGGTTCTACTCGGCCTACGCGTCGCCGGTCATCGTGGACCGCTACGAGAGCCTCGACGCGATCGTCGAGGCCGCGATCGCCAGTCCGGAGAAACGCATCCTGGTGGACCTCGCCGCGCAGACGCATGACCCGCTGACCCGCTGGATGGAAGAGTCCGGTGTGCTCGAGATGGCGGGAGAGAGCGGCTATACCGTGACGTATTGGCACGTGATGGATTCCGGCAAGGATTCGGTCGACCTCCTGAAGAAGCACCTGGACCGCTTCGGCGCGCGCCTGGGCCATGTGCTCGTGCTCAACCAGCTCCGGGGCGAAGATTTCGGGATCCTCGACCGATCGGGGCTCAAAGAGGCGGCCATGGCGCTCGGGGCCCAAGTGGTCCAGATCCGTCGCCTGCACGAGACCGTCATCAACAAGATCGATGCCGGCAGCACCAGCTTCTGGGCGGCGAAGAACCGGAGCGCGACCGACGGCACCGGCCTGGGCATCCTGGAACGCCAGCGCGTCAAGATGTGGCTCAACCACGCCTACGAGCAGGTCGAGCGCGCAGGCGTGTGAACGCCGCGCGATGGACGACGGGCGAGGCCCTTCGCAGCCGTCGAAAGGAGCGGTCTAGAGCGGTTTAAATGAAACTGTAGCCGCAAGAGGCGAACCAGTTTTGGGCGTCTTTGGCGGTGACGGAGGCCAAGGCTGAGGCGATGGCGCGGAGGAGTTCCTCGCGGGTCCTGGCCTCGGCGCTCCTGAGTGACTGC
>JBBRQL010000257.1:0-5784 GCA_038226425.1 Verrucomicrobiota bacterium
CGGGCCGAGCTGCGCGACGACGGGCGGGTTGTTCACCTCGTCGACGGCGATGTTGAAGGTCCGGGTCGTGCTCCCGGTCGGCGTGCCGTCGTCGGTCACGCGGACAACGACAGGGAAGACCTTGCCGCCTTGGCTCTCGTCCGGCGTCCAGTTGAAGAGCCCGGTGGTCGTGTCCAGCTGGGCTCCGGCAGGCGCTCCGGCATCGAGCGAAAACGTCAGCTTGTTGGCCGGCACGTCGGGATCCGTGGCGGTGAACGTGAGCGTCAGGCGCGAGCCTTCTGCGGCGGTGGCGTCAGGGATGGCCGCGAGCAGCGGCGCGCGGTTCGCCTCGGTCACGGTCACCTTGACGCGCTGCGACGCGCTGCGCGGCGGAGTGCCGTTGTCGGTAGCGCGGACGGTGAACGTGAACGTGCCCGGCCCTTGCTCCTCGCCGGGCGTCCAGAGGAACGCTCCGGTCAACGCGTCGATCGACGCGCCGGCGGGTGCGTCGGCACCGAGGCTGTAGGTGAGCTTTTGTCCGGCGTCCGCGTCGGTGGCAGCCGCCTTGAAGGACAGGAGTGTCTGCTCCGGGACCGTCTGATCGGGGATGGCGGCGAGGACCGGAGGGATGTTGCCGCCGCTGACGATGTTCGGGCCGCGCGGCGTGGGCGCGGCAAAACTCACGAACGGTCCGGCCTCGCCGTCGGGATAGCGGCCCTGGCTCACGTCGTTGGTCTGCGCGCTGAAGCTGAAGCCGTCGACCAGCGCGCCGTCCGGACCGAACAGACCGAGCTGCTCGCCGATGAGCGACAGCTTGAAATTGGTGTGCAGGTCGCGGTTGGTGGCGACGTTCTGCTGGGTGTCGCCGTCCGCCCAGACCAGCAGGAATCCGCCGGGCGGGATGACGAACTGGGTGGAGTTCGTGAGGTTGTCCGTGAGCCGGTAGCTGGTGAGGTCCACGGCTACGGTGCCGGCGTTGAAGAGCTCGAACCAGTCGTCGAACTTCTTGTCCGCCGGGTCGGCGAGCGTCGAGGTGTTGCCGGCCATGAACTCGTTGATGACGACGCGCACCTCGGGGAACGCCGGATCGTTGGGCTTGCCCGGGGTGACAGCGTAGAACGACCGGCGTGCGCGCGGTTCACCGTCGGGATACGATCCGAAGCTGCGACCGGTCGGCAGCTGCCGGTAGTCGAGATAGTCCATCACCGCGGCCACGGACCCCGAGCCCTGGATGCGGACGAGCGCGATGGATCCGGTGGTCGGATCGAGACGGAAGCTGGTGTGCGGCGCGCCCACGGCGGTCTGCTCCGGCCGGCCGTCGGCCCAGACGACGAGGAACGACTTCGGCGCGATGACGGTGCCGGCCGGGAACTGCCAGCGCGTCAGGTTGTTGTAGGTGTCGGTGAGGTAGAAGGCCGACAAGTCGACGGCGGCGGTGTCCGAGTTGTAGAGCTCGATGAAGGGCGACTTCTTGCCGGTGTTGTCGAGCGGGCCGGCGACGTTGTCGGGCAGCATCTCGTTCAACCAGACGAGCGGGAACGCGGGCAGTCCTTCCTTCACGCTGTTGGCGCGGCCGGGGGTGACGCGGTTCACGTCGTTGGTCGGGGCGGCGGCCCAGTTGCCGGCGCGGTAGGTGTCGCTGGTCGGGTCGATGAGCTGGAGCGACGAGCCCGCGCCGTCGGCCTCGGGGGGCCAGGGCAGGCGGTCGTCGTAGCGCACGTCGTCGATGACGATGTCGTTCGTGCCGCCGGGAAGCGGATCGGGCCGCACCAGCTTCAGGTGCTCGCCGCCGTTGTCGAGCGAGCCGGGGAACTCGCCCAGCACCGGGATGGCGGCGCCGTGGGCGAGCGCGAACGCGCCGCGGTCCTTCGCCAGCACGACGTACTTCCCGGGCGCGATCACGGATCCGTCGGGGAACGTGTAGCCCGTCCCGTCGAGCCAGAAGCCCGAGATGTCGAACGGCGTGTTGACCGACCTGTTGAAGATCTCGACGAACGACGCGTTCGCCTCGGCCGGGTTGTAGTGGATCTCGTTGATCACCACGTTGTCCTGCGCGCGCGGGATCGCGCCGTTGTAGGTCACGACGATGCTCTTGGACGCGCCGGGCACGGCGATGCCGGAACGGTCGACGCCGGTGAGCACGAGCTCGTTCCGGACGGCGGTGAGCGGCACGGCGACCGAGTACGAGTTCTGGTCGGTCCAGATGGCGGGCAGCAGGGCGCCGTTCACCCTGACGGCGGCGACGGCGAAGGGCGCCTTGCCGGTGAGCGTCGCGGTGGCCGCGGTAGAGGTGAAGTTGTTCCCGCTGCTGGTGGTGATGCTGAACTGCGCGACGTCGTTGGCCTTGAGCTGCGTCTGGATGTGGGCCCGGCGCTGGGCGAGGTAGGTGGTCACGGCGGTCGGCGCGGTGAGACCGCCGATGCCGTTCTTGAGCAGCACGGACCGCCGTGCGGCGATCACCTCCGAGTAGCGTTCCGCCTGCAGCGGGCCCGCGAGCGCGTCCTGGTAGGCGCGCCAGAGCATCCGACGGAAGGCGGGCGTGTCGTACATGCGGTTGACCATCGGATCCTGTCCGCCCCAGAGGCCGTCGGTCGCGCCGTTGCCGTCGCCGAGGGTGAAGTCGATGTCCCACGGCATGAGTTTCCAGCGGTCGCTGGGCAGCTTGTAGGCGTACATGTTCTGGCCGACGGAGAAGCTGTAGGAATCCCAGTTCCCGAGCACGCGGTGGTAGGCGAAGACGTGCATCCACTCGTCCATGTCGACGAGGTTGAGCAGGCGCGGCACGTAGTTGCCGGCGGGCGTGTTGTTGGCCGACGGGTCGTTGGCGGCGGCGACCAGGTCGAAGATGTTCGTGTAGTTGTTGGCCGTGCCCTGGTAGCCGCGCGTCTGCCAGTTGAAGCGGTAGCGCGGCAGCTTGTAGGCGCCGCCGGTGGTCTTGAAGGATTCGAGCGTCGCGCCGGTCGGGCCGAAGGTGGAGTTGTCGTCCTGGAACTCGAACCACACGGCGATCTTGTAGTGGTCGCCTTCGTCGGCGGACGGGAACCAGGCCTTCGCGTAATCGGCGGTCGGCACCTCCTCGTCCTGCGTGAGGTTGTAGAACTGGCCGCCGTTCCTCCAGAGCTGCATGTAATGCGAATGCAGGTAGGGGATGCCCATCTCCTTGCCGATCCAGGTGCAGAGCTGGTTGCGCAGACCGGTGCTCTCGGCACCGCCGTTGCCGGTCGCGCGGAAGATGCGGTCGGTCACACCCAGCAGAGGTTCGTCGTCCGGGTTGGTCAGCGCGAAGCTGCCGCCGCCGCCGTGGAACGGGCTGCCCTTGTCGCGGAAGCCCACGTTGTAGACGACGCGGAAATCGCCGTAGACGAGCGTGGAGTCGCGGTAGGTGTTGTTGAGCGCGCTGCTGCGCTGGCCGTCGACGGCCTGCGTGTTCCAGAGATGGTAATGGGCGAAGCTGCCCACCGGGACCGTCTCGCCCCAGCGGACAAGGCACTCCTGCGCCGGCGCGGCGGCGGGGAAGGTCGTCGTCGCCGCTGCCGTGGCATCGGCGTCGGTCGCCTGGACGCGGAACGCGACCAACGTACCGGCGCCACGTCCCGAGATCGTGGCGGAGTAGATCCCGTCACCGGCCGCCGCGTCGCCGCCGGTCCCGTCGTCGCGCATGGCGACGGTGGTGAGCAAGGCCGCGGGATCGACGCGAACGCGCAGGCTCACGGAGGCGATGCCGTCGGCGTCCGAGACGCGGCAGGTGACGACGACGGCCTCGTTGGCGCGGGGCAAGGCCGGCGTGTGCGCGACGTCGTAGATGGCGGGGCCCGCGTTCGGGACGGCGCGGCTGTTCGGCAGGCCGGGCGTGCCGAGGTTCTTCGGCACGGGCAGGCGCGCGCCGAGGTCGAGCCACGCGCCGCGCAGCTTGAAGAGCACCTCCGGCACGCCGGCGATCCAGCGGGCCTTGGCGCTGATGGTCGCGGTGCTGCCGACGGTGAGGCCGCTGGCGAGCGCGGTGCGGATGCTGTTGATGCCGGTGTCGCCGTCGCCTTGGCCGCGGATGTGGAGGCTGCGCGTGCCGGCGATGGGGTTGACGGCGTCCGCGCCGGAGGTGCTGTGGTTGCCGTTGAAGGCCCAGCTGGTCGCCAAGGTTCCGGTTCCGGTCTCGAAATCGGGGTTGCGGACCAGGTTGGTGACCGAGCCGTCGGTCGTGACCTTGAAGACCTCGACGTCGTCCACCAGCGCTTCGCCGGTGCCGCCGAGCATCGATATGTGCAGACGGTTGGGCGGGTAGTCGGCCGCGCCGTTGTCCAGCTTCCCGGTCGTCGAGACGGTGGTCCACTGGCTCTTCTGCGATTCATCCGAGGCCGCCCAGCTCGCGGCGCGCAACGGATCGGCGCGCGGGTCGATGAGCTCCAGGCTGGAGCCTCCTCCGGAAGCATACGGGCTCCAGCGGAGACCGGTGCCGTAGGCCACCTCCGAGACGACGATGTGGATCACGTTGGTGGAGAGCTCGCCGAAGGCGTTCGTGCTCACGATGTCGTCCGGCTTGGCGAGCGCGACGTGGTCGCCGGAATCCTTGAGCGAACCTTTGTAGTCGCCGCGCAGGTTGGCGGCGTTGAGCTGGGGATAGTTCCCCAACAAGCGCGCTGAATCTTTCGCGACGACGAGGTAGCCGCCCGCCGCGATGGTGGTCCCGGCCGGGAACTTGAGGTCGATCCCGTCGACGAACTTCCAGCCGGAAAGATCGACGGTGGCCGTGCCGCGGTTGAACAGCTCGACGTACTCGTCGGCGTTGTCGCCGCTGATCGGCGCGTACATCAGCTCGTTGATGACGATGTCGTCCAGCCGCCGCGGTGCGTTTGGTGCGCCGGGTGTCGGGCGGCCGAGGCGGCGGAAGGTGTCGGCACCATCCGGCGAGCGCCCGGAGGCGACGCCGTTCTCCTGCGCGCCGAAGCGCACGATGTCGATCACGCGCGTCGCATCGGGGTTGATCAGGAGGACGGTCTCGCCGGCGGCATCAAGGCGGAAGCCGAGCTGCGTCTCGTCGAAGGCGAGGAAGCCGCGCGCCGGGATCGTGGTGCCCGCGGGCAGGCGGAACTTGTTGGTCGCGACGTCGTCGGTGAGGAAGCAGCCGCCGATATCGACCGGAGCGCCGGTGCGGTTGTGGAGCTCGACGTAGTCCAGCTGCGGAAGGTCGGTGTGGGCGAGGACCTCGTTGATGACCACGCCGCGATAAGGGTTGGGCGCGAGGGTCTCGAGCCGGCCCGGCGAACCGCCGGACACTTCGCTCTGGCCCCATGCGCGAGGATCGGCCTCGCCGTAGCTCGGGTTGCGCAAGGCGAGCGAGTGGCCCGCGCCGTCGGCCGCGACCGGCCACGGAGCACGCGTGCGGTAGCTAAGGTCGAGCTTGATAGCGCCGCTCGCGTCGGTGAGCTGGAGCGTGTCGCCCGAGTTGCCGAGCGAGCCGGTGAAGGGCCCGACCACGTTGGTGATGCCGTGGGCGGCCTTCAGCTTCGCAGGATCCGAGGCGACGACCACCACCGCGCCGGCCGGCAGCCGATAACCGGCCGGGAAGGTGAAGTCCACGCCGCCCTTCAGCCGCCAGCCGCCGATGTCCTCGAAGATCGAGTCGGCGTTGTGGATCTCGATGAACTCGGGCTCGTCCGTCGCGTCCGCGGCGGGCTTCGGATGGTACATGATCTCCGAGAACACGAGCCCTGTGCGGCGGCTGGTCGGGCCCATCGGCTCGCGGTCGCGCACGAACGGGACGGTCGCCGTGGACGTCGTGGCGCCGTAGTCGCGGAACTGCGCGGAGGC
>JBBRQL010000258.1:0-5757 GCA_038226425.1 Verrucomicrobiota bacterium
CCTCAAACATCCCCACTTCTCCCTTGCCGGCTAACACCATTGCTCCAAAACCTCGCGGAGAACGAACGGTCCGTGGAGAGTCTCCATGATCCGCTGCGGCTCACGGAATGTGCCCATGAACGGGATCGAGGCGTCGTCGTCGCGCCAGCGTCTTGGAGTGCGTGTGGCTTGCCACCGCTTTCTTCGCGCCGAGGGCATCGCCAACCGGTCAAATGCAGCCATGCCTTTAGGCCTCGCCGAAAGCGGCAGCTCCGCTCCGCTCCGCCGTCGCACTCCAAGACCTCGCGGAGAACGAACGGTCCGTGGGTAGGGGAAAGCCGACGGCTGTCGTCGGTGGATCGGTTGTCCGTCCGGCCAGTTCCGGGCCGGACAACACGCCGGCGGCATCGCTCCGCGGGTTTCCGCGACTTCGGATCGCATCCTCGCCGGCCGGGGCGGAACTCACCGCGTCGAGCCGTCGAGCACCGAGTCCTGGCGGGAGAAATCCGATTCACCGGTCAGTTCGCGCCGCGCCCGGAGATAGTCGGAGTGCGTGATCTGCGTCCGCGAGCGGCCGGCGCTGACCGCCATCTCGTGCGTGCGGCGATGCACCATGTCCCGCGTCGCCGGACCGGTCGCGCCTGGGTCGTCGGAGGATGTGATCTGCATGGGTAGGGAGAAGGTCGGTCGTTGGAGGGCGAGTGATCGGAGGCGTGGCGGGATGTAGCGCAGATTTGCAATCTGCTGTTCCGCCGAGTTGCACTCGGCTGGGCGTGCGACGAAGCCTCAAAGTTTGGAAGTAGGCGGCGTCTGCGGATCTCAAATCCGCGACACAGCAAGAGAGCAACTCTGCGCTACGTCGGCAGCCATGACCGCTACTTCTGGTGGCGCCCGGCAGGAGGTGCCGGCCGTCGGGACGGATCCAGTGAGCGGATCCATCCCGACGGGCCGTTGGATCAGGCCGCGTGGGCGACCGCGTGCTCCTTGGTCCGCTCGAGGTCGGCCTTGGTGAGGTCGACGAACATCTTCGAGTCGCTGTAGCTGATGCGCTCGACCTTGCTGGGCGCGATGAGGATCTCTTTGCCCGAGTACCAGTGGCCCGTCTCGACCGCGATCTGCCGGACCATCCATTCGTGGTCGTCGACCATGAAGCCGCTCACCGAGCCGAGCGTGCCGTCGGACGCCTCGATGGCGTAGCCGTTCACGGCCTTGGCGCTCCGGAGATGGATGTCCTCGCGCTGGTTGTGGCCGTGGTGGGCCTGGCTGTCCGGCGCGGCCATCGGCGAGACCGGCGGATAGTCGGAGACGCCCCAGAAGCCGGTGCTCTCCCAATAGCCGGGCCAACCGTAGTAGCGGTAGTACTCCTGCTCATACTGCCGCGAGACCGGGAGATGCGTGTCGATCGAAGGGCTGTCCTCGATCTGCTTCTTGGTGAGCGCGACGCGCAGGCACTTGCTGGCGGTGTCGAGCTTGCCGAAGGTCCGGGGCGAGACCAGCACGAGCCGGCTGCTCAACCAGCTCCCGGTGTCGACGATGATGTAGCGGACGGCCCACGACTTGTCGTCGATGTAGAAGTCCTTCACGTGGCCGATCTCGCCGTCGGTCGCGGTGAGCTTGAGGCCGTAGAGTTCCTTGGTGTTGTGCAGCATGGCGGTCGTCTCCAGTGGTCTTGTCGAAGCTGTCGGAGCGGTCCTTTCGGCGGTCTCACCGGATATATCCAGCGACCGGGACCCGCTTTCAGCTCCTTCAAGTTAAGTTCCGGCACGGCCCCCTGATATGGGGTCTAGCCCGTATGGAAGGCGACGAGGCCGTTCCCGACGCGGGGTGAAGACCCCATGGTCGCGGCGGGCGGTGGATGTGATCTTCAGGGGGTCCGCACCCGCAACGGCCACGATCGTGGCCACCGCGGGGCCGCGGACCTCCGAACACCACCACCGAACTGAACATCATGAAATTCTCCAAGAACTCCTCCGGCACCATGGTCCGCACCTGGGTCCTCGCCGCCGCGTTGTGCGCCATCCCGCTGCTCTCCGGCCCGACGGGCTGCACGACCGGCAGCCGCTACAAGCAGAGCACCGGCGAAGTCATCGACGACCACGGCCTCTCCTCCGACGTGAAGAGCGCCTTGGGCGCCGACACGCGCTTCAAGTACGACGACGTGAACGTGGTGACGTTCAAGGGCGTGGTGCAGCTGAGCGGCTTCGTGAACAACCGGGACCAGAAGGCCCGCGCCGGTGAGCTCGCCGGGAAGGTTGCCAATGTGAAAGAGGTCCAGAACAACATCAGCATCAAGGAGTGAACCTGCGCGGGGCGGCGCCAGGCCGCCTCCCTCCGACGCCGGATCGGCCGCGCCGATCCGGCGCCGTGCGACACGAGCGAGGTCGGGCCTCACCCCGCGTCGGGCGGCGTGAGCGGGTGCCCGTGGACGCCCCAGCGCCAGCGGAGGATCTCCGGCAGGTCCTGCCCGTGCTCGTCGATGTAGCTTCGGTGCTCGGCACGCTTCTCGACGAGCCGGCGCCGGAGCGCCTGCCCTTCGGGACCGGTCGCGGGCACGCGGTCGATGACGTCCATCACCAGATGGAAGCGGTCCATGTCGTTCAGCACCGTCATGTCGAACGGCGTGGTGACCGTGCCTTCCTCCTTGTAGCCGCGGACGTGGATCTCGTGGTGGTTGGTGCGGCGATAGGTCAGCTGATGGATCAGCGACGGATAGCCGTGGAAGGCGAAGATGACCGGTTTGTCGACGGTGAAGAGCGCGTCGAACGCGGCGTCGTCCAGCCCGTGCGGATGCTCGCTCTTCGGCTGGAGCCGCATGAGGTCGACGACGTTGACCACGCGGACCCGCAACGCCGGCAGGTGGTCGCGCAGGATGGAGACGGCCGCCAAGGTCTCGAGCGTCGGCACGTCGCCGGCGCAGGCCATCACGACGTCAGGTCCACCTTCGCGCTCGTCGCCGGCCCAGGCCCAGGTCCCGATCCCCGCGATGCAGTGCGCCACCGCGGCGTCGAGGTGCAGCCACTGCGGCGAAGGCTGTTTGCCGGCGACCACGACGTTCACGTAGCCGCGGCTGCGCAGGCAGTGGTCGGTGACCGAGAGCAGCGTGTTCGCGTCGGGCGGCAGGTAGACGCGGACCACGCGGGCCTTCTTGTCCACGACGTGGTCGATGAACCCGGGGTCCTGGTGGCTGAAGCCGTTGTGGTCCTGTCGCCACACGTGCGACGAGAGCAGGTAGTTGAGCGAGGCCACCGGCCGCCGCCACGGGATCCCGTGGGCGACATCCAGCCACTTGGCGTGCTGGTTGAACATCGAGTCGACGATGTGGATGAAGGCCTCGTAGCAGCTGAAGAACCCGTGCCGGCCGGTGAGCAGGTAGCCTTCCAGCCAGCCTTCGCACTGGTGCTCGCTCAGCATCTCCATGACCCGGCCGTCGGGACCGACGTGTTCGTCGTCGTCGAGGATCTCCGCGGTGGAGCAGCGGTCGGTCGCCTCGAAGACGGCGCCCCAACGGTTCGAGGTCGTCTCGTCCGGGCTGAAGACGCGGAAGTTCACCGGGTTCAGGCGCACGATGTCGCGGATGAACCCGCCCTGCACGCGGGTCGCCTCGGCATCGATGGCGCCGGGCGAGGGGACGTCCACGGCGTGGTCGCGGAAATCCGGCATCCGCAGGTCGCGCAGCAGCAGGCCGCCGTTGGCGTGCGGGTTCGCGCCCATGCGCCGGTCGCCGCGCGGCGCCAGCTCCGCGAGCTCGGGGACGAGCCGTCCGTCGACGTCGAAGAGCTCGTGCGGCCGATAGCTCTCGAGCCATCCCGCGAGCACCGCCAGGTGTCCGGGGTGCCGCATGTCGCCCATCGGCACCTGGTGGGAGCGGAAGGATCCTTCGGTGCGCAGGCCGTCGACGTGCTTCGGGCCGGTCCAGCCTTTCGGCGAGCGCAGGATGATCATCGGCCAGCGCGGACGCTTCTTGAAGCCGTGGGTCCGCGCCTCGACCTGGATGCGCCGGATCTGCTCGGCGACGGTGTCGAGCGTGGACGCCATGAGCGCGTGCATCGTCATCGGGTCTTCGCCCTCGACGTGGTGCGGCGCGTAGCCGAGCCCGATGAAGAGCGCGTCGAGCTCCTCGCGCGGGATCCGGGCCAGCACGGTCGGGCCGGCGATCTTGTACCCGTTGAGATGCAGGATGGGCAGGACCGCGCCGTCATGGACGGGGTTTAGGAACTTGTTTGAGTGCCAGCTGGTGGCCAGCGGACCGGTCTCCGCCTCACCGTCGCCGACCACGCAGGCCACGAGCAGGTCGGGGTTGTCGAACGCCGCGCCGAACGCGTGCGACAACGAGTAGCCGAGCTCGCCGCCCTCGTGGATCGATCCGGGCGTGCCGGGGGAGACATGGCTCGGGATCCCGCCGGGGAAGGAGAACTGCTTGAACAGGCGCGCCATCCCGGCGGCGTCCTGCGAGACCGCCGGATAGACCTCGCTGTAGGTGCCTTCGAGGTAGGTGTTGGCCACCACTCCCGGACCTCCGTGGCCGGGGCCGGCGACGAAGAGCACGTCGAGGTCGCGCTCCAGGATCAGGCGGTTCAGGTGGGCGTAGATGAAGTTCAATCCCGGCGTCGTGCCCCAGTGGCCGAGCAGACGGGGCTTGATGTGCGCGAGCGCGAGCGGCTCGCGGAGCAGCGGGTTCGCGAGCAGATAGATCTGCCCGACCGAGAGGTAGTTCCCCGCCCGCCAGTAGGCGTCCAGCTTCCGCAGGAGACCGGGTGCGTGGTCCATGAGGGCGGGGTCCGGTCAGTTCAGCCGCTGGATGAGCACCGAGGCGTTCACCGCGGGGGAGGTGCCGCCGATGGGCGGCGCGGCGGCCAAGGTGACGGCGGCGGCCGAGGTGTGGTTGCGGAGCGTGAGCACGGCGCCGGCGCCGAGGGTGAGGATGGCTTGCCCGGAGTTCTGCTGCGTGCCGGCGCCGGACCCGAAGGTGGTGCCGGCAGCGACCGTGCCGTCCACGAAGAACGCGAACTGGTTGGGCTCCGTCCCGGACACCGAGAAGCCGACGACGTAGTCGCCGGCGTTGACGATGACGATGGACGCGCTGCCGAGCACGTGGGTGATGCCCGCGGTGCGGACGCCGTTGTCGGTGAACGTCACCGAGGCGTCGAGAGCCACGACCTGCGCGCTGAGGTTGAAGATCTGCGCGTACTGCGACGAACCGCCCGGCCCGGCGGGTCCGGTCGCGCCGGTCGGCCCTGTGGCCCCGGCGACTCCAGCGATGCCATCGGCCCCGGTGGCACCGGTCGCGCCAGTTGAACCGGTGAGGCCGGTGAGGCCGATGGAACCGGCAGGTCCGGCGGCGCCGGTGAGTCCCGTGGCACCGGTCAGACCGAGAGGGCCTGCGGGACCGACGGCTCCAGTCAAGCCCGTCCCGCCGGTCAGACCGATCGAGCCTTGAGGACCGGCGGCTCCAGCTGAACCTGTGAGGCCCGTGAGGCCGGTCAAGCCCTGAGGACCGACGGCACCGGTGAGACCTGTGAGGCCGATGGAACCGGCAGGTCCGATCGCACCGACAGCACCGTTGAGTCCGGCGGCGCCCGCAGCGCCGGTGAGTCCCGAGGCACCGGTCAGACCGAGAGGGCCTGCGGGTCCGATGGCGCCGGTCAAGCCTGACACGCCGATAGGGCCGCTGGGTCCTGTGAGGCCGATGGAACCGGCAGGTCCGATCGCACCGACAGCACCGTTGAGTCCGGCGGCGCCCGCAGCGCCGGTGAGTCCCGAGGCACCGGTCAGACCGAG
>JBBRQL010000259.1:0-5710 GCA_038226425.1 Verrucomicrobiota bacterium
CCTTCAGACCGGCGCCACCGAGGCCATCTCGCGGACGCGTTCCAGGATGACGTCGGAGACATGCGGCTCGCCGCCGATACTCGGGGAGTACCAGACGCGCTTGCCGTGTTTGAGGCCGGGGTTCGGCCAGGTCGGCCGGCCGGACTTGAAGCGCGCCTGCACCTCCGCCTCCGGTTCGCCGAGCATCACCGGGATGTCCTCGTGGCTGTGCAACCCGTCGCTGATGAAGAACGGCACCACCACAAGATCGTCCGTCCTGGCCATCGCGTAACAATCGCCGATGCGCGGGTCCTCCTCCATGAAGAGCGCGTGCGTCGCCGCATAGATCCCTCGGCCGGCGATGAGCGCGACCTGGTGCTCGATGGCTTTGCGGGAGTTCTCGTTGTTGCCGGTGCCGTGGCCGGCGATGAAGAGCGTCGTGCGGTCCGGCCCCGGGCGGCTGCCGTCCGGCGCCGGATGCTGCGCCACCACGTCGCGGGCGCGGGCGAGGACCACCTCGGTCATGCTCGCGTGGGTGCCGACCGGTCCGCAGTAGTGGAGCGTCTGCGCGCCGCGCCGTTGGACGCGCGGGAAACCGGTCTCGCCGTTCTTGCAGAAGCCGAGCTCGCGCGGGATGACCTGCTCGGTGAAGTAGCCTTCGCTGATGAACAGCGGCACGACGAAGACCCGTGGCGTGGTCGCGCCGCGCAACACACCGGCGAAGGTCGGATGCTCCTTCCAGAAACATTCGATGACCTGCGCGAAGACCCCGCGGCGGCGCAGCTCGTCGGCGTGCTGGAAGGTCGGCGCGGCGGAATCGGCGTTCAGCGTCGAACCGTGGCCCGCGAGCACGAGCGTGGCGTCGGAGAGATCGGTGTCCATCGGCGCGCGGAGCATGGTCCGGAACGACGGCGATGCAAGAGGGGCTGGGAGCAGACGGGGGCGATCAGAAATGGCGGACACTCGCGAAGTGGTGCCGCGGGAGTGTTCCCAGGCGCGGATCTGGCCGGACGGGCAACCGATGCACCGACGGCATCCGACGGCTTTCCCCTCTCCCGGAGGGAGAGGGTCAGGGTGAGGGGGAAGGCCGCCCGCCCTTCGTGGTGCCATGGGTTTGCACGCTCCTTTCTCCCTCACCCCGGCCCTCTCCCGCTGGGAGAGGGAGGATCGAAGGGCGGCGCTGGAGCATCCGAGGCCGGACCGACAGACGGAACAGGCCCGATGCGTGCCCACTGACAAGACAGCCAGCGTCAGGCATGCGGGAGAACGGGGCGCTTCGGTCCCGATTCCCCACTTCTGTCCGCCACTTCTGATCGACCTTCGGGAGGGGTCCGGCGCCGACCTTCGCAAGGCACCCGTGTCGCCCGGGCCCGGATCAAGGGAACGAGGAAGAAGAGGAAAACCGGCTCTTCAAGGCATCAGCGCCGCCACCAGCTCTTGCCTTCGCGGGCCGGGGCGTCGGCACCGCCGGCCGGCTGGCCGGTGAGCTGCCGGACGAGCAGCTGGCTGCGAGCGGATTCGAGCGCCATCCGGAACTCCTCGTAGCTTCCGTGGCGTTCGGCCGGGTTCTTCGCCATCGCCTTCGAGAGCGCCTCGCTGGTCGGGACCGAGATGTCGGGAACGGCGACATGGGCCGGCGTCAGCTGTGTCTGGATCTGCGCCGCGACCACCTCGTCCACGGTGGCCGCCTCGAACGGCACATGTCCCACGAGCGCGTGGTAAAGCGTGCCGGCGAGCGAGTACATGTCGCTCAGGAAGCTTTCCCCGGTCTGCTGCACACGTTCCGGCGCGATGTAGTAAGGCGTGCCGAACACCGGGGCGTAGTTGTCCTTCTCGGCGTCCGTCTTCCGCGCGAGGCCGAAGTCGACCAGCTTGGGCTCGCCGTCGGAGTTGAAGAGGATGTTGCCCGGCTTGATGTCGAGGTGGAGCAGGCCGTGCTTGAGCGCCGTCGCCAACGCGCTGGTGACCTTGATCCCGATGTCGAGCACGTCGAGCTCCGGAACGCGCTTGGACTTCTCGATCCGCCCGTCCAAGTCGCCGGCGTCGGCGAGCTCCATGACCAGGTACTTGTGCGGGCCTTCCTGGTCGAAGGTGTAGATGTGGATGATGTTCGTGTGGTTCAGCGCGGCGCAGGCGCGGGCCTCGGCGGCGAAGGCGTCCACGGAATCCTCGTCCTGCGCGATCTCCACCTTCATCAGCTTTACCGCCACGATGCGGCCGAGCGTGGTGTCGTAGGCGTTGTAGACCGTGCCCATGCCGCCCGACGCGATCTCGGAGCGCAGCTCGAACTGCCGCAGCTGCATCGGCATCATGATGGGCACGGCGCACTTAGTGCATGGCGTCTTCTCGAGCGGCGCGAGGTCGCCGGAGATGAACACCTTCGCACCGCAGTGCGTGCAGGCGACGAGCTTGAGCGAATTGCGGGCGGGCTGCATCTTGGACGTGGCGCGGGAATGTAGTCCCGGAGGCGCGGGCGACAAGCCCGCGTTGCCGGCCCGGAAGAAAGTTTGAGCCCGCGCGGCCATCCTCCTACGGTCCGCCGCTCATGAAGCACACGGGAACCGTCCACCTCGTCGGCGCCGGTCCGGGCGACGCCGGATTGCTCACCGTCCGCGGCGCCGAGCTGCTCGGCCGCGCGGATGTCGTGGTGTACGACGCGCTGGTGAACCCCGACCTGCTCCGCCTCGCGCCGAAGACCGCCGAGATGATCTACGGCGGCAAGCGCTCGCGCGACCACGCCATCCCGCAGGAGGACCTCAACCAGCTGCTCGTCGCCAAGGCCAAGGAAGGCAAGACCGTCGTGCGGCTCAAGGGCGGCGACCCCTACATCTTCGGCCGGGGCGGCGAGGAGGCCGAAGAGCTCGCGGATGCCGGCGTGCCCTTCGAGGTCGTGCCCGGGATCTCCTCCACCGTCGCCGCGCCCAACTACGCGGGCATACCGGTCACGCACCGCGATTTCTGCTCCACCTACCAGGTCATCACCGGACACGAGGACCCGGCCAAGCCGGAGTCCGGTCTCGATTGGGCGCAGATCGCGCGCATGCCCGGCACCAAGGTCGTGCTCATGGGCGTCGAGCGCATCCGCCAGATCGCGGCGGAACTGGTCGCGAACCGCATGGCGGCCAAGACGCCGGTCGCCATGGTCCGCTGGGGCACGACCGGCCGGCAGAAGACGATCGTCGGCACGCTGGCGACCATCGCCGACGTGGTGGACGCCGAGAAGTTCACCGCGCCCGCCGTCACCATCATCGGCGACGTCGTGTCGTTGCGGAAGAAGCTCAACTGGTTCGAGCGACGGCCGCTCTTCGGCAGACGCGTCGTGGTGACGCGCACGCGCGAGCAGGCGAGCCAGCTCAGCCGCCAACTCGCCGAGCGGGGCGCGGAGGTGATGGAGATCCCGACCATCAAGGTGGTCCCGCCTGAAGACCTCCAGCCCTTGGTCGAGGCGATGGGCGGCCTCGGGGGATACGACTGGGTCGTGTTCACCTCGCCGAACGGCGTCACAGCGTTCTTCGAGTACTTCTTCAAGGCGTTCGACGACATCCGCTTGATCGGCCGGTTGCGCTTCGCCGCCGTCGGGCCGGCCACCGCGGCCAAGCTGAAGGAGCTGCATCTCGCGGTGGACGCGATGCCGGAGGAATACGTCGCGTCCAAGATCGCCGCCGCGATCGCCAAGGTGGACGACGTGGAGAACCTGCGCATCCTCTGCCTCCGCGCCGAGGTGGCCAACCCGGACCTCGTCGCCAAGCTCGAGGAGCTCGGCGGGATCGTGGACGACGTCGCCTGCTACCGCACCGTTCCGGAGACCGAAGACCTGACCGGAGCCGCCGCGAAGCTCGTCGAGGAGGGCGCGGACTGGGTCACGTTCACCAGCGCCTCGACGGTCGAGAACTTCCACGCGCGCTTCGATCTGCCGGCCCTGCTCAAGAAGTTCCCGTCGCTCAAGACGCTCTCCATCGGGCCCGAGACGAGCAAGGCGCTCGCCGCCCTCGGCCTGGAGCCGACCGCCGAGGCCAAGCCGCACAACCTCGACGGCATGGTCAAGGCGCTGGAACGCGCCGCGGCGAAAACGAAGTGACACTGGCGCGGCGCGTGGCCGCCTTTCCCGAGCAACATCAACCCGGCACGACGACGCGCAGCACCCGCGGCTGCAGCGTGAAGGTCGCCGGCAAAGACCCCACGTTGTCGCCTTCAAGATGGAACGGCATCGGGGTCGCCGAAGTCATCGTCATCGTCGCGGCCGAAAGATGCACCGCGTCCGGAGAATCCGCGAAGCGACCGAGTCCGAGCGCGACGCACACCTTCAACGCGACCGCCCAGGTCATCCGAGGGACGATCATCGCGTCGAGCTTCCCGTCCTCCATGCTGGCGTGGGGGAAGACCGGATAGCGTCCGCCCAGGAAGCGACCGTTGCCCACGCAGACCAAGTGGCCGGTGACCGAACGTCCTCCCGCCTCGATGGTGACCTCCGGACGCGGCCCGCGCATCGCCAACAAGGCAGCCCAGACGTAGGCGAGCACGCCGAACTTCTTCTTCAGCTCCCAATCGACGAGGTCGAGCGCCCGGGAATCCAGACCGGCGCCGGCCATCTGCGCGAAGCACCGCCGCTCGCGCCGGCCTTCCGGACCGGACTCCGCCATGGGCAGGTCGATCCGCCGCTCGTGCCCCGCTTGGACGACCCGCCACGCGCCGGCGAGGTCCGTCGGGATCCCGAGCTCCTTGGAGAACACGTTGACCGTGCCCAGCGGCAGGACGGCGAGACGCGCCTTGGCCAAGCCGTCGCGCGCGGCCACGAGGCCGTTGAGCACCTGGTTCACGGTGCCGTCGCCTCCAGCGGCGACGAGCGTGGTGCAACCGGCCTCGACCGCGGTCGCCGCTTGCTCGGGCGCGGTGTCGGGACCGGCGGTGGGGATGAGCTGGACGCCGGGCCCGAGCTCGGCCAAGCGGGACCGGAAGCGGCGCGCTTTGTCCCCGCGGGCGGTGGGGTTGAAGATGACGCACGTCATCGCGCGGCCCGGTGGCTCACTTGCGCGGCAGGCGGAGGAAGTATTCCTGCGAACGGTCGCTGGCCGACACCCGCTGGGGCGTGCCGGGATAGGTGTAGTCGAATCGGTAGCGGTACGGCACCGAGGTGGCGTCCGGCGGCAGCGGCACCTTGGCTTCCCATCGGTCGGTGGTGTTCGGGATGCGCGCCATCGGGAAGAAGTTCGTGCCGATGGTGACGTAGGCGCGGACGTCGGGGTTGTTGGCGCCCGTGCGCGGGCTGGACCACTGGACCTCGAACAGATGCACGTTCTCCGGCGCCGGCGGCACCGTTCGCGGCGTGAGGTTCACGTAGCTGGGCGCGCACCCGGCGGCGAGCGCCGCGAAGGCGAAGGAAAGGACGGACTTCTTCACGCGCCCGAGCATGGCGGGCCGCACCGGGGCCAGCAACGGGAGATCCGGACAGCGTCCTGAGATTCAATCTGGAAAGCAGGAAAGCAGGAGCAGCCTTGCCGGCTATGCGATCCATTCCGAAAGACCAGATGCACCGACGACATCCGGTAGCATCCCCCTACCCATGAACCGCACAGGAGTGCGGGCGGCTCGCCCGCGCGTATCTCGTGGCGGCCAGCAACACGCGGGCGGGCCGCCCGCGCTCCTGGCCCGTTCCGGTTCGTGGTGCGATCCGCGGAATTTCGTGGACGTAGAATCTCTCCGTCCGGGAGAGGGAGAATCGTAGGGCCGCACC
>JBBRQL010000260.1:0-5645 GCA_038226425.1 Verrucomicrobiota bacterium
CTCTTCTCCTTCTCTCTGCGCTGACCTGCTGGTCCGCCGCGGCCGCGGCTTTGCCGTCCGACCACGCCGAGCGCCTGGCCCGCGGCCTCGAGACCTTCCGGACCCAGGTGCGTCCGCTGCTGACGGCGCATTGCCTGAAGTGCCACGGCGGCGAGCAGACCAAGGGAGAGCTGGACCTCACCACGCGTGAAGGGCTGGTCAAAGGCGGCGCCGAAGGACCGGTCGTCGCGTTGTACGACTCCCGTTCGAGCCGTCTGCTCCAACTGGTCTCGCACGCCAAGGAGCCGCATATGCCGTCCAAGGGCGACAAGTTGCCGGACGACGCGGTCGCGAAGCTCGCCGCTTGGATCAACGACGGCGCGCCGTACGACGCACCGCTCGTCGAGGGCAAGGCGCCGGCCAAGAAGGACCGCGGCAGCATCACCGCGAGCGACCGTGAATGGTGGGCGTTCCGTCCGCTCCGTCCGCCTGCGGTCGCCGCGGACGCCCGGCCCCGCGGTGGACGCGGCAACGCCGTGGACCTGGTCGCGGCCGGCAACGAGCGCGGCACGAAGCCTGTCCCGCCGGCGGACCGCCGGACCCTGATCCGCCGCGCGTCGTTCGATCTGCTCGGACTGCCGCCGACGCCGGAGGAGGTCGAGGCCTTCGAGCGCGATCGTTCGCCCGGTGCGTGGTCGAAGGTCGTGGACCGCCTGCTCGAGAGCCCGCGGCACGGCGAGCGCTGGGCGCGGCACTGGATGGACGTCGCGCGCTTCGCCGAGAGCTCGGGCTTCGAGCACGATTACGACCGGCCCGGCGCGTACCATTTCCGCGATTTCGTCATCAAGGCGCTGAACTCCGACATGCCGTACGACCAGTTCGTGCGCTGGCAGATCGCCGGCGACGAGTTCGCTCCCGAGGACCCGCTCGCGCTGATGGCCACGGGATTCCTCGGCGCCGGCGTCTTCCCCACGCAGATCACCGCCAACGAGGTCGAGCGCACCCGCTACGACGCGCTGGACGACATGCTCGCGACGACGGGGACGGCGATGCTCGGCCTCACCATCGGCTGCGCGCGCTGCCACGACCACAAGTTCGACCCGATCCCGACGCGCGATTACTACCGGATGCTCTCGACCTTCACCACGACCGTGCGGAGCGAGCTGGAGCTCGACCTCCAGCCCGATGTCACACGACGGGCGAAGCTGGTCTTCGACGAGGCCCACGCGCCGCGGGTCGCCGCCGAGAAAGCGTACGAAGAGCGCGACCTGCCCGCGAAGTTCGAGGCTTGGCAGGCGTCGGGCGCCGCTGCAGCGCCAGCCTCGCGATGGGAACTGCTCGACCCGGTCTCGTTGACGTCCAAGGCCGGCGCGACCTTCCGCAAGCTCGACGACGGCTCGTATCTTGCCGAGGGCAAGAACGGCGATTCGGACACCTACTCTTTCGTCGCCGTCTCGCGGACCGCCGGGATCCGCGCGGTCCGTGTCGAAGCGTTCGCGCATCCCAGCTTGCCTCAGGGCGGCCCCGGCCGCGCCGACAACGGGAACATCGGGCTCAGCCGCGTCCGGGTGTTCGTTTCGCCGGTGGCCGGTGGCGATACGAACGAGATCAAGCTCGTCCGCGCCCGCGCCACCTTCCAGCAGGATGCCGGATCGTTGTCCGCGGCATCCGCCATCGATGACAATCCGAAGACCGGCTGGGCCGTGGACCCGAAGTTCGGCAAGGACCACGCGGCGGTGTTCGACCTGGAGCATCCCGTGGGATCCGGTGACGGCACACGCATCGAGGTCCGGCTCGAGTTCGCGCTCAACACGCGCCACAACATCGGACGTCCGCGGATCTCGGTGACCACGGCGACCGATGCGGCTCCCGACGACGGCGCGCTGCCCGCCGACGTCGCGGCGGCGTTCGCCAAGCTGCGTGAGACCGGAGCATCCCGAGCCGCGCTCACCACCGCCGAACGCGGCGCGCTCCTCGGTTGGTGGAAGCGGTCCGAACCCGGCTGGCGCGCGGTCCACGAAGCGGTCGAGGAGCATTCGCGCCGGGCGCCGAAGCCCGCGCTCACCAAGGTGCTCGTCTGCGCCGAGGGCTATCCGGCGGTGCGGATGCACACGCAGGGCGCCGATTTCTTGCCCGAGACGCACTTCCTACAGCGCGGCAGCACAGACCTGAAGCGCGGCGTGGCCACGCCCGGGTTCCTCGAGGTCGTCGGCCGCGGCGCGGACCCGGATCCGCGGTGGGCGTGGCGGCCGCCGGCTGGCGCGCGCTTCTCGGGACGTCGGCGCACCTTGGCGAACTGGATGACCGACGCGGATGCGGGTGCCGGCCATCTGCTCGCCCGCGTGATCGTGAACCGGCTCTGGCAGCACCACTTCGGCGAAGGTCTGGTCGCGACCCCCAACGATCTCGGCGTCCAAGGCGCGAAGCCGTCCCATCCCGAGCTGCTCGATTGGCTCGCTTCCGAGCTCATCCGCGGCGGCTGGAAGCTCAGGCCGGTCCATCGGCTCATGATGGGAAGCGCATGGTACCAACAGGCGCCGGCACGGCTCCCGGCAGCCAGCGACCGGGCAATCGGAAAGTCCGGGCCGATGAAGACTGCCGGAACCGAGAAGCCTCCCGGCCGGATCCCGATGCGGCTGTCGGCCGAGGCGATCCGCGACACGCTGCTCTTCGTCTCGGGAGTCCTGGAGACGAACATGTACGGCCCCGGTTCGCTCGACCAGGCCAGCCGCCGGCGGAGCATCTACTTCACCGTGAAGCGCAGCCAGATGGTCCCGGCCATGCAGGCCTTCGACGCGCCGGAACCGCTGGCCAGCCAAGGGTCGCGCCAGGCCACGACCGTGGCACCGCAGGCCCTGATGCTCATGAACAGCCCGCAGGTCCGCTCGTGGGCCGAGGCCTTCGCGCGGAGGTTCGCGCCCGGTCCGGGGACGTCGCCGTCCGATGCCGTCCGACGCGCGTACTCGCTCGCGCTGGACCGGTCGCCCACGAAGCCCGAGGCCGACGATGCCCTCGCCTTCATCCGCCAGCAGACGGAACGCTACCAAGCCGCGCAGAAGACCGATCCCGGTGCCGCGGCGTTCGCCGACTTCGCCCAGGTCGTGCTCGGCCTCAACGAGACCATCTATGTGGAATGACCCTTCGCTGATCGACCGTCGCCAGATGCTCCGCCGCGCCGGTGCGGGTGCCGGCATGCTCGCGCTCGCGGGACTTGTCCAGGACTCGGGATTGCTGCTGCCGTCGGCGTCGGCCGCGGTGTCGGGGGATCCGCTCATCGCGCGACCGCCTCATTTCCGCGCGCGTGCCAAATCCGTGATCTGGCTTTTCATGAACGGCGGCCCCAGCCAGGTCGACACGTGGGACCACAAGCCGGAGCTGGCGAAGAGCGACGGAAAAGAGCTACCCGGCTTCGACAAGAACACGGGGTTCTTCACCGGATCGGTCGGTCCGTTGATGAAGTCGCCGTTCGATTGGGCGCGCCATGGCGAGAGCGGCACGTGGGTGAGCAGCCTGTTTCCCCACATGACGCGGCACGTGGACAAGATGGCCTTCCTCCATTCCTGCCACACCGAGTCGAACAACCACAGCCCGGCGCTGTTCATGGCGAACACCGGCTCGACCCGGATGGGATTCCCCTGCGTGGGTTCGTGGGCGACCTACGGGCTCGGCAGCGAAAGCCGCGACCTGCCGGCGTTCGTCGTGATGAGCGACCCGCTCGACCGGGGCCTGCCCAAGGGCCACGCGAGCAACTGGGGCGCGGGCTTCCTGCCCAGCGTCTACCAAGGCACCTGGCTGCGGCCCAAGGGCGAGCCGATCGACAACCTCCGACCGGCCTCCGGCATGGGCGAAGCCGCCCAGCGCGCCCAGCTCGACCTGCTCGCGCGCCTCAACCGCGGCCGCCTCGGGCATTCGCCGCTCGACGGCGAGTTCGACGCGCGCATCCAGAGCTTCGAGCTCGCCTACCGGATGCAGACCGCCGCGCCCGAGGCGTTCGACATCGGACGCGAACCGGCACCGGTCCAGCGCCTCTACGGTCTCGACCAGCCGCACTGCAAGCACTTCGCCGCGCAGTGCCTCATGGCCCGTCGCATGGTCGAGCGCGGCGTCCGGTTCGTGCAGATCTATTCGGGCGGCATGGACAACCAGCGCAGCTGGGACGGCCACGAGGACATCGTGGGCAACCACGGCGGGTTCGCCCGCGAGACCGATCAACCCGTCGCGGGCCTGCTCGCCGACCTGGAGCAGCGCGGGTTGCTCGACGAGACGTTGGTGATCTGGGGCGGCGAGTTCGGGCGCCTGCCGGTGTCGCAGAAAGGCGGCAAACCGGGCCGCGACCACAACCCGCACGCGTTCACCTACTGGATGGCCGGAGGCGGCGTGAAGGGCGGCGTCCACCACGGCGCCACCGACGAGCTCGGCCACAAGGCGGTCGTCGACAAGGTGAGCTTCAACGACCTCCACGCGACCGTGCTGCACCTGCTCGGCTTCGACCACGAGCGCCTCACCTACCTGAACAACGGGCGGAACTTCCGGCTCACGGACGTCGCCGGCGAAGTGGTGAAGAGCATCCTTGCCTGAACCGGCCGGCCTCCTATCCGCGCAACGACCGCCAGGGTTCTTCGCCGCTGACGTCCACCGCGAACGGCCCGGTGAACACTGCCGGCGACAGCACCGCGAGGATCACGGCGTCGTTCGCCGTCGCGTTGAACGTCGCGTGGACGACGCCCTTGGGGATGTGCGCGACCTCGCCCGGCTTCAGCACGCGATGCTCGCGCTCCACCCATTGCTCGACCTCGCCCTCGAGCACGTAGATCGCCTCCTCCAGCTCCGGGTGCGTGTGGAAGCCGTGGCCTTCGCCCGGCGGCAAGGTGGCGCGACAGATCTGGATGTCCTTCGCGCCGCAGACCTCGGCGTGGCAAAGCCAGTGGTTGGTCCGGCCCTTGTGCTCTTCCTTCAGGGCCTCGGCGGTGGTGATGAATCGGTGCAAGGTGTTGCTCATGGCGAAGAGGTTCCTCACTACCGCAAACCCGCCGCCGAAGTCGACCGGTGATCCCCGGTCTCTGTGCGCTCGAGCGCATCTTTTCATCGTGGCCCACGTCGCCGGTCGGCCGATGGCCGGTAGCTGCCGACGTGAGTCGGTGGCAGCAGGCTGAACGTGGCGGCCACGGCCACGGACTTACGTCCGCAGCTACACCCGGATGGCGCCGCCGCCACGGTGTCCAGATGCGCCCTGTGCGCTCCTCCTTCTCCGCTCGTTTTTCGCTGACCGTCCCCGGGACGTTCCGCAGGCTGCGCGCATGTCTTCTGCCGGAGTCCTGCCCCGCCTGTTGCTCGTGGACGGCCACGCCTACGCGTACCGGGCCTTCCACGCCATCCGCTCGATGAACGCGCCGGACGGGCGACCGACCAACGCGATCTTCGGCTTCGTGAAGATGCTGATCAAGATGGAGGCGACGCTGCGGCCGACCCACCGGCTCGTGGTCTGGGACGCCGGGCTCGCCGCCGACCGCGTGGCCGCGCTGCCCGGCTACAAAGAGGGCCGGCCGCCCACGCCGGAGGCTTTGGTCGAGCAGTTCCCGCAGCTCCAGACGTGGCTCGCCGCCGTCGGTTGGGCCTCGCACCAGGAAGAAGGCACCGAGGCCGACGACTGGCTCGCCACCTACGCC
>JBBRQL010000261.1:0-5566 GCA_038226425.1 Verrucomicrobiota bacterium
AGGTGCTGCAACGCTACAAAGATCTGCAGGACATCATCGCGATCCTCGGCATGGACGAGCTTTCGCCCGAGGACAAGACGGCCGTGTTCCGCGCCCGCAAGATCCAGAAATTCCTCAGCCAGCCGTTCACGGTGGCCGAGCAGTTCACCGGCCGTCCGGGCAAGCAGGTCCCGGTCGCCGAGACCGTCCGCAGCTTCAAGGAGATCCTCGAAGGCAAGTACGACGACGTGCCCGAGGCGAACTTCTACATGAAGGGCGGCATCGACGAGATCAAGGAGTAGCAGAGGATTGCCGGCCCGGACACCTTGACGTAGCCTTGCGGCATGAAGCTCAAAGCGATTATCCACGAAGCTGAAGAAGGAGGATACTGGGCGGAGATCCCGGCCATCCCCGGCTGTGCGACCCAAGGTGAGACCTTTGAAGAGCTGCTGAAGAGCATCTACGAAGCCGTCGAAGGTTGCCTGGGCGCGGATGTCGACCTGAAAGGGGTTGATCCGACGGCGCGGGTGATGGAGATCGCCGTGTGAAGCAGGTCTCCGGAAGGCAGCTCATCCGGATTCTCGCAGAGCACGGCTGGGAACTGGAACGGATCAACGGCAGCCACCATATCCTAGGGAAGACCGGGCACACCGGACGGATCTCGGTGCCGGTCCATGGCAACGGGCCGCTGAAGATAGGGTTGCTGAGACACCAGATGAAAATCGCCGGCTTGGCGGAAGCCGACCTCTGAAACGACTTAACACACATGGCCACGATCAAGCTCGAAATCGTCACCCCCGAAGCCAAGATCTACTCGGAGGATGTGGACATGGTCACGCTCCCCGGCGTCGAGGGCGAGATGGGCATCTACCCGATGCACATCCCGCTCATGACCCAGGTGGCCGCCGGCGAGGTCGCTGCGCGCAAGGGCGGACAAGATTACTTCCTCGCCGTCGGCGACGGCTTCGTGGAGGTCACCGGCGACCGCGTCGCCATCCTCACCGACATGGCCATCCGCGCCGAGAACATCGACGAGACCAAGGCGGAAGAAGCCCGCAAGCGCGCCGAAGCCCGTCTCAATGAGAAGCTGAGCGAAGAAGAGACGGCCACCGTCCAGGCGGCGCTGCTCAACTCGCTGACCCAGCTCAACGTGAAGCGCCGGCAACGCCGCTGATCTGAGTCGCTCCTCCCGCGGCCCCGGCGCGATCCGCCGGGGTCTTTCGTTTTCCAGGGTGCCCGGTGTGGCGGATCTTCCTGCGGCGGCCGGCTTGGCTTTGGTCGCACGGATCTTCCTCTCGCAACGGACGGAGGGCCGACGGTAGGTTCGGTCCAAGATGGAAGGACCGCTCCTCGTCGTCCGGCAACTCGTCAAACGCTTCGGCACCCGGACGGCGGTGGACGGCGTGTCCTTCGAGGTCCGGGCCGGCGAGGCCGTCGGCCTGCTCGGTCCGAACGGCGCGGGCAAGACCACCACGTTGTCGATGGTGTCGGGCCTGCTCGCGGCGGATTCCGGTGAGGTGCTGCTCGCGGGACGACCGATCGAGGGCGATACCGATCCGCGCAAGCGGCTGCTCGGACTGGTGCCGCAGGAACTGGCCCTTTACGAGCCGATCTCCGCCAGGGACAACCTCGCGTTCTTCGGCGCGCTCCAAGGCATGAAGGGCGCAGCGCTCGCCGACGCGGCGCGGTCCGCGCTGGAGCTGGTCGGGCTCGCCGACCGGGCGCGCGACCTTGTGAAGACTTTTTCCGGTGGCATGAAACGCCGGCTCAATCTCGCCGTCGCCCTGCTGCACGACCCGCAGCTGCTGTTGCTCGACGAACCGACGGTCGGTGTCGATCCGCAGAGCCGGAACGCTCTTTTCGACAACATCGAGGC
Organism: Verrucomicrobiota bacterium; assembly: GCA_038226425.1. Lineage (GTDB taxonomy): Bacteria > Verrucomicrobiota > Verrucomicrobiia > Limisphaerales > UBA9464 > CAIVQB01. The sequence goes on from JBBRQL010000261.1 coordinate 1,856, forward strand.
GTTGCGCCGGCGCGGGAAGACCATCCTCTACACCACACACTACATGGAGGAGGTCGAACGGCTGTGCGACCGCGTCATCATCATGGACCACGGGAAGGTGATCGCGGACGACACCTTGGCCGGGCTGAAGCGGCGGGAACGCGGAGGGGCGCAGGTCTGCTGCGAGTTGTCGGTGTCCGTGGACGCGGCCTGTCTCGAGATGATCGGCGGGCTTCCTGGGATCCTGCGCGCCGAGCTCGACGGGACGCGCCTGACGCTGCACGTCTCCGACCTCCATGACGGCTTGGGCGCCGCGCTCGACCATCTGCGTCGCATCGATGTCGTCGTGACCTCGGTCGGCTCGCGGCAACCGAGCCTGGAGGACATCTTCCTCGGTCTGACCGGCCGGACGCTCCGCGACGTATGACCCAGATCCTCGCCATCATCCGCAACGACCTGAAGGTCTACTTCAGCGACCGCCGCGCGTTCATCATGCTGTTCATCGTGCCTATCGGCCTCGCGTCGTTCATGGGCTCGGTGTTCAACGGCTCGGGCGGCCCGTCGGGCGGTGGAGGCATGGCCATCCTGATCGTCGACCAGGACGGTTCGGCGGTCTCGCGCGGCGTCGTGGAGGCGTTCGCGACCGACCCGACCTTCCGCGTCGCCGTCACCAACGAAGCCGCGGCGCGCGAGCTCGTGCTGAACGGCAAACGGCCCGTCGCCCTCGTGCTGCCAAGAGGGCTCGGCACCGACATCCTTCCCGGCCTCTTCGACACCAACCGCAAGCCGGTCATCACGGTCCTGCACGACCCGTCGCACTCGATGGAGAGGTCGATGGTCGAAGGCATGCTGATCCCGAAGGTCATCCGGTCCGTCGTGCAGAACGGTCTGAGCGCCGAGCTTGGTCGCGACCACATCCGCCGAGGGCTGACGGACATCGACAACACGGCCGGCATCGCCGACCGCGACCGGAAGCTCTACCGCGTGATGCTGGAACGTGCCGACGAGTTCCTGGCCGTTCGGACCGACCGCGCTCCCTCCGCGGCGGCCGGCGGTGGAGCGACGGGCGCGACGAACGGCGCCGCAGGCAAAGGCGGCTTCGACCTGCCGATGCCGTTCGTCGCGAAGAGCGTCCCGCTCATCCGGAGCTCGACCGGCCGGTACAACGGCTATGCGCATTCCTTCGCAGGCATGAGCCTTCAGTTCGTGATGATGTCGTTGCTCGACATGTCGGTTGGGCTCCTGCGGGAGCGGGAATCCGGGATATTCCGGCGCTTGCGTTCTACGCCGTTGTCGCGCGCCACGCTGCTGGTCGGGAAGGGGCTCAGCTACGCGTTGGTCGGCTTCGTCTCGCTGACCGGTTGCTTCGCCTTCGCGATGGCCGTGTTCGACGTGCGGATCGAGGGGAGCTGGACGGGTTTCATCGCGTGCCTAGCGCTGACGTCGACGATGGCATCGTCGCTGGCGTTGGCGATGGCGGCGCTCGGGCGGACACCCGCGGGCACCCGCGGCATCGGCATCGCTGTGCTGCTGCTGCTCCTGATGGTGGGCGGCGCGTGGGTGCCGGCGTTCATCCTGCCGCGGTGGATCCAGCAGGCCGCGTTGGTGACGCCGACACGGTGGGCGCTGGATTGCTTCGATTCGATGACGTGGCGCGGGCTCGGGCTCGACGCCGCCTATGGATCGATCGGGTTCCTGCTCGGTTTCACCTTGCTGGCGGCCTTGGTCACGTGGCTGCGGTTCCGCTGGGATCCGGAGTGATCCGCAGGACGATCGACGGTAGCGGCGGCCCGGAGGAGCGGGTCCCACGAGCTCACTTCGCCATGAACCAGTGGATGAAGCCGCAGTGGTCGCAGACGAGGCAGTAGGCCTGGCGGTCGGCCCAATCCGGGTTCATCGCGGTGCTGAGCGACACGTCGATGTGCGAGCGGCGCTTATGGAACGATTCGTTGTGGCACATCAGGCACTTCAACTGGTGGCCATCGACTTGGGCGGTCTCGGGGGTGGTCTTCAGGACGGCGGGCATGGATGGGGTGGGTGATGTCCGGCTAGGGCACGACGGAGGAGAGGTCGGTCGCCTCGGGCGAGAAGACGCCACGCCGTTGCCGGGCAGGTTTCATGGGAGTGAGGAGATTAGGCCACGCCTTCGCGCCGAAGGGAAGCATCGAGAAATCGCCCCGCGCCTCACGATCCCGAGACCTGAGACCTTGGACCTGAGACCTGAGACCTGAGACCTGAGACCTGCCATCCGGTCTTCATCACCGCTTTGCCTGGTGGGCCAGAACTGCATCCGCCATCGCGGTCACGCTCTGCAGCGCCTGCTTCGCGACCTCGGCATCGGAGATCTTCAGGCCGTAGCCCTTGTCCAGCGCCACGACCAGCTGGAGGGCGTCCACCGAATCGAGCCCGAGCCCTTCGGGACCGAACAGCGGCTGCGCGTCCGCGATCTCGGCGACGGTTCTCTGGAGCATGAGCGTCTCGACGAGCATCGCTTTGATCTCGTCGCGTAGGGCTTGCGGGTCGGTGGGCCGGTTCATCGGGGCGGCCGGACCGTGCCCCATGGCTGCCCGTCGTCACAGGAGAAAGACCGGCGGCCGCCGGCATCGATCGGACCTGGCGGCCGCCTTGTGCAAGGTGGCCGCCATCTGCGCGCCGTGGCCGGCGTGTCGAGCGAGGTGACGGTCGATTGTCGGGACCGATGCGCCGTCGCCGTGCGGTTCGGATGCGATCAGAAGTAGCGGGCACGGCAGCGGCGAAGAGTCGCGCTTGCTCTGAAGAAGACACGTGCAGGAGAGAGTATCTGGAAAACAGGAAAGCAGGAAAACCGGGGTTTTGCCGGCTCCGTTCCTGTTTTCCTGCTTTCCAGATCGATCTCTTCCCAGCTCCTCCGATCCGGACCGCCACTTCGGATCGAACCCGTGCGGTTCCCCTAGCTGTCCATGGATCGCCCCCTGTGGTCCTATCCGCCGTTGTGTCCGCCGATCCTTCCGTCGCCACCACGCCCGGTTGGCAGAACCCTCTGCCCGGGCGCCTGCACAAACCGGTGCTCGGTCTCTTCGTCGGCTGGCTCGCCGTGTCTTCGGTCGTGCTCGCGCTGCGGTTGCCGTGGCCGGCCGACCTGCCCTGGCTCGACGCGCTGCTCTGGCCGCTCGCCGCGGCGACGTTGCTCGTCGGCCTCGCCCGCCGGCTGCCGCTGCAGAACGTCGTCGCCACCGCGCTGCTCGCCGGCGGCATCGGCCTAGCGATGCACTGGATCGGCGGCGTCACGGACGTGCCGTTCGGTCGGCGCGAGTCCAGCGCGCTGATGGGCGACCGGCTGTTGCGACACGTGCCGTGGGGATTGCCATTCGTCTGGATCACGCTCGCCATCGCTTGTCGAGGCGTGGCGCGGCTCATCCTGCGCCCTTGGCGCAAGTTGACCTACTACGGCTTCTGGGTGATGGGCGTCGCCGCGCTGCTCTCGCTGTTGACCGCCCTTGCGCTGGAGCCCTTCGCCCACGCGCGGGGTTGGTGGGTGTGGGAGACTCCGCGCGGCGTCTGGGCCTGGCACACCGCGCCGTGGGTGGACTTCCTCGGATGGCTGCTCACCACCCTCGCGATCTACGGCTTCACCACGCCTTGGTTGCTCAACAAACAGCCGGTGAAGCAGCCGACCGACTGGCATCCGCTGCTCGTGTGGGGACTGCTGCTGGCGTTCCTGACCTTGGGCAACGCGCTCGCCGGCGCATGGGA
>JBBRQL010000262.1:0-5542 GCA_038226425.1 Verrucomicrobiota bacterium
ATTGCCGAAATGGAGCGGCTCTACAAAACCGTGAACGCCATGGGTGAAGCCAATCCCGCCGTGCTGGAACAGGCGCGCCAGGAATTGGTGCAGCTGCAAGGCGGCGACGCGGAAAACCTCGCCATCTGGCACGAGATGATCCGCCTCTCGCAGGTGCAGTTCGACACTGTCTACGGCCGGCTCGGCGTGAAGTTCGACCACACGCTCGGCGAGAGCTTCTACAACCCGTGGCTCAAGGCGCTCGTCGACGACCTGGTCGCCAAGGGGATCGCCCGCGTGAGCGAAGGCGCCGTCGCGGTCTTCTCGGACGGCACGTTGCCGCCGAAATCGGATCCTCTCCGCGTGCAGAACCGGGAGGGCGAATGGGCGGACGACCCGTTGCTGGTGCAGAAGAGCGACGGCGCGTCCAACTATGCCACGACCGATCTCGCGACGCTCGACCACCGGCTGAAGGAGTGGCGCGCGGACGAGATCGTGTACGTGGTCGGCGGACCGCAGCAGCCGCACTTCAACAAGCTGTTCCACGTCTTCCGCCGTTGGCAGCCCGAGGCATCCGCCCGGGTGAAGCTCCTGCACGCGTGGTTCGGCTCGATCCTCGGCGAGGACGGCAAGCCCTTCAAGACGCGCAGCGGCGACACCGTGAAACTCGCCGACCTGCTCGACGAGGCCGAGGAGCGAGCGCTCAAGGTCGTGGCCGAGAAGCGCCCCGATCTAGATGCCGCCGCGCAGCGTGAGATCGCCCGCAAGGTCGGCCTCGGCGCGGTGAAGTACCAGGACCTGCTGTCGAACCGGCAGAGCGACTACGTCTTCTCCTGGGACAAGATGCTCGCGCTCGCCGGCAACACGGCCGTGTACGTGCAGTACCAGTTCACGCGCGCGAACAAGGTCGTGCGGGACGGTGCTTCAGCCGTCCGCCGTCCGCCATCAGCCATCCGCTTGACGGAACCGGCCGAGTTCGCGCTGGCGAAGCATCTGCTCAATTTCGGTCTCACGCTTGAGGCCGCGGCGGACGACTGCCGGCCGAACTTCTTGGTCAACTACCTCTACGAGCTCGCGACGTTGTTCTCGCGCTTCTACGACCACTGCCCCGTGCTCAAGGCCGAAGAACCCGCGCGCAGCACCCGGCTCGTCCTCTGCGACCTGACCGCACAAGTGCTCCGCCAAGGGCTGGATTGCCTCGGGATCGAGGCGCCCGAAGTGATGTGAAGCGGGTGGAGGTCTTCGGGCTCCATTTTCCAATCGGCGGCGCCCGAGTGATCGGGGTGTCGTCGCCCTGCTCCTCTGCTGCCCCCGACTCAGGGGGCGCATCATTTGGCCATGATGGCGGGAGGTCCGGGGCGGCGTGCTGCCAGCATCTGGCTGGCGGGGGCTCGTCGAAGCCGGTGCACGGGAAAATCCCCCGTGTTTCTCCCTCCGCACCTTCTGCCGGCGAGACGCACGGCAGCACGTCGGCACCGCCAGCAAACACGGCGTCCAGACGTGCCCCGCCTCCGGACCGCTTGGTTGAACACGTTCGGTTGAACACCTTGCCGCCCGCCTTGTCTGTCGGCATACACGCGCTCGCACAATGAACTCCGTCACCGCCCTCAACACCGCCGTGCAGGAAGCCGCCGGCTTCCTGCCCCCGCTGTTCACCGAGATCAACCGCTGCGTCGTCGGCCAGAAGCACCTCGTCGAACGACTCGTGATCGGCCTGCTCGCCAACGGCCACGTGCTGCTCGAAGGCGTGCCCGGCCTCGCGAAGACGCTCTCCGTGAAGACGCTCGCCACCGCGCTGCACGTGAAGTTCAGCCGCATCCAGTTCACGCCCGACATGCTGCCGGCGGACGTCGTCGGCACGCAGATCTTCAACCCGCAGGCCGGCACCTTCGCCGTGCGGCGCGGACCGGTGTTCGCCAACCTCGTGCTCGCCGACGAGATCAACCGCGCCCCGGCCAAGGTCCAGTCCGCGCTGCTCGAATCGATGCAGGAGCGCCAGGTCACCATCGGCGACCAGACCTTCAAGCTGCCGGACCCGTTCCTCGTCCTCGCGACGCAGAACCCGATCGAGCAGGAGGGCACCTACGTGCTGCCCGAGGCGCAGGTCGACCGCTTCATGCTGAAGCTCAAGATCGGCTACCCGTCGCGCGACGAGGAACGGCAGATCCTCGACCTCATGGCCCGCACCAGCGGCCAACCCGTCGTTTCGCCCGTCGTCACGCCCGAGCAGATCTTCCGCGCCCGCGAGGTCATCAACGACCTCTACATCGACGACAAGGTGAAGGACTACATCGTCGACGTCGTGTGCGCGACGCGCGACCCGGAGCACTACAAGATCAAGGTCAAGGAGTACATCCAGCTCGGCGCCAGCCCGCGCGCCACCATCGCGCTCACGCTCGCAGCCAAGGCCCACGCGTTCCTGCGCGGCCGCGGCTACGTGACCCCGCAGGACGTCAAGAGCATCGGCCTCGACGTGCTGCGCCACCGCGTGACGCTCACCTATGAGGCCGACGCCGACGAGAAGACCACCGAGTCCATCGTGCAGCGGATCTTCGACGAGCTGCCGGTGCCGTGAGGTTTGAACGTTGACCCTGCCCATTTGTCCGACAACCGTGTCCGACATGAAGACCGTGGAACGCCGCACCTTCCAGCGCAACCCAGCCGAATGGCTCAACCTCGCCGAGACCGGCGAAGAGGTCGTCATCCAGAGCCGCGGCCGCACGCCGCTCACCATCAAGGCCGGGAGACCCGCGGAAAAAGACAAGCCGGCGACGACGGACTGGGACGAGCACTTCCGCTGGGTCCGCGACCAGCCGCCCGTGGACGAGAAGCTCCTCGCCGAACTTCTCCGCCGCGACCGCTGATGGACTACGCCGACACGAACTTCGTCGTGGGGCTGCACTTCCGCTCCGCCAACAGCGGGCTGGCGGAGAAGTGGATGCGCCGCCAGTCGCTTCCGGTCGTGGTCGGCGAGCTTGCCGAGCTGGAATGCCGCAGCGTCTTCGCCCGGCTCACCGGACAGCGCGACAGCGAGGCGTGGGAAAGGCTCCAGGCCCGCTTCGATGGCGACCGTTGGGTCCGCCAGCCGGTGATATGGGACCTGGTGGCGGCGAAAGCACGGGCGCTGCTGGACAAGTTCGCCCCGCGGTTGACCGTCGGCAGCATGGACACGCTGCACATCGCCGCTGCTTTGGTGGGCGGTTGTCCACGTTTCCTCTCTTTCGACGCCGCCTCCAACGCCCGGGTGCTCGCCGTCTCGGCGCGCCTCGCCGTCTGGCCCGAGCTCTCGCCCGAGGAGAAATCCCGCGTCGTCCGATGATCCCCAATCAGCTGCTCAAGAAGATCCGCCAGATCGAGATCCGCACCAAGCGGCTCGTGAGCGAATCCCTCGCGGGCCAGTACCACTCGGCCTTCAAGGGCCAGGGCATGGACTTCGACGAGGTCCGCGAGTACCAGCCGGGCGACGAGGTCCGCGCCATCGACTGGAACGTCACCGCGCGGATGAACCATCCGTTCGTGAAGAAGTTCCGCGAGGAGCGCGAGCTGACCGTGATGCTGGTCGTGGACCTCAGCGGGTCCGGACTCTTCGGGTCCGGCGACCAATCGAAGCGGGAGCTCGCCGCGGAGCTGGCCTCGGTGCTCGCCTTCTCCGCCATCCGCAACCAGGACAAGGTCGGGCTCGTGCTCTTCACCGAGACGGTCGAGAAATACATCCCGCCGCGGAAGGGCCGCCGGCACGTCCTTCGCGTCATCCGCGACATCCTCTATCACCAGCCGAAGTTCCGCGGCACATCGCTCAACGGCGCGCTGGAGTTCGTGAACCGCATCCTGCCGCACCGCTCGGTCGTGGTCGTCGTGTCCGATTTCCTCGGCGAGACGAACCCCAGCCGCGCCGAGGTCATGGCGCATCTCAAGCGCCGCGCCGTCCACAGCGAGACGCTCGGCCGCATGTCGTCGACCGTGCTCCGGCAATCGAGCCGCAAACACGACGTCGTCGCGGTCCAGGTGATCGACCCCTTCGAGCTCGTGCTGCCTGACATCGGGCGCTTGGTGCTCCAGGACGCCGAGACCGGCGAGCTCGTCGAGATCAACACGTCGGACGAGCGGCGCCGGACGGCGTTCGCCAACCGCCAGGAGAAGACCCAGCGCGAGCTGGACCGCCTCTTCCGCGGCGCGAAGGTGGACGCCATCCGCGTCCGCACCGACGAGCCCTACGACCGCGCGTTGTCGCAGTTCTTCGACACCCGCGAAAAACGCAGGAGGCGCGGATGACCGGCGAAGGAAAAAGGAAAAAGGAAAAAGGAAAAAGGCGCGGGCTCCCCCGTTTCGTGTCCTTCTTTTGCCTTTTGCCTTTTCCCTTTTGCCTTTCTGCCGCCGCCGCCGCCGCGACCATGGCCACGAACAGGGTCGCGCAATCCCCGCAGTTCCACGACATCAAGCCGCCGCTGGAGATCGTCACGCTCGGGACCTGGCTCGGGCGCATCGCCGCGGCGGTCGTGCTCGGAGCGCTGCTATGGCTGGGTTGGTGGCTCTGGCGCCGACGCAAGCCGAGGACGGCCCGCGCGCACATGGTCTCGCCGGACGAACGGGCCCGGACGCGTCTCAACGCCGCGCTCGCATTGCTCGAGCATCCGGAGCGCTTCTGCACCGCCGTGTCCGAGATCACCCGCGCCTATCTGGAGGAACGGTTCGGGCTGAAGGCGCCGGACCAGACGACGGAGGAGTTCCTCGCCGGTCTTCCCAAGAACGCGGAGCTGGACGAACGGCACAAGGAGTCGTTGGCCGGCTTCCTCACCGGCTGCGACCTGGTGAAGTTCGCCAAGTTCGAGCCGGCGCGCTCAGACCTCGAGGCCCTGCACGCCGCCGCTCTGGACCTCGTGCTGCAGACCGCGCCGGTCCATGCCCCGCCGAGCGCCGTCGCGACGGCCTCACCACGGTCCACTTCGCCCGGAGCCAAGCCATGACGTTCGCATCGCCTTGGTGGCTGCTCGGCCTCCTCATCATCCCTCTTCTCGCGTGGCTTCGCGGCAAGACCGGCCGTGAGAGCGCGTTCATCTACTCCAGCCTCACGTTGGTCAAAGGCATCACCGAGCTGAGCCGCAGCCGGGCCGGCGCGTTCCTCGTCAACCTACGCTGGTTCGCGCTGGCGCTGCTGTTCGTCGGCATGGCCAGGCCACAGGTCGGCGGCGGACAAGCCCCGCTGCGCGCGAGCGGCATCGACATCGCGGTCGCGGTGGACCTCTCGGGCAGCATGGCGGCGGAGGACTTCGAGCTGCGCGGCGAGCGGGTGAACCGCCTGACCATGCTCAAGGACGTGCTCGCCACCTTCATCGAGAACCGCCCGGCTGACCGCATCGGCCTCGTCGCCTTCGCCACCGAGGCGTTCATCGCCGCGCCGCCGACGCTCGACCACGACTTCCTCGCGCGCGTGCTCGGCCGGCTGGAGCTCGGCGCGATCGACGGCAACCAGACCGCGATCGGTTCCGCGCTCAGCGCCGCGGTGAACCGGCTCCGCGACCTGAAATCGAAGTCCCGTATCGTGGTGCTGATGACCGACGGCCAG
>JBBRQL010000263.1:0-5463 GCA_038226425.1 Verrucomicrobiota bacterium
CTCGTCCATATCGATGAACCCCCCTGCCTTCGCCGCGAAGGTCGCGTCGTTCGCGTGGCTGAGCAGCTTGGCGAAGGCGACCACGCGGGCCTTCTGTTCCGAGGTCGGCTTGCTCTTCGGGTCATAGATCCGGTGGTATGCGGACCAGTCGTCGCCGAGGTCGGAGAACAGTTCGGTCGTCACCGGTTTGAAGAAGATCCCCTTCCGCGTGCTGAACTGAACGGCCGCAAAATCGTCGTCGATGTTCTCCACCAACGAGTACACGCCGAGGTAGGCCGGCGGCACGGCGTTGGTGGTCACGAAGAGCCGGGCGTAAGCGGTCCGAGGGGCCGGAACGCCCGCGGCGCGGAAGAGCTCGTAGCCCAACGCGTCGTGCATGCTCGAATCGTCCACGGCGAGGTTGGCGAAGTTGAGCGTCCTGCGCCCGGCCAGCGACGCGCCCTTGGCGAACTTGTCCAGATCCGCCTTGAACGGCCGTGTCATCGACCGTTGGGAGCGCAGGTAGGTGCCGTTGCCTTTGTAGCGGACCGCCGCGTCGTCGAATGTGCGGTCCTCGAACTCCAACGTCGCGCGCACCCATTGGAACTCGATGCCGCGAACGCCGGCGAGGCCGTTGCGGGACGCCTCCGGGTTGCGCATCTGCATCCGTCCGTCGGGACCTCTCGGCCAATCGGCCGCCTCCGCCTGGTGCGGCTCGATGGCGGTCCATTGGTCCGGCGTGAACCGCATGTGGACGGTCCAGAGATTGGTCGTGTCGTAGAGCGCGGAATCCGTGAGGTCCGGGACGGCTCTCCGGGACCCGAGAGCGGCCAGGGCTTTCACCGGCTTCGGGGCCGGCGGTTCGTCGGGCTCCGGTTCACGACCGCGTCCGCGGTCCCCGCGCGCGCCCCGGTTGGAGTTCGGATCGTCGCGTCTCTCTCCCATCCATCCGCGGAGGGTGATGGTCGACCAACCGACGCTCGCAAGGGCGAAGGCGAGCGCCGCCAACGTGCGCACCCGACGGAGCCAAGGAGTCGACGGGGAGTTCATGGGGTGCAGCAGCCTAACACCCGACCCGACGGAAGCGAGCCTTGGTCCGAGGCAGGAACTCGGAGGTGGCGTCGGGATGCTCTCTGCCGGGATGCCGGATTTTCCGCTCCGACCAGAGCCACCCGTGTCCAGGGCGCGTAGGACTCATCTCATGGCCAACGACGCCAACTCGGTGCGGCAACGGGTTGACGACCCGCGGCTAAGATGTCCGTCCCTCATGATCGTCGGAAAGTGCCACCGTAAAGTGCCAAGCTTGACCCTCGGCATCCTTCCCGCGAATGTCGCTCCGCGTTGACGCCAGTCAGCAAGGCGCAAGGCGGGGTAGCCAAGTGGTAAGGCACGGCTCTGCAAAAGCTGCATCGTCGGTTCGATTCCGACCCTCGCCTCCAGTCCTAACCGCATGTGCGGCAACGGATTGGAATCCTCACTAGGGCAAGTGCCAGCAGAAGTGCCAGCAAAACTGGGCTCTGCCCCGGCCCGCCCCTGCTCAACTCCGCTCGCCCGCTGCCCGTTAACCGGGCTCGGGACGGGTGCCATAGCTTCATCGCTGCGGAAAGGCACCATGAAGCAGCGATACCGCATCTATCGTCGCCGACCCGGCGGACGGTTCTATGCCCACGACGGCGAGACGGGCAGACAGGAGAGCCTTGGCACGGCGGACCGCGCCCAGGCCCAGCGCCTCCTCCACGCCCGCAACGAGGCGCAGCAACAGCCCGCCGTGAACCTCCAGATCGCGCGGGCCTATCTCGCCGCGACCGATCCCCAGATCGCCACCCGGACCTGGCGCTTCGTGATGGACGAGCTGGTCCGCCTCAAACGTGGCGAGACGAAACGGCGCTGGATCAGCGCCACGAAGGACCAGGCTTACCGTCCCATCCTCGACCTGCCCGTGCTGGAGACGCGCTCGGAGCATTTCCTGCGGGTGCTGCGCTTCGGCAAGGTCTCGACCAACGTCTTCCTTCGGCGCATCCACAACTTCGCCTTGGACATGAGCTGGCTCCCCTGGCCCGTCCTGCCGAAGAAGCGTTGGCCCGTGATCCACTTCAAGGAGAAGCGCGGCATCACCGAGCAGGAGCACCTGGCCATCGTCGCCCGGGAGGAGAACCCGGAGCGCAAGGCGTTCTACCGCCTGATCTGGCATCTGGGCGCCGCACAATCCGACGTCGCGTACCTCAACGCCGGAGACATCGATTGGGAAGCGAACGTGATCGCTTTCGCCCGGAAGAAGACGGGCAGCATCGCCATCATGCGCTTCGACGAGGAGGTCGCCGCGATCCTTGCCGGCCTCCCCAAACAGGGGCCGCTCTTTCCGTACCTGCGCACCGTCCGCGCCTGCGACCGGGCGACGGAGTTCAAGCAACGCTGCCAAGGACTCGGGATCAAGGGCGTCACGTTGCACTCCTACCGGTACGCTTGGGCGGAGCGAGCCAAGGTGGCCGGCTACCCTGAACGGTTCGCGCAAGAGGCCCTCGGCCACAACTCGAAGGCGGTCCATCGCGCCTACGCCCGCAAGGCGTGCGTGCTGCTGCCATCGCTGAACGAATACGAGGCGGCGGCCCGGCGGGCGGCGGTGCTGCGGTTTCCGGGCGGAACGCTGGAAGTCGTGCCACCTCCATCCGTCCCCGCGTTGGCCGGAGGTGCCTGAGCCCGGCTTGCTTGGGCCGGGGTAGTTTTGCTACAAGCGTGGGACACGCGGGCGGGTCGGCCTTGGCCGGACGCGCCCGTTTCTTTTCCTTGATGGAGCCAACGGATGCGAATGCGCGGTCGCGCGGTCACGGACGACGCGCGGCAACTTGATTTTCTCACCTTCTCCGGGCCTCCGCGCCCGCCCGCGCCCCCGATTCCGCAGACCATTCTTGGCGGGACGGAAACCAGCGAGGCTGGACGAAAATCCACGTTGCCCGAGCCATGGCCCGCCGCCGCTGCGCCCGCCACCATCGGAGCAACCGAACGCCCGACTTTGCCCCCGGTGCCTGCGGATGCGCAGGCACCGGTCGCTCCCCGCCCCCAAAACGCCGACCACTACCGCATCACCGACGACGACCGCGTGGGCTGGGGTTCGCTGAAGGAGAAGTGCAGCGCCAATCTCCAAGCCCTCGAACTCCTGAAGCTGCTCGAAGCCGAAGGCCGACCGGCGACGGCTGCTGAGAAGCGGCTGCTGGTCCGCTACGTGGGCTGGGGCGGGCTGCCCGGCGTGTTCGACGAGAAGAACGCCCAGTGGGCCAAGGAGCGGGCACGACTGACCACCCTGCTTTCGGACGAAGAATTCCGATCGGCCCGCGCGACGACGCTCAACGCGCATTACACCTCCCCTCTCCTCATCACCTTCATGTACGCGATGTTGGAACGGATGGGGTTCGAGGGCGGGCGCGTGCTCGAACCGGCCTGCGGCATCGGCCACTTCCTCGGGCTCATGCCGGAACCGCTACTGCGCCGGTCGCGGCTCACCGCCATCGAGATCGATGCGGTGTCCTCCTGCATCGCGACGTTGCTCTATCCCGACGCCGATGTCCGGCACTGCCCGTTCGAGGAGGCGAAGCTCCCCGACGATTTCTACGACGTGGCCGTGTCGAACATCCCCTTCGGCGACTACAGACCCTTCGATGCGCGTTTCAAGTCCTGGAACTTCGTCATCCACGACTACTTCTTCGCCGCCGCGCTGACGAAGGTGCGGCCCGGCGGGTTGCTGGTCTTCATCACCTCGAAGGGCACGCTCGACAAGGCCGACTCGACGCTGCGCGAGCACCTGGACCGGTCGGCGGATTTCCTTGGAGCCATCCGGTTGCCGAACACCGCGTTCAAGAAGAACGCGCACACGGAAGTGACCACGGACATCGTGGTGCTGCGCAAACGGCTGCCGGGCGAGGCCCGTGCCGGGCAGCCTTGGCGGCAACTTGGCACCATCACCAACTCGCTCGGCGAGACCATCGCCGTGAACGAGTGGTTCGTCGCTCGTCCCGACCTGATGCTGGGCGAGATGCGGCTTGCGGGCGGACTGTATCGGCAGGGCGAGCCGACCTTGGTCAGCACCGGAGGCGAACTTGGCCATGCGATGGTGACGGCCGTCCGGCATTTTCCCAAACGAGTGTTCCTGCCGGTCGAGCGCCCGCCACCTTCGGTGTGAACGGCCCGCTCTTTCCCCGCGCCGACCGAGATCAAGCCGGACGCCTACGCCTTGGTCAGCGGCGAGATCGCCCGACGTGAAGGCGACGGGCTGGTGGTGCTGAAAGGATTGTCCGCTGACACCGCCCTCCGGCTGCGCGGCCTGATCCGGGTGCGGGACGCCATCCGCCACTGCCTGCGGACACAGTGGGAGGACCGTCCGGACGAGGACGTCACCGATGCGAGGGTCGCGCTCAACCAGACCTACGACCATTTCGTCGCCAAGTTCGGTCCCCTTTCGACGCGCCGTAATCTCTCCGCGTTCCAAGGCGACCCCGACGTCCCTCTGCTCTTGTCGGTCGAAAGCCATGACCGTGAAAGCGGACGGACCACCAAGGCGGCCCTGTTCCACGAGCGCACCATCGCGAAGCGCGTCGTCATCGTGGAGGTCACCGATGCCAGGTCGGCGCTGCTCGTGACCCTCAACGAACGCGGGCGGGCGGACCTGGAGTTCATCTCCGGACTGCTGCGGCAGTCACCGGCGGAGTTTTTGCCGCAACTCAAGGGGCTCGTCTTCCTCAACCCGCAGACGCAGGCCTGGGAAACCGATGACGACTACCTCTCCGGCGACGTGAAGGCGAAATTGCGCGCGGCGGAAACGGCGGCGCTCACAGACTCCCGGTTCCAGGAGAACATCGAGGCGCTGAAAAGTGTGCAGCCCGCAGACCTGTCGGCGACGGAGGTCGATGCCCGGCTGGGCAGCACCTGGCTGCCGCCGGAGGATCTGGCCGTGTTCGCCGGACAGCTCCTGGGTGAAACCGGCATCGCGGTCCACCACGCACCGCTGATCGGCACCTGGGTGGTGCGGGCGCAGGCCCACGTCCGCGCGGGTGTCGCCAACACCGCCGGATGGGGCACCGCACGCTGTGGAGCGCTCGAACTGCTCGAAGACGCGCTGAACCTCCGCACGCCGACCGTCTATGACCACGACCCGCAGAAGGACCGCGCCATCATCAACGGTCCGGCCACCGAAGCGGCCCGCGACAAGCAGCAGAAGATCAAAGAGAAGTTCCAGGAATGGGTGTGTGGGCCTGCATCGATAAAACGGACAGAGAAAAGGGGTTGGTTGGTTAGTTGTTTTGTGCTTCGAAATCGGCGGGCGAGAGGCCGCCGAGAGAGGTGTGGCGGCGGTGGCGGTTGTAGAAGAGCTCGATGAAGTCGAAGATCTGGGACCTGGCATCGCGGTGGTTGTAGAACGTGCGGCGGTAGACCAGCTCGAGCTTGAGGGTGCTCCAGAAGCTTTCCATCGAGGCGTTGTCGTAGCAGTTGCCC
>JBBRQL010000264.1:0-5404 GCA_038226425.1 Verrucomicrobiota bacterium
ACCATTCGACGACGAAACGTCGGCACTTCTCGTGGCGGAGATCCTGAACTCGGCTCCCTGTCAAGAGTTCCTGCGGTCGCTCATCTTCACCGGGAGCAAGCGCCCTGTCACAGTGGAGTTGCTTCAGAGGTTGAACCTCAGCGCCATCGCGGAAAAGGCAGGCTTAGGACGACGTTGGCTAGATCTCCAGCGAGTGAGCTGCAAACGCTTATCAACTGCGCCCCAGTTTGAGCTGGCGATGGAATCCGCGAAGCCGGCAAGTCGTACTCCTCGCACCAACCGTGTCCCGGTGAGTTATGCCCCGGCGCGGCGTCCACGAATATTGCCGCGCAAGTCCGCGATCACCTGATGCCGCGAAGATTTCCGGGTCTCGGCGAACCGGCTCCCGTTTCCAGGGTTGAAGGCAGGCGCGGCTTGTCGCGTCATGCGGCCGTGCACCCGTTCTTCCGGTCCCGTTCCCTGCTCGCCGGCCTTCTCGTGTTCTTCGCCGGTCCGCCGGCCGCCCGCGCGGTCGACGCCATGTTCGCGCCGACCAACCTGGTCGCGTGGTGCATCGTGCCGTTCGACACGAAGAAGCGCGGACCCGAGGAGCGCGCCGAGATGTTGCAGCGGCTCGGCATCCGGCGGCTCGCGTACGATTGGCGGTCCGAGCACATCCCGACCTTCGACGCCGAGGTGGCCGCTCTCCGGAAGCGCGACATCGAGCTGACCGCCTGGTGGTTCCCGGCCGCGCTCAACGACGAGGCCAAGGCCGTGCTCGACTGCCTCTCGCGGCACAAGCTCAGCCCGCAGCTCTGGGTCACCATGGGCACCGAGGCGGAACCCGATGCCGCGAAGCTCGGGGCCAAGCTCGACGGCGCGGTCAGGACGCTCACGTCCATCTGCGACGCGGCGGCCAAGCTCGGCAGCACCGTCGGCCTGTACAACCATCTCGGCTGGTTCGGTGAGCCGACGAACCAGGTGGCCATCGTCCAGCGGTTGCGCGCGGCCGGCCGCACGAACATCGGCATCGTCTACAACTTCCACCACGGCCACGCGCATATCGACGACTTCGCCGCCGTGCTCCGGCTCGTGAGACCGTATCTGCTCGCGGTGAACCTCAACGGCATGGTCAGGGACGGCGACCGCGTCGGGAAAAGGATCATCCCGCTCGGCACCGGCGACGAAGAGGTCGACATGGTCCGCACGCTGCGCTCGAGCGGATGGAGCGGCCCGGTCGGCATCCTCGGCCACACCGAAGAGGACGCCGAGGTGAAGCTGAAGAAGGAGCTCGATGGCCTGAAGATCGTGCTCGCGCAGCTCGACCAACCACCGAAGCCGAAAGCTCCGCGTCCGGCGCGCGCCGCTGCGGGCCTGCTGCCTCCGGCCGCGGCGGCAGTGCGGCAAGGAAGGACCGGTCCGGCGCTCGACGCACGGGTGACGGGATTGGTCCTGGACGGGAAACCGTGGTTCCGCCAGCCGCCGATCCGCGTCACCGCCAAAGTGCGCTTCGGCAGCAAGGCGCAGTTCAACATCATCGCCGCGAGCGAGGCCAAGTCCTCGCCTTCTCACTGGGAACTCTACACCTACGCGGGCACCGGCGAGCTGAGCATGTACGTGCCGGGCGTGACGCCGTCCGAGTTGCGCTCGGGCCGGGATGTCTGCGACGGCCAGTGGCACACGGTCGTGATGCACTTCGCGCGCGAAGCGGTCCGGTTGTCGGTGGACGGCGCCGAGGTGTCCCGGGCGTCCATCAAGCGGGATACCGAAGGCGACGGCACGGCTGCACAGATCGCCGTCGGCCGGCTCGTCGAGGGCGGTCTCGGTTGCGACGGTTGGATCGAGGACCTGCAGGTGACGGAGCAGGGGACGGGCAAGGGCGAGACGGTGTCGCTGGCGGTCTGGCGCAAGAGCGACGGGTCGGAAGCGGATCTCGCGGTCCTGCCCCGCCCTGTTGCTCCGGCGGTCGGTGGTTCCAAGAGCGCGGCCAGACCGGTCGCGAAGGCGGCGGCGGGCGAACCGGCCGTCTCGGGCCGCGAGGCGTCGACACAGGGCGAAGCCGATTGGAACGACAACCGCTGGCAGCAGACCGACGTGGGGCCGTTCTTGGCCTCGACCTTGATGCTGCCCGAAGGCGCGGTGGCCAAAGGGCTCACGGTGAAGGTCGGCGACAACGACGAGGGCGCGGTCGCCTACGACACGGCGACCGGCGCGTTGCGCGCGGCGTGGACCGGCGGGTTCCTCCAGTTCAGCCCGGTGCGCTTCGGGCTCATCCGCGCGCCGCAGCCGGCCGGCAAGATGGCCTTCACCGGGCTCAGCGACCCCGAGCCGCGGACCGACGGCACGTTCCGCTTCACCGGCTTGCACCGGGGTGACGGTCGCACGGTGCTGGAATTCACAGTGGACGGCACACGCGTCCTGGAGACGCCGGGCTTGGAGCGCACGCCGGCCGGGCCGGTGTTCCGGCGGACGTTCTGGGTGGACCGCCACGATCAACCGCTGCGGTTGCTCGCCGCAGGGCATCTCCGCGGCACCAACCTCAGCAGCCACAGCTTCGAGCACCAAAAGGTGGATGACAAAATCGGCGTCGGTGCCGGCGGCAAGACGACTCTCACCCGCACCGACGTCACAGAGCACCGACTGTTGTCGGACAACCGCGAAGGCGACACCGTCTCCGCGATGGCGGTGACGGGAACCCACGTCCGGCACACCGCGAACCATGTCTCCGAGGCGGGCGGTTGGGAGACCGTGACGCTCCCGGCCAGCGACCAGCCGCAGGTGTTCTCCGTGCTTCTCTGGCGCGGCAATGAGGCGGAGTTCGCGAGTTTCCAGCAATCCGTGGAGAAGGCCGCCCCCGCTGAAGACCCGAGCAAGCTGCTGCGCCCCGGCACCGCCCGCTGGCCCGCCCTCACCACCCGCGGCCAACGCGCGGCGGACACCGACATCCTCGCGGTCGACACGCTCACGATGCCGTACGACAACCCGTGGAAGGCGCTGCTTTTCGCCTCGGGCGTGGACTTCGGGCCGGACGGCGCGGCCTACGTCTGCACCATCCACGGCGACGTCTGGCGCGTGACGGGCATCGACGATACTTTGCGCGAGCTCAAGTGGAAGCGCTTCGCGACCGGTCTGTTCCAGCCGCTCGGGCTCCGCGTGAGGGATGGCAAGGTGCTCGTGCTCGGACGCGACCGGATCACCCGGCTGCAGGACGAGGACGGCGACGGAGAAGCGGACTTCTACGAGAGCTTCACCGATTCCATCGCCACTTCGGCCGGAGGCCACGACTAC
Organism: Verrucomicrobiota bacterium; assembly: GCA_038226425.1. Taxonomy (GTDB): domain Bacteria; phylum Verrucomicrobiota; class Verrucomicrobiia; order Limisphaerales; family UBA9464; genus CAIVQB01. The sequence continues at coordinate 3,268 of JBBRQL010000264.1, forward strand.
GTCACCTGCCTCGAAGCCGACGCGGCGGGCAACCTCTACTACGTCGACCCGAAGGGCATCCACCGCGTCTCGCCCGACGGCCGCACCAACGTCACCGTGGCCACCGGCTGGCGGAACCCGAACGGCATGGGCGTCCGGCCCGACGGTCTGCTCACAGTCGCACCGCAGCAGGGCGAGTGGACGCCATCGTCCCAGATCAGCGAGGTGCGTCCCGGAGGCTACTACGGCTACGGCGGCCCGAAGGTCACCGCCGAGCGTGCGCTCGGCTACGACGCGCCGTTGTGCTGGATCCCGCACGCGGTGGACAACTCCAGCGGCTCGCAGGTGTGGTTGCCTCGCGGTGCGTGGGGCCCGCTCGGCGGGCAGATGCTCCATCTGCTCTGGGGCCGCTGCGGCATGATGTCCGTGCTGCGGGACACCGTGGGCGACGTGTCGCAAGGCGCCGTGGCGGCGTTGCCGGTGAAGCTCCTGAGCGGCCCGAATCGCGCGACCTTCAACAGCCGTGACGGCGCGCTCTACGTGGCGGGCAGCACCGGATGGCAGACCAGCGCGGTGAAGGACGGCGCGCTCCAGCGCGTCCGGTGGACCGGTCGTCCCGCCCATCTCCCCGTCGCATGGCACGCCCATGCCAACGGCATCACGGTCACCTTCAGCGAACCGCTCAAGCGCGACACCGCGGAGGATGCCGGCAGCTACGCGGTGAAACGGTGGAACTACCGATACGCCGCGCAATACGGGTCGAAGGACTGGTCGGTCGCGCAGCCGGGCAAGGAAGGCCGCGACGACGTCCCGGTGCGGTCCGCGAAGCTGCTCGCCGACGGCCGCACCGTGTTCCTCGACCTCGGCGACCTCGCGCCGGTGATGCAGATGGAGCTGAAGTGGAACCTCGACGCCGTCGACGGCAAGGCGATGCGCAGCCAGCTGTGGCTGACGTTGAACACGTTGGACGCGGCATTCGCCGGCGGCGCGCGTTGAATCCCGGGCCGTCCCGGCGCCCGGGTGTTTTTGCTCGGCACGGCGACTTTGGCGGTCCTAGGGTGCGCTGGACGGAGTCAGTAGATTTCCTAGGTCAACAACCAATCCGAGAACGGCCATGAAGCTGAACCTGGCAGGGCGGAACGCGATCTTGACGGGCGCCAACGGCGGCCTCGGAGTCCACTTCACCGCGGCCTTGTCGAAGGCGGGGATGAACCTGCTCCTGGTCGCCTATCCCGGCGTCGGTCTCGACGCCGTGCAAGCGGCGGCGCGCGAGGATTCGGTCCAGGCCGAGATCCTGGTGGCGGATCTGAGGGTGCCCGAGGAGCGGACCCGCGTGGTCGAGACGGCGATGGCCCGATTCGGGGCGATCGATCTGCTGGTGAACAACGCCGGGGTCGAGTTCTCGTCCACCTACCACGACCTCGAGGTCGACCGGATCCGCGACGTCATCAACGTCAACCTGGAGGCGCCGATGATGCTCACCCGGTTGGCGCTGCCGCACATGCTGCGGCAAGGACGTGGCCACATCGTGAACATCTCGTCGCTCGCCGGGAAATCGGGCCCTGGCTACCAGGAACCCTACGTCGCCACGAAGGCGGGTCTGAGCGCCTTCACCCTGTCGCTCCGCAACACGTACCGCGGCACCGGCGTGAGCGCGTCGGTCATCACGCCGGGCTTCGTCGAGGCCGGGATCTACTCCCGGATCAAGGTCCAGACGGGGCGGTCCGCACCGATCTTCCTCGGGACCTGTTCGCCCCAGAAGGTCTGCGCCGCCTTGTTGCGGGCCGTCCGCGACGACGTGCCGGAGATCATCGTGAACCGCTACCCGATCCGTCCCGTGCTGGCGCTGACCATGTTGTTCCCCGCGTTCGGCGAATGGATGACCGAATGGACCGGCACGAACGCGTTCTTCCGCCGTGCCCACGAGGCTTCCAAACGCCCGGAAGCATGATGCCCCACCCCGGACTCCGCCCACGGCCGCGGAGAAACTACCGACGAGTCTTCCCCGACGGACCGCTCTTTTCCATCCCTAGACTCAACGATTGCCGAAGGTGATCTCCTAGGGGTAAGCTTATCGACATGTCCAAACCGCCCCCTCCTCGCCGTCTCCTGTCGGCTGCCGTCTGCCTGGCGGCCGCGTTCGTCCCCGCACATGCCG
>JBBRQL010000265.1:0-5387 GCA_038226425.1 Verrucomicrobiota bacterium
GTCCGAGCTCGTCGGCGCCGACATCGCCGGACAAGCGCGGGACCTGAGCCTCAAGCTCTACGGCTTCGCGCGCGACCACGCCCGCGAGCGGGGGATCATCATCGCCGACACCAAGTTCGAGTTCGGCCTCTTCGAGGGGAAGCTCATCCTCATCGACGAGGTGCTCACGCCCGATTCATCGCGCTTCTGGCCCGCCGACCGCTATGCCCCGGGCCGCGGCCAACCGAGCTACGACAAACAGTTCGTCCGCGACTATCTGGAGACGCTCGCCTGGGACAAGACGCCGCCCGCGCCCGCGCTTCCGCCCGATGTCGTGGCCAAGACCCAGGCCAAATACCTGGAGGCCTACGAACTCCTCACCGGCCGTCCACTCTGACCGGCCGGCGTCGCGCGCCGCCGCTCACGTCACGCCGCTGTCGCGCAGCTCCAACCGGAGCGCGACCAGCGACAGATGGATGTCGCGGAGGAACAAGAGCACCGCGCCGATCAACGAGAGCAGGCTCCCGATGAACTGCGCCTCGACCAGGCCTGCCGCGGGCCAGCCCGCCAATGCGGCCACGAACAAGGTGACGATGAGCAGCGCCGACCAGAGGACGCTGCCCGACGCCAGGCCGATCGCCCTTCGCAACAGCCGCGCCCGACGGAACAGGATGCGGATCTGGTCCCGCAACGCTTCACGGTCGTCGGCGCCGCCGGCTTCCGCCTTCCGCAGTTCCATCATCAATTGACGCGACCGGTCCACGGCCCGGCCGAAGCGGTTCGTCATCACGAGCAGCAACATCCCGACCCCGGAGATCAATATGACCGGGCCGATGGCGGTCTGAAGAAAGGGGACGATCTCGGTGAGGTTGTTCTGCATGGGTACGGCCGCGACCGTGCCGGAACCATTAGCCCGACCTCGGTCCGCTGCCAATCCCGCGGTCAACTGGACCGCCGCGCCAGGAGGGTCACGAGGCCGCGCTCGACATCGTTCCGGACGACGACCAACCCCTCCGCGGCGAGCACCGCGGCCACCGCATGCCGGTCGAGACGAAGCTTGCGATAACAACTCACGCTCTGGTGCCAACCGACCGGTGTGCGCGTGTGGACCAGGTCATGCACGTCCACGAAGTCATCGCCCTACTCCAAGAAACACATGAGCTCGCGTTCGGAGTCGCTGCGCACCGGGATGAACCGCTGCGCGTCTTCCAGCTCGTTGCCGACATAGTCGCGAAAGGTCAGCGCGAGCGACCCACCCGGCGCAAGGTTCGTCGCGGCGAGATGCAACAGCTCGTCCACCGCCGCCGTCGTCGGCAGATGCGTCAACGTGTCGCCCATGCAGACGATCACGTCGGCCGGCGCGGCCAGAGCGGTTTAAACGTTCTTGTGGCCGTGGCTTTGGCCGAGCGCGGACGGGCGGCGCGCCAGCGTCTTGGAGTGCGCGTGGCTTGCCACCGCTTTCGACCGCCGGACGGGCGGGCCAAGTTTTCGGCGCTGAATCCGGCCATCCGACGTTCGAAAGCGGTAGCTTCGCTCCGCTCCGCCACCGCACTCCAAAACCTCGCGGAACCACAGAGCGGGCGGCCTTGATCGCGGCCACAGGTTTTATGAGACCGCTCTAGATGACAGGGGAATCCTTGGATGTCGCCCTGCACGGTCCGCACCGGGAGCGTGCCGGCGCGATCGCGAAGCTCGGCGAGCAGCGCGGCGCAGAGATCGATGGCGACGACCTCATGGCCCAGTTCTGCGAGGGGGATTACCTGGAGCCCGAAGCCGCAACCGAGGTCCAGCGCGACCCCGCGCTGTACGGCGACCACTCCGGCAGCCGCGAAGAAGTCGCGTCCGCGCTGCAAAGCCGCAGGGACGTCGCCGACCATCCACGTGTAGATCGGGCCGAGATGGGAATCGTAATGTTGCTGGACGTCGGACATACCCGAGTTCACGGGCCGACGTCATCGTCCGTCCCGTGGCGCCGCGAGCGCGCGACGTTCCTGCCGCCATCGGTCTCATCGCAGGCCGGAACGAAAAAGGCCCCGCCGGATCGGCGAGGCCTGGAGAAGGTCGGGCGGACGGTCAGTTCGACAGGTATTCCCTCGGGTCGGTGATCCGACCGGCGATGGCGCTGGCGGCCACGGTCGCGGGCGAGGCGAGGAACACCTGGGATTCCTTGTGGCCCATGCGGCCCGGGAAGTTGCGGTTCGTGGCGCTGATGCACTTGAGACCGGGCTGGTTCATCCGGCCGAAGGTGTCGACCGGACCGCCGAGGCAGGCGGCGCAACCGGCGTTCTCGGTCATGCGCACACCGGCATCCACCAGGATCTGCCAGATGGTCTGGTTGCCCCAGCGCGTGCGCTGGAGATCGCCGACGATCTCGGGCGTGGCGGGCACGCCGAAGGTGTCGATGGTGACCTTGCGGCCCTGCAGCACACGGGCGAACTCCACGAAATCGCTCGTCTTGCCGCCGGTGCAGGAACCGACGTAGGCGCGGTCGAGCTTGATGTGGCCCATCTCCTTGGCCTTCTTGCGCTGGCCGGGATCCGGATGGCACGCGACGGTCGGCTCCAGCTGGTCGAGGTTGATGACCGTCTCGTAGACGAACTTCTGCTCTTTGTCGGTGAACACCGGCTCGAACGAAGACTTCGTGCCGTTCAGCCGCGTGCGGCCTTCCACGAACTCTTGGGTGCGTGCGTCGAACTCGAAGATGCCGTTCTTGCCGCCGGCCTCGATGGCCATGTTGGCGATGGTCATGCGGTCGTCCATCGACAGGCTCGCGACGCCCGGGCCGTCGAACTGCATCGCGCGGTAGGTCGCGCCGTCGAAACCGATCTCGCCGATGCAGTGGAGGATGACGTCCTTCGCCATCACGCCCGGCTGCAGCTTGCCCTCGATGCGGAAGCGCATCGTCTCGGGCACCTTGATCAGCAGCTTGCCGGTGCCCATCACGAAGCCGGCGTCGGTGTTGCCGATGCCGGTCGCGAACTGGTTGAAGGCCCCCGCCATGCAGGTGTGCGAATCGGTGCCGAAGAGGATCTCGCCGGGCCGCGTGTGGCCCTTCTGCGGCAGCGCGGTGTGGCAGACGCCGGCGTAGTTCGAGCCGTACTGCTTCTGGAGCAGGCCCTTCGAGGCGTCGAACTTCCACTGGCCCGCGGGGTCGTCGATGACGTCGTAGAAGTACGGGAGATCCTGCTCCTGGGCGAAGGCGCGGAGGATGTCGACGTTGCGGTTCGAGAGTGAATCCGCGGTGAAGATGTAGTGGTCGGGGATGATGACGACCTTCTTGCGGTCCCAGACCTTGGCCGTCTTGCCGAACTCGCGCTTGAACACGCCGATGGTGCCGGGGCCGCACACGTCGTGGGTCATCAGCACGTCGGCGTCCACCCAGATGTTGTCGCCGGCCTGGACGGAGCTTTTGCCGGCGGCACGGGCGAGGATTTTTTCAGTCAGCGTCATACCAGAGGCGGAAACTTAGCGGGCCGGATGCGCCGGGCGCAACTTGGAGTTGGCCCGAGGGCGCCGGCGGGCACATCTGGACCCCATGGCCGCACCGGATCGGCCGTTCCGGCGTCCGTCGCGCCGGCTTCGCCTCCTCTTGGTTTCTTTCGTCCCCTTCTGTGGGACACCCGGCCCTCAGCGCGCCGCCGGATCGGTGCCCTTCACCAATCGCGCGTGAAGCTCGGCGGTGAGCGCTTCGACGCGTTCGGTCAGCTTCTTCGTGGCGGTGGTCAGCTCGGTGTTCTGCTGCATCAGCTCCACCAGCAGCGATGTCTGGTCGGAGGCGAGCACTTGGCGCTCCTCGCTGGCCCGCGCCAGGTCTTCGCGGTGCAAGGCGTCGGCCTCGGCATGCGCCTTGTCGCGGTCGGCCTGGCGCGTCTGCGCCAAGAGGATCAACGGCGCGGCATAGGCCGCCTGGAGGCTGAACGCGAGGTTCAGCAGGATGAACGGATACGCGTCGAACGCGACGACCCCGACGGCGTTGAGACCGATCCAGACCGCCACGACCGCGGTCTGCGAGACGAGGAAGAGCGGTGTGCCGAAGAAGCGCGCGAACGCCTCGGCCTTCAGCGCGAACCAAGCCGTGCCGAACGTGGAGGCCAGATGCAGGTGCGGCCGGTGGAAGCGGAAGTGGTGCCCGTCGGAGGACCGGGTGGCCGGACGAGGGGTCGGATCGGGAGTGTTCATGAGCGGAGCGGACGACCTGGAGCCATCTCACGGACGGGTCGGCAACCGGGACCCTCCCATGTCCCGGGCCGGCGACCCAGCCCCGATCGCGCAAGCCGGAGCGGCGCGAAGGGCTCCGGATGCCCGGCCGGTCGCGCCGGGTTTGCCCGGGCGGTCCGATGCGGTATCATCAGGGCGCCGATGAAAAACGCCTTCCTCGCCCTCTGCTGCCTCGCGCTGCTCGCGGCCTGTGCCGGTTGCGGGAAACCCGACCCGACCGCTCCGGCCGGGACGTCCGCCGACGGCCCCGTCACCAACTATCCAGTGCGCGGCGTCGTGCAGGCGCTAAGGCCGGACGGCAAGACGGTCGTCATCAAGCACGAGCAGATCGCCGGCTTCATGGACGCGATGACCATGCCCTTCGACGTGAAGGACACGAACGAGCTGCGCGGGCTCAAGCCGGGCGATGCCGTCGAGTTCCGGATGCGCATCACCGAGAAGGACGGATGGATCGACGAGGTCCGGGTCACCTCGCACGGACCGGCTCCGCGCCCGGCGACGAACGCCGCGAGCGCGATCCGCATCCTGCCGGACGTCCAGGCCCTGAACCCGGGCGACCGGTTGCCGGACTACGGGTTCACCAACGAGCTCGGCCGCTCGATGCGGCTCTCCGATCTCCATGGCGACGCGTACGCGTTCACCTTCATCTTCACGCGCTGCCCGTTCCCGGATTTCTGTCCCCGCATGAGCGATCGCTTCGCGACCGTGCAGAAGCGGCTCGCGTCCGATGCCGCCGCCCCGAAGAACTGGCGCCTGCTCTCGGTCTCTTTCGACCCCGCGACCGACACCCCGGAGACCTTGGCCGGATACGGCCGGCGCTTCGGATACGACCCGTCGCGATGGAGTCTCGTGAGCGGCGGATTCGACCCGGTCGAGCGGCTGGCCGGGCATTTCGGGCTCTACTTCGGCCGCGACCTGGCGCCCGCGGAGCAGAACCACAACCTGCGCACCGTGGTCATCGACGCGCAGGGCAAGGTGGCGCAAATCTTCATCGGCAACGCATGGAGCGCGGACGAGCTTGCCGACGCGATCATCGCCGCCGCCAAGGCGAAGTGAGGTCGACGCGCCGGACTCCCGGTCCGATCAGACGCCTTGACCGCGCGCGGCCGCGACCTTCGCGCGGTCCGGCATGAGCAAGTAGACGATGCCGCCGACCGCGCTCCAGGCGAGGTTCACCGTGTAGCCGAGCA
>JBBRQL010000266.1:0-5372 GCA_038226425.1 Verrucomicrobiota bacterium
ATCCACGGCGCCTTTGGAAGAAGGCAGCTACGAGTTCGTCTGCACCTACCCGGGCCACTGGACCCTCATGTGGGGCACGCTGGTCGTGACCAAGGACGTCGACGCCTACCTCGCCGCGCATCCGGAAGCTCCGGCCGCCGGCACCGGGGCCGCCGGCCACGCCCATCCGATCGGCGAGTGAACCACCGCGCTCCGTGACCGCGTCCACCGAGACGCGGCCACGGGAGCCGGACCGACAACGCAAACGCCCGGTTCCGCAAAGGAACCGGGCGTTCGTCGTCGATGGGTGGGCGATCCACGTGCCGGGCGACGAGATGACCGCCGGTGCCCGAGGGATCAGCGGAACCGGACCCGGGGATCACCCGTGATCCGAAACCGACGACCTTCTGCGGAACGGCGACGCTGGACGGCTCCACGGTTCGGAACGGGCCGGACGGGCAACCGATGCGCCGACGATATCCGGCGGCTTTCCTCTCTCCCTCGACGGAGAGATCGAGAGAGGAGGAAGGGCCGCACCATTGCCCTCCCCATGGAGCGGGCTGGAGCGCGGGCGGCTCGCCCGCGCGGATCTCGTGGCGGCCAGCAACGCGCGGGCGGGCCGCCCGCGCTCCTGTCACACATCGGTTCAGGGGCATCATCCGTGTGTCTTGGCGGCTCACATGGAGACTGTCCCGGCCGAAGGAAGCTCGCAGGGCCGAGCCGGAGCGTACCAGGGATCACAGTCCCGGCTTCTGCGGCGGTCCCTTCCGGCGGCGAGGCTGCTTGGACCGTTCCATCTTGGCCTTCCACCGATCGATCATGTCCGCCAACGCGTCGGCATCGGCCCGCATCAACCGGAGGTCTTCGGCAAAACGCCGCTCCAGCGAGAAGGCCAAAGCTTCCTTGTCCTTGCGCCGCGAAAAATCCCACGCCGGATCCGCGTGCAGGCGGGAGACCTGGCGTTTGATTTCGCGCAGACCGCGTTTCGTCTGCTCGATGATCCGCAGCAGGAGGCCCGCGCTCGTGTGCGCCGTCGTGCCGCTCTCGCGGATCTCGCAGAAGGTGAGGATGACCTCCAACTGGTCGGCGTCGCCGGCATCGTAAGCCGCCTGCGCCTGATGCCACCACTCGGTCTTCTGGGCGGACATCTCCGTCTGCGTGTCGGGGTGCAACCGGCGGACCACGGCCCGGTACAATTCCTTGAGCCGCACCGCGGCCGCGGCCGTGACGCCGGGGACGGGACGGCGACCCGGAGGCCCGCCGCCGCCGCTCGCTTCATCCATCTCGTCCAAGAGCCTCTCGAAGAATTCTCGCGCGCGCTCCTCGGCCTCGGACGGACCGGCTGCCTCCGGCCCGCCGCCGTTCGGACGCGATCGTCCGCCGGCCTTGTCGTCGGCGTCGGGCCGATTCGGTGGCGGCTCCTCGGGGGCGTCGCGCATCTCCATCACCCGCTGGTAGGCTTTGGCGAGCGGGATGCCGGCCAGCATCGCTTCGTCCTCGACGATGGAGACCAGCGCCTCGTCGGCCATGACCTTCTGGCCGAGTTCGCGGAGCTCGGTGAGCAGGGCACCGAAACGGCCGTTCAACCAGCGGGCGAACTCGGGGCCATCGATCTGTTGGAAGCGCTCGACCTGCCGCCGGGCGGTCTCGAGGTCGCGCGACGCCTTCTCGTGTTCTTTCCGCAGCTTGTCGCGGATCGGCGCGCCATCGACCCGCACCAAGGCGCGGACCGGGTTGCCGGCCGCCTCTTCACGACCGCGTCGGACATCCGATCTCTTTCCAGCACCGGGGCGTAGCATCAGGTCCGGACAGCATAGGGCGGGCGACGGCCCCACGGCGAGCCTGTCGTGCGGGCATCGGGGAAAGAATCCATGGACCGCCAAGGCTGCAGGCTCGTGCCCCTGGACCGCAGGAGACGACGTGAGGAGTCTCCGAGTTCTCGGCCGGAAGATCGGGAGAGGTGAGTCTCCTGCGAGGCTCAGGGGGGGATGCTCCCATCCGTGGTCGTCATCAGGCGGTCCGAGAAGGTTCTCGGAAACGATGGAAGCGGTGTCGCATCGCCATTTCCTCGGGCGGACCGGGGACCGCCTCGCTCCGGACCGGCCGCTTCCGACGGTTCCTCCGCGACGAGCGATGCGGCGCAGGACGCCCGATCACCAAGGCAGCCGGACCTCTTCGACACGGGCCGGAGCTTCGCCCTCCGGATTGAGTCCGATGCGCAGGTAGCCACCGTCCTTGAGCAACTCGACGCCCGTCGGCGACGGGCAGAGCTTCACCTTGAAATCGCGCCAGCACCGGGCCTCGCGAAGCGCCGCGGTGTATCGGCGCACGGTGTTGCCGAGGAATCCCACCCGCGGCACGCCGGCCAACATCCGGGCCGTCCGCAACACCGCCCGCGTGTGAAGGTGGCCGATGACCGTCTGCTCCAACTGGCCCAACCGGGACCGCACGAGCTCGTCGCGCCACAGGAACGGCAACGCGCTCGGGTCGTGGACGAACAGGACCACGCGTTGTCCCGGCCGCACCCCCGCGAACGCCGCGCGGATCTCCGCCATCTGCTCCGCGCGCAACGCCTCCCAGCCGGCGCGTTCCTCCGGCAACAGCTCCGGCCCGAACACCGGCAACGCGACCACGGTCGAGGGCACGCCGATCAACACGTGTCGACCGACCTCCAGCCGCCAGACCGGACGGATCCCGAGCTGCTCGCGACAGCGCGCCCAACTCGCCAGCCGCGGACCGCCGACCCCGCCGAAGAGGCTCTGCTTGCCGAGGTCATGGTCGCCGATGGTCGCATGGACGCGGTCGCCGTAGGCGGCGCGCAGCTCGCCGAGCGCCGATATCGAGCTCTCCAGCGCCGCGTCGTCGCTCACGCCCACGAAGGCCGAATCGACCGTGAAGTCACCGTTGGCCACGACAAGGTCCGGCGCAGGGTTCTCGGCGATGATCCGCCCGAGGCGATGGTTGTGGGCCAGCGGATCGCGCAACCAGACGAACCGCCGGAACGCGTTCGTCGCGAGCTTCAGGCCGGCCCCGCGGACGGCCCGCGCCTCATGGCCGCGCCGGGCTTGTTCGGCCGGGCCGGCATGGTGGAGGTCGGAGACGACGAGGAGCTTCAGCATCGACCGCGTCACAGTGGGCCAAGCCCCGGGCGCCTGCGACAAAACTCCTCGCCCGACGCCCCGATCCTCGCCAGAACTCTTCGCGATGAAACCCCGTCTTCTCTGTCTTCTATCGGGTCTCGCCATGGCGACCACGGCCCGCGCCGCGGATCCCGGCGCGCCCTCATGGCACGCGTCGTCGCTCGGTGAGACCCTCGGGCTGGTCGCCCTGTTCACGCTGGTCGGCGTGGCGCTCGCGGTCGCCGGCTACAAGCTCTTCGACGCCGCCATCCCGGGGAACCTGCACAAGGAGATCATCGAGAACCGGAACATCGCCGCCGCCATCGTCGGGGCGGCGATCATCGTCGGTGTCTGCATCATCGTGGCGGCCGCGATCGTCGGCTGACCCGTTGGAAAGACGCGCGTCCGTTCCGAATGGCCCCCTGCCCGGCCGCTCATAGCCTGCACGCCTTATGAAACGCAGCCCGCATGTGAGGCTCGTCTTGTCCGGTGCGGTGGCTTCCGCGCTCTGGACGACCGGATGCGGCCCCGAGCCGTCGGCGGTCCCCGCGCCGCCGGTCCTCTCCGCCGACCAGTCGTACACCAACAACCAGTACGTCCCGAGCGTCGGCTACTACCACGCGCCGTACGGCGGATGGTACGCCCGGCCGTACAACAGCTACCTGCCCGGGCGCGGCTATTTCCACGGCGGCGGTTGGTGGCCCGCGCCCCACGCCGCACAGGTCATCGCGAGCATCCCTCGCGCCGAAGCGGTCACGGCAGCGAACCTCAAGACCGAACCGCTGCGGGCGAAAGCCAGAACGGGCGAGACCCCTCCGAACGGCTCCTCGGACAGCCGCCGGTCTTGGACGACGGACGGTGATCCCGAAGGACGCGGTCGGATGTCGGGCCCTTCCGAGACCTCCGGCCGCAGCGGAGGCTCGCGATCGACGGTCACCCGAGGCGGCTTCGGCGGCTCCGGATCCGGCTCCGCATCCTGACACGCCATGTACCGTCGCACCTGCACCGCCCGGCCCGATTGGCGCGAACGCGTCGAGAAGATCGGTCTCACCTACCATTCCCACGAGGCATCGCCGTACTGGGACGAGACCGCCTACTATGAACTGACCGCTGCCGAGGTGGACACCCTCGAAGCCGCCACCGACACGCTCCACGCCCTCTGCATCGAGGCGGCCGGCGCGGTGATCGAACGCGGTTGGTGGTCGCGCCTAGCCATACCTGCCGCGGCGGTCCCGGCCATCCGCTCGTCGTGGGAGCGTGATGATTTCAGCCTCTACGGGCGCTTCGACCTCGCGTGGGACGGCCGGGGCGCTCCCAAGCTCCTCGAGTACAACGCCGACACCCCGACCTCCCTGCTCGAGGCCAGCGTCGCGCAGTGGTTCTGGCTGCAGGACAACTTCCGCGACGCCGACCAGTTCAACTCCATCCACGAACGGCTGATCAAGGCATGGGCCTCCGCACCGGACGGCCCCGTCCATTTCACCGCCGTTCGCGACAACCTCGAGGACGCGCAGACGGTCCACTACCTGCGCGACACCTGCGCCCAAGCCGGCCGTGTCACCCAAGAACTGCCGATCGAGGAGCTCGGCTGGGACGCGCGACGGCAGGTCTTCCTCGACCTCGAGAGCGTCCCGGTCCGGAACCTCTTCAAGCTCTACCCGTGGGAATGGCTCTGGACCGAGCCGTTCGCGGTCCATCTCGCGGAGCGCCGGGCGAACTTCATCGAACCGTGCTGGAAGATGCTGCTCAGCAACAAAGGCCTCCTGCCCGTGCTCTGGGAACTTTTCCCGGACCATCCGAACCTGCTTGCCGCCCACACCTCGCCCGAGCCGCTCGGCGGAAATTTCGTGCGCAAGCCGCTGCTCAGCCGCGAAGGCGCGAACGTGTCGCTCGTCATCGGTGGACGCCCGCTCGCCGAGACCGGCGGCGGGTACGGCCAGGAAGGATTCATCTACCAAGCGCTCGCGCCGAAGGCGGATTTCAACGGCAACCACCCGGTGCTCGGATCGTGGATCGTCGCCGGTGAATCGGCGGGCCTCGGCATCCGCGAGGACACCGGGATGATCACCGGGAACCTGAGCCGCTTCGTGCCGCATCTGTTCTGGCCGCGGTGACCGACGGTCGGAGAAAGCCGGTTGAGCCCGGGCGGCGGGTCCCGGCATGTTCCGCCCATGACCACGCCCGCCGTCAGCCGCCGCGATTTCCTCACGACCACCGGGCTCGCCGCCGCTGGCGCGCTCGCCGGATGCGCGACCGGCGACGGCCTGTCGGCCG
>JBBRQL010000267.1:0-5310 GCA_038226425.1 Verrucomicrobiota bacterium
CTTCGGCGGGCGTTTCTCCGCCAAGCGGTCGAGGCGGTCGCCGAACGCATGGTCGCCGAGCACGCCGAGGCGGAGCGGCGTATCGGCCGCGGGCAGCGCCTTCTCGGGCCAGATGACGAGCTTGGTGAGCCCGAAGACGAGCGCCGCCTTGAGGGCGGGCACGGGCACGGGACGGGGTTGGTCGAGTTCCGCGAAGGTGTTGCCAGCCAGCAAGACGGCCGACGCGAGGACCGTCCTGAGGAACGCGGACCGGCTCATGTTCGGACCGGCGAGTCCTCCACCCGGAGGCACTCGCAGTTGGGGGCGGCTCGTCATCGTCGCTAGTAGCGGTACGTGAGCGTGACCCAGAAGGTGCGTCCGGGCTGTTCGAGGATAGATTGACGCAACTCCAGAGGAGTGGGGTCGGAATACCGGTGGTCGAAGATGTTGTCGACCGTCGCGGTGAGTTCGACACCGTTGAGCCAGCGCCGGGTGAGGAGCGTGACGTCCGCCACCCAATAGGACGGAGCGAGGCCTCCGGACGGAGCGAGGCTGCTGCTCAGGTACCGCAGGTCGAGGCCGGAGAAGACGTTCTCGCCGTGGACGGGCACGACGAGGTTGCCCTGCACCAGCGTGCGCGGCGAGTTGCTCAGGCGCGCATGGGTGGCTTTGTCCTGCACATCTTGGAACGCGACGCTGGCCCGTCCTCGCAAGCCGTGGGCGTAGCGCGCGGACACCTCGAACTCGACGCCCTTGCCGCGCACGGAATCGAGGTTCTGGTAGACGAGCAGGCCGTCCGCCGGATCCGTCATCTGGTTGATCAAGTCGTGCGCTTCGTAAAGGTAGGCGGACGCCGAGGCGGACCAATGCGTGCCGATGGCCTGCTCCCAGACGGCTTCGTACGTGTCGATGTCCTCCGGCAGGAGCCTCGGGTTCGGCTTCTGGGTGATGCCGTCGGTGTAGAACCGCTCATAGGCGTTCGGCCCCCGGAATGCCCGGCCGTACAAGAGCTTCAGCGATGTGCTGTCCACCGGCCGGTAGACGATCGAAGCGCGGGGGCTCAACGCGTGGCCGGGGAAATCCCCCGAATCGTAGCGGAACCCCGACTCGATCGTCAGCCGCGGCACCACCCGGTACGAGGCCGTGAGATAGGGGCCCCAGGCATCGGACCGGTGGCGGTCGTCGAGCACCGGGATGTACGGCTGCTGGCTGTAGGTCGTCTGGTCCTGCTGGATGTTCTGCCGCATCTCGATGCCGCCCGAGATCATCAGGCGCTCCCAGAGGGTCCGGTACAATTGCAGCTCCTCCGTCAGCCAACGGCCGCGGATCGAGTCGATCAGCGGATGGGTCGCCGGCAGCACCGGCGAGGGGTAGATGTAGGTGCCGTCGTAGTGGTACCGGTCGTAGCTGAGGCTGGCCGTGATGTGGAAATCTTCCGAGAACTCGTGCTCGAACAGCAGGCGGGCGAAATAGCTCCCGTCGAGCGTCTTGTTGCGCGGATCGCCGAACACCGAGTCGAACGACCCGGTCGGCAGATGTTTTGTGCGGTCGACCCAGCCGCCTTCGAGGCTGAAGTTCTTCCATGCCAAGCTGCCGAACATCGAGTAGGCGGATTCACCGTCCGCGTCCCGCGCGATGCCGTCGCTCCCGGGACCGGCGTATTCGCGGTAGAACAACTCGCGCTCGCCCCGCCGCTCCAGGATCGTGCCGGAAAGGAAGAGGTCGACGCCGTTCTTGAACTGGTCGCCGACCGAGAAGCGGCCTCGGTACGTCTCGAAGCTGCCGACCGAGACGCTCGCCTCGGCGCCGCGGAGGTCCGCACCGGACTTCGTGATGACGTTGACCACCGCGAAGAACGCGTTGTCGCCGTAGAGCGCCGATCCGGGGCCGCGCACCACTTCGACGCGGTCGATCAGCGCGACGTCGACGAGGAACTCCGGCCCGATCAGCGCGCCGCCGGTGACGTTGTCGTTCATCCGGTGGCCGTTCACCAGGAAGAGCACGCGGTCGTTGTAGTCGCCCGGCCGGTTGAAGCCGCGCACGCCGAGATAGGTGTAGTTGCGGTCCGAACGGGTGTAGAAGCCGCGCACGCTCGACAGGACCTCGCCGAGCGTCTGGTAGCCGAGCTGCTGGATGTCCGCGCTGGTCACGATCGAGACGGCCGAGGGCGCCTCCGTGATGAGCTGCTCGTGCTTCTCCGCCGCGGTCACCGACTGGACCTTCAGGGTGAGCAGCTCGTCGAAGCTGAGTTCGGAGAGGTCGCGCGGGGGCGAGTCCCATGCGACCGCTGTGCCGAGCGAGGTGCTCCAAGCGATCGCCAATAAGATGATGTCCGACCGGCGCATGGGATGGTGGATCCGTATCGATATCGCAGCCGCACGGTCGGACGAGGCTCCGGGAAGTCCCGTCGTGGTCAGTTGCTTCTTCCGGAAGATTCAGGAGCCGCCAGCGGCTTGGCAACTGATTCCATGTGACCTGTCGTCGTCGCCGAGGGCCGACATCCCCTCGTCCGCGGATGCCCGTGAGGGCGCGGAACCCGGGAGCCGATGGATGGCGTGCGGCCGACCAAGGTCGGTCGGCCGTTCCGTGATCCTGGAGGTGGACGGCATGAGTCATATCCACCCGGACCCGTCAGGCCGGATCGCCATCCGTGGAGATCAGGCGACTCGGGAACGGTCGGACCGGCTGCGCCCCGCGACTTCGGCTTTACCTCGGGGCCGGCGCTTCCCACGATGCGCCGATGTTCCCGACCTCAGGGCGGCGCCGTCCGGCGACGCGCCTCCTCCGCGCCACCGGACTCCGACCCCTCGCCTCCGCGGCGGTCGCGATCGCGACTGTCTTCGTGCTGCCGCTCGCGGTCGTCGCCGCGGCGTTGTCTCCGCTGACGCCGCTGCCCGCCGGGCAGCCCGCGGTGGTCGAGCGACATCTCGTCCCGCTCTCCCCGGAGGATGAGGCCAAGACGATCCAGTTGCCGGACGGTTACCGGTTGGAACTGGTCCTGAGCGAGCCCGACATCAAGGAGCCGATGGCCATCGCCTTCGACGGCGACGGCCGGATGTTGGTGGTGGAGATGCGGACCTACATGCAGGACATCGAAGGCACCGGCGAGCTCGAGCCCCGGTCCCGCGTGTCCCGCCACGGATCGAGCCGCAAGGACGGCCGCTTCGACCAGCACACGGTCTTCGCCGACAACCTGCTCGTCCCGCGCATGGTCCTGCCGCTGCAGGACGAGGTGCTGATCGGCGTGACCGACACCAGCGACATCATGGCGTGGCGCGACAAGGACGGCGACGGGACCGCGGACGAGAAGCGGCTGTTCTTCGCCGGCGGTCCGCGCGGCGGCAACATGGAGCACCAACCGAGTGGTCTGGTGTGGTCCTTGGACAACTGGATCTACACCACCTACAACGCCTATCGCCTGCGCTGGACGCCAGGCGGCAAGACGATCCAGGAGCCCACCGCCCCGAACGGCGGCCAATGGGGATTGGCCCAGGACGACTGGGGCAAGCTGTGGTTCAGCAACGCCGGCGGCGAGCGCGGGATCTGGAACTTCCAGACCCACATCGCCCACGGCGCGGTCAACGTCCCCTCGCAGTGGAGCGAGGACTGGATGGCGGTCTGGCCGGCCATCGGACTGGGCGATGTGCAGGGCGGTCCCGGGCGGCTCCGGCCCGACGGCACGCTCAACCATTTCACCGCGACCTGCGGCCAGGAGATCTTCCGCGGCGACCGCCTGCCCGAGGAGCTCCGCGGCAACGTGTTCTTGCCCGAGCCGGTCGGACGCCTGGTCCGCCGCGGCATCGTGGAGATGAAGGACGGGATCACGACCGTGCGGAACCCGTATCCGGGGTCCGAGTTCATGCGCAGCACCGACGCGAATTTCCGCCCGGTGAACATGGCCACCGGGCCGGACGGATGCCTCTACATGGTCGATGCCTACCGGGGCATCATCCAGGAAGGCAACTGGACCAAGCCGGATTCGTTCCTGCGTCCGCAGATCCAGCGATGGGGCCTGGACAAGAACGTCGGGCGCGGACGTATCTGGCGCCTGGTCCATCGCGACCACAAACCCGGCCCGCAGCCCGCGATGCTCGGCGAGACGGGCGCGCAACTGGTCGCGCACCTCGGACACCCGAACGGCTGGTGGCGCGACACCGCGCAGCGCCTGCTCGTCGTGCGGCAGGACAAGAGCGTCGTCCCGGCCTTGGTCACGATCGTCCGGTCCGGCAAGGACCCGCTCGGCCGCGTCCACGCGCTCTGGACGCTCGAAGGGCTCGCCTCCGCCGAGGCCGCCGTCGTCCGGGCCGCGTTGCGCGATGCCCATCCGCGGGTGCGCGAGAACGCGGTCCGCGTCTCCGAATCCTTGGTCAAGGCCGGTGACGCGTCGTTCGCGGCCGACATCTTGGCGATGGGCAAGGACGCCGATCCGGGCGTCGTGGTCCAGGCGATCGGTTCGGCCAAGCGGCTGAACCTTCCCGCCTGGCCGGCCTGGGCCGTGCAGGTCATCGCGGCGAGCAAGAGCGCGGGCGTGCAGCAGATCGGCACCGCGTTGACGACCGTCCCCGCCGCCCCGGGACTGGCCTACTCCCTGTCCGAACGGGCCGCGTTGAAGCATGGCGAGGCGATCTATCGCGAGCTGTGCTTCGCGTGCCACGGGATCGAGGGCAGGGGGATGACCCAGGAAGGTGCGGCCCCGGGCGCGACGATCGGTCCGGCGTTGGCGAAGTCCCGGACCGTCACCGGGAACCGCGAGGCGATGGTAGCCGTGCTGCTCCACGGGTTGTCCGGGCCGGTCAACGGCAAGGCGTACGACGCGCAGATGGTGGCGATGGCCGACAACGACGACGCGTGGATCGCCGACGTGGCCAGCTACGTCCGCAACACCTTCGGCAACCGCGCCAGCTTCATCGCGGCGGACGACGTCAAGGTCCTTCGCGGGCGGCACGCGTCGCGCACCGGGCCGTGGACGGAGGACGAACTGGCCTCGTCGATGCCCTGGCCGCTCGCCAACGCGAAGGACTGGCGGCTCTCCGCGAACACGTCGGCCGCGGGCTGCACCGAGGCGACGGATGGCAAGCGCGCCACGCGATGGCACACCGGCACGAGCCAACGTCCGGGTCAATGGTACCAGATCGAGCTCCCGGCCGAGACCAAGGTCGCGGGCCTCGTCCTGGATGCGGCCGCTTCGGCCGATGATTATCCGCGCGGCTACAAGGTCGAGCTCAGCGGCGACGGGCAGGCCTGGGGCGCGCCGGTGGCGACGGGCAAGGGGACGGGACCGGTCACCGAGATCAGCTTCCCGGCCGCGCCGGCGAGGTTCATCCGCATCAC
>JBBRQL010000268.1:0-5258 GCA_038226425.1 Verrucomicrobiota bacterium
AGAACTGTCCGGAGTTCGTCACCGCGCTCTTCGGCATCCTCGGCGCCGGCGCGGTGGTGGTGCCGATCAACAATTTCTTCAAACCGGGCGAGGTCGGCTACCTGCTCTCGGACGCCGGCGTGGACGTGTTGATCTCGGAATCCGCGACGGCCGCGGCCTGCGCGGAGGTCGCCGCGCTGCGGCCGGGTCTGAGGATGCTGACGATCGAGGATTTCCCGGTGCCGTCGGGGCCGGTCGCGTTCCCGGCCGGCATGACCGCGCGCGGCCGCGACGACCTGGCGGTGCTGATCTACACCAGCGGGACGACCGGCAAGCCGAAGGGAGCGATGCTCACCCACGGCAACCTGCTGCACAACGTCGAGTCCTGCCGGCAGGTGCTGCAGGTCGTGGATTTCGACCGGTTCGTGCTGCTGCTACCGATGTTCCACAGCTTCATGCTCACGGTGTGCATCCTCCTGCCGCTGCTGGTCGGAGGCTCGATCGTGCTCATCCGTTCGGTGCATCCGCCCAAGGCGATGATCCAGGAGATGCTGCTGAACCGAGGCTCCATCCTGCCGGCGATGGCGGCGATCTTCCGGGTGCTCGCCACCTTGCCCGCCGGACTGGACCTGCCTCTGCGCCTCGGCCTCAGCGGCGCGGGACCGTTGCCGGCGGAGATCTTGCGCGCCTTCAACGAACGGCATCCGGACGTCCCGCTCATCGAGGGCTACGGCCTGAGCGAGGCCAGCCCGGTCGTCTCGGTGAACCCGGTCGCCGGCCCGTGCATCCCGGGCACGATCGGGCCGCCGATCCCCGACGTGGAGATGACCGTGCAGGACGCCGCGGGCACGATCCTGCCCGACGGCGCGGACGGCGAGATCTGCGTGCGCGGCGGCAACGTGATGCTCGGCTACTGGAACGCCCCGGAGAAGACGGCCGAGACGCTGGTGGACGGCTGGCTGCGCACCGGCGACATCGGCCATCGTCGGCCGGACGGCTACTACGTCATCACCGACCGCAAGAAGGACATGCTGAAGCCGAACGGCATCAACGTGTATCCCCGCGAGATCGAGGAGGTGATCTACCGGTTCAAAGGCGTGCGCGAGGCGGCGGTGGTCGGCGAGCCCTGCGAACGCCGCGGCGAACGTCCGGTGGCCTTCGTCAGCCTCGATGAGGGCGTGGTCTTCGACGAGAAGGCGCTGCTCGCCCATCTCAAGGAGCACCTCGCTGATTTCAAGCTGCCCAAGCGCGCGATGGTCCTGCCCGCGCTGCCGCGCAACGCGACCGGCAAGATCCTGAAGACCGCCCTGCGCGACCTGCTGAAAGCGGACGTCTGACGGTCTGGCCTGGTCCCTCGCCGTGCATCGGCGGCGACGAGGGAGTGGACCGCTGATCCACGCTGATCGACGCTGATGGAAAAAGAAAAACGTCCGCGCTGTCAGATGACTTGGCTGTTGGCAGACAGAAGGATTCATGGACAGAAGGCTCGGTCGAAGCAGCTTCGGATCGCGCGTTCAGCAGCCCGGAGGGCTGCCAGCCATTAGCCGGGGGTTGAGCGCAGCGATACCCCCGGAGAGAGGGGCATCTCGGTCCGACCCTGAAGGGGTCGCAGCGGCGGGTCGGATGCACGGCGATGCTGCGAACCTTCCAGGTTCGTCCCGTTCTTTCGGGCTTCCGGGGGTGTCGCAATTGCTCACCCCCGGCTAATGGTTGGCACGGCTCCGCCGTGCGACGATCCCGACCGATGATCCCGCCCGGCGTCGGTCGACGACGATCAGCCCCTCACAGTTTCCAGCCCTTGCGGTACTGGTAGTGGATGAATTGATCGGCCTCGGGCACGCCGACGGCCTTCATCTTCGCGGCGTTCCAGACGATCTCCTTGCCGGTGCGGTGCGCGACGTTGCCGAGCAGCACGCTCTCGGTGAGCGGGCCGGAGTAGTCGAAGTTGCACAGCGGCTTGCCGCCGTGCTTGCACGCCTCGGTCCATTCGCGGTGGTGGCCGATGGAGTCGGGGATGGTCTTGGCCGGGCGCTGGTAAGTCGCGAAATCCTGCTCGGGCAGCAGCGCGAGCTTGTCGTAGTCGGCGAGGATCATGCCCTTGCTGCCGACGAAGAGCGTGCCGTTGCCCCATTTGGGCAGCTTGCCCTCGGCGAACTGCGGCGGGCGCTTGTCACCATGGTACCAGCGGAGCTTCACCGGGGGCTTCGCTCCGCGCGCGGGGTAGAGGTACTCGACGACCAGCCAGGTCGGCGGGCTTTCCGGATCGGGTGCCGGGCCGTCCACCACGCGGACACGTTCCGGCGAGCTGAGTCCGAGCGCCCAGTGCGAGAGGTCGAAGTGGTGGCAGCCGAGGTCCGCCAAGGTGCCGCCGCCGAAGGCCCACCAGTTGCGCCAGACGAAGGGCAGGTAGTCCGGCGAATACGGACGCGCCTCGACCGGACCGAGCCACTGGTCGTAGTCGAGGTCCTTGGGCACGGGCGGCGTGGCGGTCGGACGCTTCTTGCCGCCGAACCCGCCGCCGACCCAAACGTGGACCTCGGTGACCGGACCGATGGCGCCGGCCTGTATCAGCTCGACGACGCGGCGGTAGTTGGCACCGCCGTGGATCTGGGTGCCGATCTGGGTGACGAGCTTCTTCTTGCGCGCCAGCTCGGTGACGTAGCGCACCTCGGCGATGGTCCGGGCGAGCGGCTTCTCGCAGTACACGTGGCGGCCAGAATGCAGCGCGGCGGCGCTGATCACGGCGTGCGTGTGGTCGGGCGTGCCGACGACCACGGCGTCGATGCCCTTGAGGTCGATCACGCGGCGGAAATCGCTGAACTGCTTCGCGCCGGGATGCGAGACGGCGGCCTTGCCGAGGAAGGTGGAATCGACATCGCAGAGCGCGACGACGTTCTCATGGGAGACGTTGCTGAGATCGTAGGCGGCTTGGTTGGCGGTGCCGATCATCGCCAGGTTGAGCTTCTCGTTCGGCGAGACGGCCCACGCCGGTCCGGCGTAGCTCAGGATCTTGGTGAACGCGGCCGCCTGGGCGGTGCGCGTGATGAACCGGCGGCGTGAGATGGGGGAAGACATGGTGCGGGACTTTTTTTAGTCGTCCGCACCGGCCGAGCCAAGCCCCTATTCCGGGCAACCGTCGGGACGGCCCTTCTGCGCCGGGATGAACGGCCGGCGGAAGGCCTCGGTGAAATCGTATCCGCCCTTGAAGTCCTCGCGGCTGTCCTGCTCGGTCTTCGAAAGGATCTCGTGCTCGACGAGGTTGAAGACGAGGTCGCCGAAATCTTCGCAGCGCTTCACGCCCCAGTCCTCCAGGACGCAGCAGGCCATCGGGCCGAACTGCGAGAGCGCGAAGTCGCGGATGCCGGCGAGCAGCTCCTGTCCGCTGACGTGGCGGGGCTGGCCGCCGTTGGCCTTGAGCACGGCGCGCTGCGTGTGGTCGAGCGCCTCGCGCACGAAATGGTAGGCCTCGCGCGGGAAGCGCGGGTCCTTGGCCAGGACGGTCTCGAGGGCGGTGTCGAAATCTTGCGGCATGTCAGCGAGCGGTTCCGGCGGACGCGGCCGAGGGCAACGGCGGTAGCGGTTCCGGCGGACGCGCCGCCAACCACGCCTTGCCCAGCAGACCGACCAGCACGAGCGCCAAGAAGGCGAGCAGCACCCATCGCTCTTGCTTGGTCAGCATCGTCATCGCGGGCAGCGTAGCGCAAAACCGGCCGTCCGGGAACAGGCGGTCGCTCACGCGGCGATGAGGTTCACCATCTTCTTGGGCACGACGATGACTTTCTTCACCGTCTTGCCGGCGAGGAAGGGCTGGGCTTTCTCGGCGGCGCGGGCGGCGGCCTCAAGCTCGTCGTGGGTCGCGCCGGCGGGCACGCGGATGACGTCGCGCAGCTTGCCGTTCACCTGCACCGGGATCTCCAAGAAATCCTCCACCAGCAGCGCGGGATCGAACTTCGGCCAAGGCGAATAGGACAAAGAGTCCAAGGTCCCGGGTCCAAGGTCCGAGGTCGCGGTGACGCCGGCGGTCGCGGCCTTGGACATCCTTTGCCAGAGCTCCTCGGCGAGATGCGGCGCGAAGGGCGCGAGCAACTGGAGGAACGGGCGCAGAACGGAGGCGGGCTTGGTCGGCCAGGTCATCGCCTCGTTCACGAAGATCATCATCGTGGAGATGGCGGTGTTGAAGCGCAGCGCGTCGAGGTCCTCGGTGACCTTCTTGATGCAGGCGTGCAGCGCCTTGAGCTGCGCGGGCTCGGGCGCGATGTCGCCGATCCGTGCGTCGAGCTCGATGAGGCCGAGCAGTCCCTTCTTCTGTTCCGCGTCGGCGGTGACCTCGGCGAGCTCGTAGGCGGTCTCCGACTTTTCATCGACGAAGAGGCGCCAGACGCGGCCGAGGAAGCGGTACACGCCCTCGACACCGCGGGTGTTCCACGGCTTCACGTCCTGCAACGGGCCCATGAACATCTCGTAGAGCCGGAAGGCGTCCGCGCCGAACTCGGCCATCACGTCGTCAGGGTTCACCACGTTGCCGCGGGATTTCGACATCTTCTGCCCGTCCTCGCCGAGGATGATGCCCTGGTTGACGAGCTTGAAGAACGGCTCGGCGGTCGAGACGTGGCCGAGGTCGAACAGCACCTTGTGCCAGAAGCGCGCGTACAACAGATGCAGCACGGCGTGCTCGGTGCCGCCGACGTACAGATCGACGCCGGGCGTCGTCGACTTGGTTGCAGGTTGCAGGCTGCTGGAAGTTGCAGGTTGCAGGTTGCAGGTTGCAGGTTGACTGGTGGTCGCATCCAACTTGCAACCTTCACCCTGCAACTTGCAACCGGCCGCCGTCCCCATCCAGTAGCTCTCGGCTTCGGGGCCGACGAAGGCGGAGCTATTCTTGTTGTCGGAGTAGCGCAGGTAATACCAGCAGCTGCCGGCCCATTGCGGCATGGTGTTGGTCTCGCGGAAGGAACCGTCGGGCAGGTTCATCCAATCGGTAGCGCGGGCGAGCGGCGGTTGTCCGTCGGCGGTGGGCTTGTAGTCCTCGAGCGCGGGCGGCAGCAGGGGCAGCGCGCTTTCCGGCAAGGCCACGTGTTGGAGCACTCCGCCGGCGTCGCGTTTCCAGACGATGGGGAACGGTTCGCCCCAGTAGCGCTGCCGGCTGAAGAGCCAGTCGCGCAGCTTGAAGTTCACCGTCGTCTTGCCGAGGCCCTTCGCTTCGAGCCATGCGGCGATCGTCTTCTTGGCTTCCGCGGTGGGCAGGCCGTCGAGCGAGAGGTCGGGGCCGGTCGAGTTGA
>JBBRQL010000269.1:0-5231 GCA_038226425.1 Verrucomicrobiota bacterium
GATGCGGGGATCGGCGGTGTAGACGCCGTCCACATCGGTGAAAATCTGGCAGTGATCGGCCTGGACGGCGGCGGCCAAAGCGATGGCCGTGAGGTCGGAACCGCCGCGGCCCAGCGTGGTGATATGTCCTTCCAAAGTCTGGCCCTGGAAGCCGGCCACGATGACGACCTTGCCGGCGTCGAGCAGCGAGTGGATCTGCTTCGGCGTTATGTTCTGGATCTTGGCCTTGGTGTGGACGCCGTCCGTCACGATGCCCGCCTGGGCGCCGGTGAGCGAGACGGCCGGCACGTCCAGCGCATGCAGCGCGATGGCGGTGAGGGCGATGGTCTGCTGCTCGCCGGTGGCGAGCAGCATGTCCATCTCGCGCTCGCTGGGCAGCGCGGTGATCTCTTTGGAGAGCTTGATCAAGCCGTCGGTGACGCCGCTCATCGCGGAGACGACGACGACGACCTGGTCGCCCTGCGCGCGTTGCTTCGCGACGCGACGGGCGACGTTCTTGATGCGTTCCGGGTTGCCGACGGACGTGCCGCCGTACTTTTGGACGATGAGCGCCATGATCTCTGAAAGGCGGCTGTTGTGCCGGACGGTCGGCGGGCAGACAAAGGAAAAGTTTCGGCACAAGGGGACACGCGAGGACGGGACGCCTCGTCGCAGGCCGCAGCGACCGGGCGCGAAGGAGTGGCGGTCGCGGCTGCCGACGCGGCGGCGCGACCACCCGGGAGCGCGGGTTTTCCAACCCGCTCGGCGGGCGACGGTAGGCCTCGGACTTCCCACGCAACGGGCGGACTGGAAAGTCCGCCCTCCCGGTCGCAGAAAGCGATCGGAAGCGGCGGTACTGCAACCGGCGCAGAAACGCGCCTGCTCTGGCGAGAAAACCAGTTGGAGAGAGAATCTGGAAAACAGGAAAGCAGGAAAAACTGGGCTTAGCCGGCTCCGTTCGTGTTTTCCTGCTTTCCAGATTGATCGCTTCCCAGCTCTTCCAATCCGGACCGCCACTTCTGATCGCCCTCTCGGCCGCAGCGAGGTTGGACGTCTAGCGGCGATTGCGGCAGCCTCGCCGCGTCCGACACGCATCATGCACGAACTCATCCGCGACATCGCCCTCTGCATCGGTGCCGCCTGGCTGCTCGGGGTCGTCGCCCAATGGCTGCGCCAGCCCGCGTTGCTGGCCTATCTGGTCGGCGGGTTCCTGCTCGGGCCGGCGTGCCTCCAATGGATCCATGACGCCGAGGCGATCGACACCATCGCGGAGCTGGGCCTGATCTTCCTGCTCTTCATGATCGGGCTGGAGATCGACCTGAAGAAGATCGTCGCCGCCGGCAAGTCCATCACCGTCACCGCGCTCGTCCAGATCGTGGGCGGATGCCTGCTCGGTGTGGCGGTGTTCGGTCTGTGCGGGTTCCCGCTCGGCGGCGGCAAGGGCTGGGACGCATTGTATCTCGCGGTCGCGGCGGCGTTGAGCAGCACGGTCATCATCGTCAAGGTGCTCTACGACCGGCGCGAGCTGGACACGCTCGCCGGCCGGATCACGTTGGGCGTGCTCGTGTTGCAGGATCTCTTCGCGATCCTCTTCCTCGCGGTGCAACCGAGCCTCGACCAGCTCGCGCTCTCGGTGCTCGGCCTCTCGTTCCTCCGCGTGGTGCTGCTGATCGCGGCGGCGATGGCGGCGAGCCGGTACCTGCTCCCGCCGATCTTCCACAAGGTCGCCCGCCTGCCGGAGCTCGTGCTGGTCGGCGCCATCGCATGGTGCTTCCTCGTCGGCGAGCTGGCGGCACGGCTGTCGCTCTCGCGCGAGATGGGCGCGCTCATCGCGGGCGTGGCGTTGTCCACGTTCCCGTACGCGCTCGACGTCACCGCGAAGGTGACCAGCCTGCGCGATTTCTTCGTCACGCTCTTCTTCGTCGGGCTCGGCCTGAAGATCCCGGTCCCGACCGGAGCGATGGTGGTGCTGGCCGCCGGGCTGGCGGTGTTCACGGTCGCGAGCCGGTCGGTGACGACCTTCACGGCGTTGTACCGGATGGAGTCGGGATTGCGCCTGAGCCTGCTGCCGGCGATCTACCTGTGCCAGATCAGCGAGTTCTCGCTCGTGGTGATCGAGCTGGGCGTGAAGTCCAAGCATGTCGGCCCGGCCGTCTCCGGCGCGGCCTCGCTCGCCTTCGTCGGGCTGGCGGTGCTGTCCACGTTCGGCATGACGCGGTCGGATCCGCTGGTGCGGCGGTTGATCCCGATGCTGAAACGCGCGGGCCTGACCGACCTCGACGACACCCCGGGACGTCACGGCCCCGATGCCCACACCGGGCACGGCCACGGCGGACGCATCTTGATCCTCGGTTTCTTCCGCACGGCGAGCTCGTTGCTCGAGGAACTGACGCGCCATGCCCCGGATCTTCTGCCCCAGGTGGTCGTGGTGGATTTCAACCCGCTCGTCCACGCCGAGCTCAAGCGTCGCGACGTGAAGGTGGTCTACGGCGACATCAGCCAGCGTGACACGCTCGTCCACACCGGCGTCGCTTCGGCGGAGGTGCTCATCTGCACCGTGCCGGACAGCCTGCTCAAGGGCATCACCAACGAGAAGCTGGTCCGTCAGCTCCGCGAGCTGAACCCGAAAGCCCGCATCATCGCGCCGGCGGACGTCCTTGCCGACGTGCCGCTGCTGCGCGCGGCCGGCGCCGACTATGTGAGCGTCGCCCGGCTCGGCGAGGCGATCGATCTCTGCGAAGCCGTCCGCGCCGCCGAGGAAGGCCTGCTCGACGAGAAGCAGGCCGAGCTGGAGCTGCTGCTCGAGAAGCGCGCCGAAGTGCTGCCGTGAGGCGGTCGTGGAAGTGACGGGAGCGCGGGCGGCTGCCCGCGTGTCCTTCTCCGCACCGACCGGCACGCGGGCGGGCCGCCCGCGCTCTGACCCGGATCAGCTCCGCCCCTTCAGACCGCGCCCTGCCGCGTTTCCCTCTTTGCGCGCCGGACCACGTTCCGCTTCGCTCTTGGATTCCGGATGAAAATCTCCCGACTCCGCGAAGCCCTTTCCGCCGCCGCCGATGCCGCCGATGCCGCCGGCGCGCTCATGCGGCTCAACATGCGCCGCACCAAGAAGGTGGACTCGACGCACGCGCACGACATCAAGCTCGAGCTCGACGTCCGCTGCCAACGCGCGATCACCCGGCTGCTCGCGCAGCGTTTCCCGGAGGTCCCGGTGCTCGGCGAGGAAGGCATCGACAACGCCTCGGGACACGCCGCGGCCCGTTGGGTCGTGGACCCGATCGACGGCACGGTGAACTACGCCCACGGCATCCCGCACTGCTGCGTGAGCATCGCGTTGCAGACGCGCGACGACGCCGGGGCCTTCCGCACGGACGTCGGCGTGGTGCTGGACCCGTTCGTCGGCGAACGGTGGACGGCCATCCGTGGACAGCCCGCGAAGCTCGACGGCCGGAAGATCCACGTCAGCCGCCGGAAGAAACTTGCGGAGACGATCCTGTCGCTCGGTTTCGCGAAGAACGACGAGAGCCTGGACGCCACCGTCGCGCAGTTCCGCGCGTTGACGCCGCGGGTGCGGAAGCTCCGCATCATGGGCTCGGCGGCGCTCGCCTTCGTGTACGTGGCGGACGGACGGTTCGACGCCTACCTGGAGACCGGCGTGCGGCTCTGGGACGTCGCGGCCGGCGCTCTGATCGTCGAGTGCGCGGGCGGCGAGCCCGGTTGCACGCCGTTGCCCGGCGGCGACCATCGCGTGGCCGTGGTCTGCCACAACGGACTGCTCGGCGCGCAGCTTGAAGCGTTCCGATGAAGCGGGCAGGCTCCGGCGCATGAGATCGTCTTGGCTAGGCGTGGTCCTGTTCTTGGCAGCAGCCGCCCGCATGGCGGCCGCGGAGCTGCCGGACGGCCTGTACGCGCGCTTCACCACGTCGATGGGCGCGTTCACCGCGAAGCTCTACCACGAGCAGACGCCGCGGACGGTGGCCCACTTTATCGGGCTCGCCGAGGGCACCCAACCGGTCATCGACTTCACGCTCCCCGGGGTGGTCAAGCGGCGCTTCTACGACGGCCTGATCTTCCATCGCGTGGTCAAAGGCTTCGTAATCCAGACGGGTTCGCCGAACGGCAACGGGACCGACGGCCCTGGCTACACCATCGCCAACGAGATCAAGCCCGACCTCAAGCACAGCAAGGCCGGGATGCTCGGAGCCGCGCGGACCTCGGCGCAGGATACTTACGGGGCGCAGCTCTACTTCACGCTCACGAACACGCCGGCGCTCGATGGCGCCTACACGGTGTGGGGCGAGACGGTCGAAGGACTGGACGTGGTCCTGGCCATCGGGGGCGTCGCCACCGGCCCTGGCGACAAGCCCCTGACGCCGGTCGTGCTCCAGAAGGTGGACATCCTGCGCATCGGGGCGTCTGCGCTGGCCTTCGACCCGGCGAAGGTGGTGCCGCCGCTGCCCCAGCCCAAGACCAAGGAGTTGACCATGACCGTGGGCACCAACTCGCTGGACTTCAGTTGGAAGACCAACGCCAACGCCTCTTACCGGGTCCTCTACAGCCCGAACCTGAGGACGTGGACCGACACCGGCCTTTTCCAGGACGACAAGATCCCCGGGTCCAATCTCTACAACAACACGAACAACCCGGTCTTCTTCTTCCGGCTGTTCGAGGTGCAGTTCTGAAACGCGGCGAACGCGGGCCAAGAAGGAACCGCTGATCGGCGCCGATCTCCGCTGATCCGGAATCGTGCAGTTGGAACAGAAGCCACCGAAGGGAATAGAGAGCGGGGAGGCGGGGAATTGAACTGCGGGTCAAAAGGGAAAGGACCACCAAGGGGTGGCGGCTGTGCGCGTCCGCAAAGGCCTGGGTCGCCCATGCTGGTCGCTTTGGTTCCTTCGTGCCCTTTTGTTCAAAAGAATGGTCCAAGCTAAGCCGGAACCATGCAGCTGGATCAGGGTGGAACGGCCAACCTGGCCGTTCTCGGCGGCAACTTGCCGCCGAGCTTCGGCATCAGGACGCACCCACCGGAAGGTGCGTTCCTGGCGCACCCGACGCGGCGGGCTGGTAGCCCGTTCCCTCGGCCTTTGACTGCATCGTTCCGGCTGAGAGCCTGTTTGAAAGGACCTCCTGCCTGAGCAACCCGGAGGGTTGCCAGCGATTAGAGCACTTCCATCAAACATGTAGCTTTCCAAGTGAAGCCGAAGGGTGTGAAGTGGAAGGCGACATGCGAGCCATACCCGCCGCGTTGCGGCAGA
>JBBRQL010000270.1:0-5223 GCA_038226425.1 Verrucomicrobiota bacterium
CCTCGCCCGCGCTCAAGGGGCGACGATGGCTGCCAACACGGTGATCGAGCTGGTCGACGGCGCATTGGTGAATTTCGTCTATGAGCCGGACGGTCTGGACACATTCGACAAAGAGCACCGACGGAGCCCGACCATCCGGTGGTTCGGGATGCCGGTGAAAGTCCTCCGGTTGGACCGAATCGCCGCCAGCAAACGGGCCGCCGGACGCCCCAAAGACATCGCCCACATGCCGTTGCTCGAGACGGTCATCGCGGCCAAGCGGTTGACCGCAAAGAAATCCTCCCACTCATAGCCCCATGCTCGCGC
Source organism: Verrucomicrobiota bacterium (assembly GCA_038226425.1). GTDB lineage: Bacteria > Verrucomicrobiota > Verrucomicrobiia > Limisphaerales > UBA9464 > CAIVQB01. Next base: position 307 of record JBBRQL010000270.1, read on the forward strand.
TCCTCGATTACGGCGCCGGAAACATCCGCAGCGTCGAGAAAGCTCTCCGTGCCGTCGGCGCGGAGGTCCGGCGTGTCGCTTCGCCCGATGGATTGGCGGATGCCCACGGCATGGTGCTGCCCGGGGTCGGGGCGTTCGACGACTGCATGAACTCGATGCAGCGGCAGGACCTCTGCGGCGCGGTCACCGGCTGGATCGCGGCGGGCAAGCCGTTCCTCGGCATCTGCGTCGGCTACCAGGCGCTGTTCGAACGGAGCGAGGAGTTCAACTCCTGCGCGCTCGGGCTCGGCGTGTTCAAGGGACCGGTCGTGCGGTTCCGGCCGACGGCCGAAGAGCCGCGGCTCAAGATCCCCCAGATCGGCTGGAACGAGGTCGACATCACGCAGCCGGATTGCCCGCTGTTCGCCGGCATCCCGGACCGCAGCCACTTCTATTTCGTCCACAGCTTCTTCCCGCGACCCGAGGATGTCTCGATCATCGCCGGGAGCGCGGATTACGGCGGACCGTTCGCGGCGGCGGTGCACAGGGAAAACGTGTGGGCGACGCAGTTCCATCCGGAGAAAAGCCAGCAGGTCGGTCTGCGGCTGCTGCGCAACTTCGTGGACTTCGCGGCCGGCAGGACTGCTCGCGCCGTCTGACCGGGACGGGACGTCCGTCCACGATCTCCGCGCGATGGCGTCGCTTTGTCACCACGGGAAGAGGGACGCCCGAGACCCAGAACGCGAACGGCCCTCGCATCGGCGAGGGCCGTTCTTTGGTCATCGACCCGCCGAGGATTTCCCCCGGCCGGACCACGGTCACTTCGGCAAGAGGTCGGCGACGAGCGACTTCTCCTCCTTCAGCTCGTTCTCGGTGGCGACGATCTTGGACCGGCTGAACTCGCTCAACGGCACACCCTGCACCGTCTGCCAGCGGATGCCGTCGCTCTTGGTCGGGAAGCTGTACATGAGGCCCTTCTCGATGCCGTAGCTGCCGTCGGAATGGACCGCGACGCTGAAGCAGTCGTCGGGATGCGTCGGCGTGGTGAGCGCCTTCACGGTGTCGACCACCGCGTTGGCGGCGGAGGCGGCGCTGCTCAGGCCGCGGGCTTCGATGATCGCGGCGCCGCGCTTCTGGACGATGGGGATGAAGGTGTCCTTGAACCACGCCTCGTCCTGGATCACCGAGGGCGCCGGGGCACCGGCGATGCGGGCATTGGCGAAATCAGGGTACATCGTGGAGCTGTGGTTGCCCCAGATGGCGAGGTGGCTCACCTGCGTGACGGCGACGCCGGCCTTCTTGGCGAGCTGCGTCTTGGCCCGGTTCTCGTCGAGCTTGGTCATGGCGAACCAGCGATCCTTGGGAACGTCGGGCGCGGCGTTCAGCGCGATGAGGCAGTTCGTGTTGCACGGGTTGCCGACGACGAGGGTGCGGACGCCGCTGGCGGCGTTGCGCTGGATGGCCTGGCCCTGGCCGGTGAAGATCTTGCCGTTGATGCCGAGCAGGTCCTTCCGCTCCATGCCGGCCTTGCGCGGCACGCTGCCGACGAGCAGGGCCCAGTCCACGCCGCGGAAGCCTTCATCGAGGCTCGCGGTCGGCACGACGCCCTGGAGCAGCGGGAAAGCGCAGTCGTCCAGCTCCATCACCACGCCGTTGAGCGTCTTGAGCGCGGGCTCGATCTCGATGAGGTGGAGGATGACGGGCTGGGCCGGGCCGAACATCGCGCCGGAGGCGATACGGAACAGGAGAGAATAGCCGATCTGGCCGGCGGCGCCGGTGATCGCGACACGGATGGGAGCGTTCATGTGTTTTGCAGAATGCGCGCGGAGTATGCGGACGGACATCGCCGGTGCAAGCATGCCCGCGGCAGCATCGACATCGGCCCGGGCTACGACAGGCTCCGTAGCGGAACAGGGTGGATCGCCGTCCCGATCGGCGGGCGTCCTGATCAACGCCGTGCCGAAGCAACCTGGTCCGTGGGCCTGGACCGGCGCTCCGCGCTCACTTCTTCAGGTCGTCGAAGTAATCGCGGACGGAGTTCTGATAGGCCTTGGGCACCTGCTCTTGGCTGAGCGCGGCCTGGGCATCCGATTGGGCGGACGCCACGGCCTCGGTGTAGCTGACCTTGCTCTGGCCTTTGATGCTCACGCCCTTGAGCGTGATGCTGGGCATCGGGCCGCCCGGCTGGATCTGGCCTTTGACCTTGGTGGGGACGAGATTATCCGGCTTGTTCGGATCGCGGTCCGTGTTGCCCTTGCCGGCCATGTCGGGGCGGTTGATACCGGAGTTGTCCCAGAGGTCGTTGATGCCGTCGGGCATGCTCCACGCGCTCGAATCGGACCAGGTGCCGACGCATTGGCCACCTTTCTTGGAGTTGGGATTGAATCCACCCCCGGGGCTCTTGCATTGACCCCAGCCTTGGCAGTTGCCCACGCACATCTGGGCCTTCTGCAGGTTCTGGAGCGCGGCCATCAGCGACTGGGCGTCGCCCATCTGGTCCATCAAGTTCTGGAGCTCCTTCTGGGCAGCGGCGAGCGACGCGGACGCACCGCCGTTGCCGCTCTTGCCGCCGTCGCCCGGGTTCTTGCATGCGGCGAGCGCCGCCTTCAGATGATCCCCGACTTTGCCGTACTGCTGACCGGGCTTGACTGCCTTGGAGATCTTCTCGGAGAGCGCCTTCATCTGTTCCGGCGTCAGGTCGGATTTCTTGAGTTGGTCGATGAGCTTCTGGAGCGATTCGATGGCGGCCTGGGCCTGGCCGTTCTTGAGCTGTTCGGCGAGGTCCTTGCCGGTCTTCTCCGCTTGTTGCTGGAGCTGGGCGAGCATCTTGGCCATGTCGGCCATCTTCTGGAGGTCCTGTTCCGCGACGTTGAGATCCTTGAGGAACTGCTCGACCTGCGCGTTGTTCAACGCGGCGACGGCCTCGTCGAGGCTGGGCAACGGCATGCCGAGGCTCTCGGCCTTGCGGGCAAGCTCGTTCGCCATCTGCGACATCTGCTGGCGCGCGGCCTTGGCGGCGGCGGAGTTGTTGTCGGCCATGCCTTTGGCCGCGACCTTGAGCTTCTGGAGATCTTTCTGGAGCTGGTCGGCGACGTCCTTGTCGCCGGGTTTGTCCCCGAGCTGTTTCTGCAGGGATTCGATCTGCTTCTGCAACGCGGACTGCGATTGTTCGGAGTTGCCGCCCGGAGTGCGCGCGGCCTGTTCCATCTTGCGGAGCACCGGGTTCTTCGCGAGCTCGGTGGCCAGCTGCTTGAACTGATCGGTGGCTTTGGCGAGGTCCTTGAGGGCGTCCTCGCGGGTGAGCTTCGCGGACTGGAGGCGCGTGCCCAGGTCGGTCAGCTCCTCGAGGTTCTTGCGCGTCGGCTCCAGCGCGGGTTTGCGCTGTTCGAGGCTGCGCTTGGTGAGGAGGGCGAGCTGGCGGCCGGTGTCCTTGATGACCTCGGCGTCCTTCTTCTTCTGGACGTGGGCCTGGGTGCGGAGCTCGGGGACGAACCCCAGCGCGGCGACCACGGCGAGCACGCCGACGAGCCAGCGCGACAAGCGCGGCAAGCCGATGGGTAGAAGTTTCCGCGGGTCCACGTGTCCGACGGCGGCCGTGGCATCGGCGATGACCAGCTCTTGCCACGCGGCGTGGGCGGGTTTGGCGGAAGCGGGTTGTGCCCCGACCTCGAGCGCGGTCGAGAGGCGTTCCTGCAGGCCTTGCTTGATGTCGAGCCAGCGGGCGGCTTCTTCGGGGGAGGTCTGCTTCCAGAAGCCGATGAAGAAACCGACCGGCAACGCGGCGAGCGCGACGAGGGCGCCGATGCCCACGACCTCGTACGGCACCGGCAGCAGCTTCCAGAGCGCCAGAGCGGCGAAGTAGACGCAGGCCCCGGCGAGGAACCCGCGCCACAGACCTTGCCATCCGCGGAGCCAACGGCGGCGAGCAGCGGTGCGGGCTACGGCGGAACGGATGGCCGTGAGGGAACTCATAGCGTGGCGAACCTGCGCGCGTCCGGCAGGTTTGGGAAGCCGCAAGTCGCGGTTGGGTGCGATCAGAAGTGAAGGTCACTGCAACCGGCGCAGAGACGCACCTGCTCAGTAGAGAGAACCGACCGGATAAAGAATCTGGAAAACAGGAAAACAGGAAAAGCGGGGCTTTATCGGCTCCGTCCCTGTTTTCCTGCTTTCCAGATTGATCTCTTCCCAGCCTCTCAAATGCTGACCGCCACTTCTAATCGCACCCGTCGCGGTTCAGAGCGCCTCGTATTCGCCCTTGTTCACGCGCTTCAGCACGGCGAACCCGGCCTTCTTGGCGTCGCTGATGGAGACGGGCTTGGTGATGTTGGGCGTGTTGAATGCGGAGATGAGCTTCCGGATGGGTTTCTTGCAGGCCGGGCAGGCGGTGAGCTCCTTCGCGGTCAACGGCCGGCGCAAGGTGAAACGGCCGCCGCACGCCGCGCAGCCGCCGTCGCACAACTCGTATTCGTAGAGGGGCATGGGATGGGTCCGAGGACGCGGCACCGTCGCGCGCTCTCAAGCATCGGGCAAGACGGTTCCGGCCGCCGGATCGCGCGTCGCACGCCACCATCGCCAGAGGAAGCGCACATGGACCGCGAGCAGCGCGAACGCGACCCATTGCTCCAGCCGCACTGCCCGGAGCGCCGCGGCCGGTCCCGGCGCGTCGGTCCAGGCACGGTCGCGGAACAGCAGGAACAGCGCGCCGGATGAGACCAGGCACCAGAGCAGGGACATCATCCGGTAGCGCACCGCGGGCGCGACTTTCCTGTCTTCCGCCCGGTCCGCGGACGCGGGGCCGTCGGAAACAGGTTGAACTGGAGGGTCGACTTGCAAAGGCTCCCCGACTTTCTGGACGCATGAACACCGACGCAAGCCCGGCCCCCGTGGATTCTCCCGCCCCGCCCCGCAAGCCGCAGGAGAACGTATGGCTCAACCTCG
>JBBRQL010000271.1:0-5184 GCA_038226425.1 Verrucomicrobiota bacterium
AAGACCTGGAACGGACACCCACCGACCGCCGACCAGAAACCGCCCCCAGTTGTCCGCCGCACTTCTCCCCAGCCGCCAGAGCCGCTACCCTCACCACTAATCCCAGCAAACTTGAGCTAAGTCCGACAGGCTGCTAGGCGATACCGCGAGGACCTCAAGCACCATATTCTCCAATAATCCTGCCGGTCGGCACAAACGCGCGGACGGCCCGGCCGCGACCACGCGCATGATGCCTCCGCAGGATTTCCGTGCCGTCCGGTGCGCGGACCGGGCACGCTCCGTCCATGAACGCGTTGCCGAACACCCGGTCCTGCTACGTCTGCGGCATCGAGAACCCGGTCGGGCTGCGGCTCGGTTTCCGATCGGACGACGCCCGCACGGTAGCCGAGACGCGCTTCAGCTTCCGGCCGGAGTTCGCCGGCTTCCGCGACACCGTCCACGGCGGCGCGATCGCGACGGTGCTAGATGAGGTGATGGTCTGGGCCATCGGCGTGGCGGCGGGCCAGTTCGTCTACTGCGCCGAGCTCACCGTGCGCTACCAGCGTCCGGCGCGGCCCGGCACGGAGGTCGTGGCCCGCGGCGAGATGACCGAGGACCGCCGGGGCCGCCTGTTCAGCGCGCGCGGCGAGCTCCGCGACGCGAGCGGCCAGCTGCTCGCCGAATCCACCGGCAAATATCTGCCCGTTCCTGCCGCGGTCGGCGCGCAGGTGCTGGCGGATTTCGTGGGCGAGGTGCCCGGGTTCCTTCAGCGCGCGACGGTGAAGGTGTAGTCGAAACGGCCCGGCAGCACGGCGTTCCCTGTCTTGTCCTTGGGCCGTTGGCTGAACTCCAGCCCGCCGTCGTCCTTTCCGTCCTCGCCGAAGCTGTAGATGACATAGCCCTTGGTCAGCGGGCGAAACCGCACCAGCTGGCCGTCCATCGGGTCAATCGGCACGGCGGTGAGGAACCCGGGCACGAGCGCGTCCAGCGACGACGGCAAAGTTTTGTCGTGCGCGAGCCGCCACCGTTCGATCGCCATGGCGGCCTGCGCGCAGCGGAGCGTGGCGACGGAGCGGAGTTCTTTGGCCGGGACCTTCACCATGGCCGGGAGCGTCATCCGGGAGACTGGGAGCAGGATGCTGGTGCGTTGTCCGACGAAACGCAGGAGTTCTGCCTCGAACTGAGCCTGCCGTCCCTGCATCTCCGTCCGCGGTCGTGCACCGGCTTCGATCAGCTCATCGAGGCGATCGAAACAGTAGCCACGGTCGCGTCCTTTGAAGCCGCTGATGTTGTAGAGCTGCGAAAGCGCGGCTTCGGCGACCCCTTTCCAATCCCCGGGATTGGTGGTCGGAGCGCCCGCCGCTACGAGCTTGGCCCGTTGTGTTGTCGGCAGGTTGAAGTAGTCCGACGCCAAGCACCGCTCCCCGATGAAGGCCCGGCCAAGATGGTTGGTGGCCTCGGCCGCGACGAAGGCCCGCTGGAGCGTGGCGAGTTGGTCCTCGGAAAGTTGCGTCCGGCTGAGCACCGCCTCGGTCGCGTCCATCGTGATGGCGTTCATCGCGATCCGCACCAGATAGCTGATAAGCAACGGCTCCTCTTCGAGCGTCCGGGCGGCGCGGAGAGAAGCCAAGAGCGCGTCCGTCGCGCGTGCCGGTTCGCCGGTCTCGGCCGCGAGACGCGCCTCAAGACATATGGTCTGAGCCGTCTTCTTGAGCGGCGCAAGGTGCGCGAGGGCGAGGTTGACGCCGGAGCCGAAGTTGACCGGGTAACGGCTGCGCGGTCGGGCGAGCGCGGCATGGAGGTCTGCGAGCGGGTCGGCGTTGGCCGCCAGTTCCGCCCGCGCAGCGGCGAGCATGGGCAAGGGCCAAGGCTCGCCGCTGCGCGGGTAACGCGGGCCGTTGACCGCCGTGGCCAGGTTGGTGTCCGCGATAGAACGCCATCCCCCGATGGCCTCCAACAGTGTCGGCGCGGCGTTCTCGGCCGGCGGCACCGCGGTGTAGAAGGCATCGAGCTCGGCCAAGGTGGTCGGCTGTCCCGCGGCGCGGTAGCGGGCGAGGCGCTGCTCCATCGCGCTGGAGCGGCCGCTCCGCAGGACGAGCAGGGCGATCGCTGCCGAGATCGCGGCAACGGCCGTCCACCGGAGCCAGCGGGAGGATTTCATGGAGGGACCATGCGAGAAGATGCCGGCCGGACAACAGGAGTCTCGTGCGAAATTCACCGGACCAGGCCGGTCCGCCGCCGGCGTTGCAACACGCCGCGCAATCGGCCAACAACACGCCGTGATCGATGCGGAGAAGGTGTTGTCGGTGGAAGGCCCGCGGCGTTTGGCGAAGCGGATCGGGGCGTGCTTCGTTGTCTTGTTAGTCGCCGCGTTCTTCGTGAAGCCCGCGCGCCGTGCCTTGCTCGACCGGCGGGCGGAAGGATTCGTCGCGGAGGCACGGCGCGCGATGGCGTCGCAGAAATGGCCCTTGGCCGCGGCCAACCTGCGGGCCGCATCATCGATCAGCGCGCAGCTGCCGGACGTCATCCGGGCCTCGGCGGAGTTCAACGCGCTGGTCGACGGCAAGAACGAGCTGGAGCACTGGTCGCGGCTCGACGCGCTGGGGCAGATGACGGACGCGGACCGGATGGCCTATGCGCGGGCGGCGCTGGACGCCCGCCGCTTCGAGCTGTCGCGCGCGGTGCTGCTCGGGCTGAAGAACACCCGCGCCACCGATCCGGACGTGCTGCGGATGGTGTCCGAGCTGTTCCTGATGGCCGACGACGTCGAGCACGCCTGCCAGGCGGCGATGGATGCCCTGGCCGTCGCCCCGTTGCGCGCGGACGTGGCGATCCACGCCAGCGTCCTCCAACTGCGGATCGGCGACCGCATCCGGCGGAAGGAGGCCATCGACCGTCTCATGGGCCTCGTCGCCCGGGGCGGCAGCGACGGCGCGACGGCCGCCCGCCAGCTGATCAAGCTCGGGCGCTTGGAGCCGGACCACGAAAAGCTCCTGCGACGGCTCGCGGCGCAGCATGCGGCGTCGGGGCTGGACGCGCGGTGCGTGCTGTTCGCGCTCGATCTCCGGGCGGAGCCCCATTGGGAAAAGGACCTTCGCTCGGACTTCATCGCCAAGACCGGCTTCAACCCCGGGACCGACGCGGGACGCCAGGTGGTCGCGTGGATGATCGAGATGGAGCAGTTCGCCGCGGTGATCGCGCTCGTGCCGGAGATCAAGGCGGCGGCCGATGACGACCTGGCCTCGGCGCGTTTGTTCTCCCTCACCTTCGCGGGCGACTGGAAGCCGATGGAGCGCCTGCTCGACGAGGCGGACGGGAAGATCGCGCCGGGACTGGAATCGTTCTACCGGGCCCAGGTCGCGCACTTGGCGCGGCGGACCAACGAGGCCGCGTTGCGCTGGAAGGTGGCCATCGACGCGAACCGGGGCAACCCGCCGGTGATGGAGTTCATCGCGCACCAAGCGGAAGCCATAGGGGCCATCGATGAAGCGGCCCGGGCCTGGGAGACCCTGTTGGACGATCCGGGCTGGGCCTACAACGCCGCACGGGAGATCTTCCGGATCGGCGGGGACGGCCATCGTCCGGGCCAGGTCCATTCGGCCTACAAGGCGCTGGCCAAGCTGCGGCGCGACCGGTCGGACTTCCAGCTCGGCCTCGCCTTCCACCAGCTGCTGCTCCGGCTCGATGAGGACGATGCGCAGGCGGTCGTGCGGCGAGGACCGGAGCCGTTCGCCGATCGCGCCTTCTACTCCGTCACCGCGGCGCTCGCCGCCTTGCGGGCCGGTGACGTCGATGCGTCGCTCCGTTGGCTGGAGTCACCGGAGATCCATTGGGACAACGCCCGGCGGACGTGGCGGGTGATACGTATCGCCGCGCTCGGATCGTCCGGGCAGCGGAGCTTCGCGCGGGCGTTGGCGAAGGACCTCGGTCCGGGCTCGCTCTCGGAGCCGGAAACGATGTTGGCGGGCGATCACCTTCCGTGAGGCGAGGCCTGCCCGGGATCAGGCCTTCGCACGGTTTGCGCGATGCCGGCGGTACCAGCCCGCGGCCACCATCGCCCCCAGGAAAACACCCGCACCGACCGTCGCCGGCTCCGGGACCGCGATGGCGAAATCGTCGATACTGAGGCCGTCGTCGTTGCCGGCGACAGCGAGGTCCTGCCACCGGAGCGTGAAAGTCCCGCCGTTCGCGATGCTCAGACCGGTGATCACCGCGCCGGTGCGGGTAAAATTCGGCGCGTTGTTGCCGACGAGCGCCCCGGTGGTGGCCGCGTTCGGCGACGCGAAATCGAGGGCGGTCACCGCCGTCCAGGTGTCGGCGGAGAGCGAGTTCCCCGCGGTGGTGCTATAGGCGAAGTTCAGCTTGTCGCTGGAAGCGGTGGTCCCGCCTCGCCACTGCTCGCCGGTGTAGGCGATGCTGAGCTGGGTGATCGTCTGCCCGGTGTTGTTCTGGAAGTAGACGCCGATCGTCCGGGTCGCGGTGTTGTCGACGCTGCCCAGCGCTCGTTCCGCGCTGCTCGTGGCACCGAAGAGATAATATCTGGCGGTCGCAGAAGAACCCGTCCCGGCGGTCACCGTCGTACCGGCAGTGCCCGCGATCCATCCCGTCGGCAAGGTCGTGGTCGAACCCGACGAGATGGTGCTGTTGAAATCCTGCGTGTAGTAGCCGAAGTAGCTCGTGATCGATTGCTGCGCCAGAGCCGCCGGCACGAAGCCGGCCAAACCCAGGGCACAAACGATGATCCGACGCATATCCATCCAAAGACGGGTCCGGACGAGCACCGCTGCCCGGCCGGGCCAAGCGAGAGACTAGCAGACGAGATGCCTTTCTCAATCCCTACAATCTGCCTAACCCATTGCAGGCAGGGCCTTAGCCCGGTTTGGAAAAACCAGCCACCACCGGCCGCGAGCATGTCGGTCATCGGTTCTTTGGCCGACCTGGCTGCCTGGACCGACGTCCGCCGCATCGTGACGTCCACTTGCAACCCTTGATCTGAGGCCGCGGGCCTGGCCGGGGAAGGAGGGTTCTACCGGGCGCGGATCCCCTGACCAGGGCCACGTCCGGCTCCTAGCAGCCTGTCGGACTTAGAAGCCTGCTATTTTTGGTGAAGTGATTGAACCCGCCCGCGGGGCGTGCGTCTGACCTGCATGTCCGCCCGCTTCATCACGATCGACCGCGACACCCCGCTGCTGCTGCCGCCGGATC
>JBBRQL010000272.1:0-5177 GCA_038226425.1 Verrucomicrobiota bacterium
AGGCGGTGCTCCTGGCAGAACTCCATCGATCCCGACAGGACGCCCGCCGCGTCCGCTCCCTCGTCTTCGACTGGCTCCTGGCTCAAGCAAACGCTTCTTCCAGACCCGTTGTACCAATCCATTAACGTAGTTGGTATTATGCGATTCGGTGGCGGGAGGGCGTCGGTTCCAACATCGCCTGCGAGTTTTCACGGTGCTTGTCTTGGACGATCCAGACCCCGATCAAGGAATCATTCAGGGCGCGAGGGTGCGGACCGCCCGGTAGAATGTCGCCGGCGGCGCCGCGTCCCGGACCACGACCGCTGATGAATCGGTGGCCAGCGCCGGAACCGGCAACATATCGACGAACGGTCCGCCCGGATCGGCGGCGGCTTGGAGCGCATGGTAGAAGCCCCGGAGCGTGCGGACGCGGACCTCGTGGCGGCCGTCGCCCAAGCTCCTGATCTCGGTCTGGGCAGGCATCCCCGCCACCGACCCGTCGAAATACCGGCGCGCCAAGTCCCACACGCCCTTGCCGCACTGCGATCCGATGCGCCGTCCCGGGAGGTCGTCCGCTGAGGGATGGATACCGCCCCAGATCCGCGACGCCCCCGCTTGGTCCGCCGCGTCGTAGTAGGTGCCCCACTGCAGCTGAACGTCCGTGCTCGGCCCCTTCTCGAAGCCGAGCCCTTTGTCCGCGGGCGCCGTATAGGTCCCGAGCCCGCCGGGGAAGAACGCGGACCCGGTGATGGCTGTGAGCACCTCCGCCGCCGCCCGGCTGAAGGTGCTGTGCCCGGAGATGTAGCCTGGAAAGGCCGGGGTCACGAAGGTCTTCCGCTGATAAGGCAGCCAGTCCTTCGCCAGGATCCATCGCACCCCGCTGTGGCGCGTGGTCGGGTCCGACGGTTGCCCGGGCCAAGCGTAGATGGCGATCGCATCGACCGGCAGACCGGCATGCCGTTGGCCCGGTTCCGCCGACCCGGGACTCACGACCTCGATGAGGCCGGGGACCAAGGGCAGCCCGTTCTTGTGGTACGACCGGCCGTCCCGGTCGCTGGATTGGCCGAGCGTCCCCATGTAGCGGACCGCTTGGATCGGGCGGCCGCCGTCGTACCGCCGCTTGACCGGCCACGCCGCGCAGGCCGCGTCGTGGACCGCCGCATTTAGCGCGAAGTACACCTTCACGTCCCATTCGAGATCGTCGACCACCGGACCGGTGCCGCCAAAACGTTTCACGAAAGCCGGATGATCGCTCACGCCGTTGGCGATGGTGTTCCAATGGCCCGGCGGCGTCTCGGAGTTCGGGCCATCGGCCCAGAACTCGGCGAGCACCCGGCCGTAGTCGCCCCGCCTCACGACGTTCGGCGGATACGGAGCGCCTGTGGCGGGGTTGGAGGGGTGCCCTTTCCCGTCATTCTCGCCGAGGCTGTTCTCGCCGAAGACCCCGGGTGAGATGTCGATCGTGACGCCGTCATCAGGCGTCAGCTCGCTGCTGCGACGGATGACCTCGATGACGCTCTCGACGAACCGCGAGCCGTCGGTGTCCCCGAGGCGCGGCGGCAGACCGGGATCGATCCAGAGCCGGCCCGGATCGTCGCGGACCAACGCGAAGGGCCGCACATCGCGCCACTGGGCACCGACGAACTTCTGCACGACATCGGCCGGGAAGTTGTGCTGGTCGAGCGCGTTGGTGATGGCGAGCGGTTGCCAGTTGTCCGGTGTCGACACCAGCGATGCCTCGGCGAAGACGATCATCGGCCGGCTCGTCGACGAGTATCCGCCGTCGGCGATGCCGAAGTCCTCGTACGCCTGCCTCTGACGCGCACCGTCGTCGATGAAGTAGGCGGAGACCGTCGCCGCGACGAGGTTCCCGAGCCCGGCAGGCGTCGCGGGGTCGCGCGAGACGTCCGAGACATCGTAGCCGAGCTGGACCATCCGGGCACGGATCGCGGGCAACGTGTTGGTCGCGGCGTAGGACAACGCGTAGCGCTCGGCGAGGATCCGGTACGCCGCGAAGCTGATCGCTTGCCGGCGCGCTGCGGCGACATCGGCGGCCGGATGTTTCGAGTGGTAGAGGTAGCCGACCGCCACCGGATCGTAGGCGGCCCAGGCGTCGTACATGGCGGCCGAGAGGTGGAACAGGTTCCGGGCATGGACCGGCGGGTTCGGACGATCCAGCCGGATGCCCGCGAGGATCTCCTCGTCCCAGACCCGCGAGATGCTGGTCCCGGTGGCTGCGAAGACCTGTGCGCCGGCCGAGCAGGCCAAGAGGCAGCGCAGGACGGGCATCAGCGGGATCATGTATCGCATGGCGCGTGGTCTCGGCCTTGGCGGGATTTTTGTCAATCGGGTGGGGACCGGCTGGTCGGCGCCGGCAACGGACGCGCGGGCATCGCGGACCGGCGAGCGTTTGGGCTGTGCGGCGGACGTTTCGGCGGTACGCTCGCGGGCAAGATGAGTCCCAAAGAATCCGATTCGACGATGGCGGTGTACCTCGACCTCGAGAACATCGCGCTCGGCGCCCGCGACGCCCACTTCCCCTCCTTCGACATCCAGAAGGTGCTCGAGCGCCTCCTGCTGAAAGGCCACATCGTGGTCAAGAAGGCCTACTGCGACTTCGACCGGTACAAGGAGTTCAAGCGCGGCCTGCACGAGGCGGCCTTCGAGCTGATCGAGATCCCGCACGTCCGGCAATCGGGCAAGAACTCCGCGGACATCCGCATGGTCGTGGACGCCTTGGACCTCTGCTACACGAAGGGCCACGTGGACACCTTCGCCATCATCAGCGGCGACTCCGATTTCTCCCCTCTGGTGAGCAAGCTGCGCGAGAACGCGAAGAACGTCATCGGCGTGGGCGTGAAGAACTCCACATCCGACCTCTTCATCAACAACTGCGACGAGTTCCTCTACTACGACGATCTCGTCCGCCGCGAACCTTCCCGCGCCCGCAACCGCAGCGCCTCCGCGCCTTCGCAGGCCCCGGCGCAGCAATCGTCGGCGCCTGCCGCCGCGCACCAGGTCACCGCGTCCACGGCCGCGACGATCGCCGCCAAGGCGACGGTGCCGGCCGAGCCGAAGGGTCCGCCGTTGATCGACGCGCTTGAGATCGTGATCGTGACCTTGGAAGCCCTCACCGAGGAGCGCGAGGGCGACGAGCCGATCTGGGGCTCGATGATCAAGCAGGCGATCAAGCGCCGGAAACCGGGCTTCAACGAACGCGCCTACGGCTTCCGCTCGTTCAACGACCTCTTGTTGGAGGCGCAGAAGCGCAATCTCATCAAGCTCGAAGCCGACGACAAATCCGGCGGCTACACGGTCCGCGTGCTCGAATGACGAGGTGCGGCGGAGGGGCGTCCCTCCGCTCCAAGGCATGAAAAAACGCGGCGACCCCGGGAGGGGCGCCGCGTCCTCGGCTTCAGAAGCCTTCCGGCGTCACTTCGCCGGTGTCGCCGGCGCCACGGCGACGTTGAGGCGGATCTGGAGGCGGCTACGCTTGCGGCTGGCCTTCTCCTTCTTGATCACGCCGACCTTGGCCGCCTTGTCGAAGGCGGAGGCGACGTCGCGATAAGCGACCTTGGCGTCGTCGAGCTTACCTTCCGTGACGAGCACGAGATACTTCTTCTCGAGCGTCTTGAGACGGGACTTGATCGATTTGTTGCGCGCGGCCTTGGCGGCATTGCTGCGGACGCGCTTCTCGGCTGACTTCGTGTTCGGCATATCTAGACGTAGAAAATGGAGCCGCGACCGTACCGGCGGAGGGGCGCTTGTCAACGGGTTGTTGCACAAGCTTCGAGGACCGAAAGCTCCCGAGGGGTCATGCTGCCTGGGCGGGACGGTGCAGCACGGTCTGCGTCGGGAACGCGAACTCGATGCGCTCGGAATCGAAACGGCGCTTCACCTCGAGGTTGAGGTCCTGGAGATCGGCCATGTTCATCTTCGCATCGGTCCCCTGCCACCAGTGCAGCACCTGGATGTTGAGCGACGAGTCGAGGAACTTGTTGAAGGTCACGACCACGTCCGCCGTGCGCGGATGCGCCCGGAAGATCTCCGCGAGCACCTGCGTCGCGTACCGGGTCCGTTCAGCGGTGGTGTCGTAGGTGATCCCCAGGTTGATCTCGGTCTTGATCGTCGGACGGCGGGTGATGTTGACGATGGTGGTGTTGCCGATGGTCTTGTTCGGGACGGTGATGAGGAAGCCGTCGAGGCTGCGGACGCGGGTCGAGCGGAGGCCCATCTCCTCGACCGCGCCATCGACGTCGCCGACGCGGATGCGGTCGCCGATCTGGAACGGCTTGTCCACGAAGACCGAGACCGCGCCGAACAAGTTGGCCACGGTGTCCTGCGCCGCGAGGCCCATGGCGAGGCCGACGACCGACACGGAGGCCAGGGCCGCCTTGATGTCGAAACCGAGGTGGCCGAGCGTGGTGAGCACCGCGACCACCACGATGAAGGCCTTGAAGAGCTTCCCGATGAGCAGGAGGAACTGGTCGTTGAACGCACGTTCCCCGGGGGCCGAGATGTGCTTCTTCCGCCAGACCCCGAGGGCCGCGTCCGCACCGCGGAGGACGACCACGATGACGGCGAACGCCACGATGACCACCGTGAGCTTCGAGACCCACGCCTCGAGCATGGGCGGCCAGTCGAAGATCGCCAGGCCGAGGTGCAGGAAGATGACGAAGGCGATGGTCTTGACCGGGCCGTCGACGAGGTTGACCAGGATGTCGTCCCACTCCGTCTCCGTGCGCTCGGCCCACTGCTTGAGGCGGGACTGGATGAGCCAGTCGATGATCTTGGAGACGTAGAAGGCGAGGAAGAGGTAGAGCAGCGAAGCGACGTACTGCCACAACGGGCGTCCGAGGAACGCTCCTTGCAACGGCTCCAATCGGTTCAGGCCGAACGAGAGCGTGTCCGTATGCTGCCGCGTGAAATCGTCGAGCCCGCGCGCCAGCTGTACCACCTGGTTCGTGGACGAGGCAGCGGGCGTGTTGGTGACGCCGACGGCCTCTGCGGCGCTGGCGGGCCACACGGACCACACCAGCACGGCCACCAGGACGAACATCGCGAAGCGCAGGAAGGTCTCAGGTCGGAACGTCCGTCTCATCAGGGCGGTTGAGGTAGCGTCGGGGCCGGCAGTTGGCAAGCGGCCATCCACGCCGGGGTGCGAGACGAAGTGGCGGTCACTGCAACCGCCGCAGAGA
>JBBRQL010000273.1:0-5147 GCA_038226425.1 Verrucomicrobiota bacterium
CGTGCCGTCGCCGCTGTCCTGCCTTGGATCTGGAAAGCAGGAAAACAGGAAGGGCCGATGTTCCGTTTCTCCAAACATGGACACGAAAAGGGGGTGGAAATCGAGCGAAGCTGGACGCCTTGGTCGTTGTCGTCATCCGCGCAGGACCTGCTGACCCGGGGCCGGTGGACGGTTCGACTACCGACTGCCAACTGCCAACGACCATGGCCGGCAGTTATGGCCGCGAGCGCACCGCATCCTCGCCCGGGAAATCGGCGGGCACCTTCTGCGTCACCTTGCCGGTGGCCGCCCATTCGACGCCGCGCTGGAAGGTGGTGATGAACCCGGCGCATTTTTGCGAGGTGAGGTCGGGACCGTTGTTGTGGCCCAAGGCGGTGTGGAAGACGCGGCCGCGTCCGAACTGGATCGCGAACAGCAGCGCCTCGTTCTTGCCGGTCCCGTTCGTCGCCGGATCGGAATACGCGGTCGCCAGCACGGTGACGTTCTCGGCCGGACCGCGCAGCCGGTCGTAGAGTTCGTCCTTCGCGTGCATCCAGCGGGCCGGCAAGCCTTTCATCACCGGATGTTCCGGCGCGCGGGTCTCCATCAGGAACGGGTGCTGCTTGCCATGGCTGCCGCCGGGCCCGGGCGACAGGTCGCGGACCAGTTTGCCTTCCCAGTGCAGCCATGGACCGGACTTCTCGTCGCGCCCGCCCCAGCCGCCCACGCCGATCATCTCGTTGTAGCTTTTCCAATCAGGGAACGAGTTGTTCGCCGCGTGGACCGGCACGAACCCGCCGCCTTTGCGCACGAAATCGACCAACGCCTCCTCGGTCTCCTTCGTCCAGCGTTCCCCGTTGTAGTTCGAGACGATGACCTTGTAGTCCGCGAACTTCGGCCGGAACGCGCCCATGTCGCCGCCTTTGCCCGGCGCGGTGGCGACGTCGACCGCGAACAGGCCGGTCGCCTCGAGCACCTGCTTCAGGTGCGGGGTGGAGGACTTCCAGTCGTGGTTGTTCTGGCCGTCGAGGATCAGGGCCTTGAGCGGAGCCCCGGCTTGGACGGTGCCGAGCGAGAGCAGCGCAAGCAGGAACGACGCGAACAAGGCTCGCAGGGATATCATCGGAAGAATCTGAGCCGGAACCGCGGAGCTGGCGACGCGAAAATCGGCCCGAAAAGGGCGCGGCGCTACTCCGCCTTCAGCTCGTCGTAGCGCGCCGCCGAGAGGTCGAGCTTGTACACCATGCCCTCGAAGCCGACCGCGTAAAGCTCGCCGGCTTCGTCCATGCCGAAGGAGACGAGGCCCTGCGGGACGGTGCCGATCTGGCGGACGGTCTTGAGCACGCCGCCTTCCTGCACGACGCCGAACACCCTCTTCGAGGTGTAGTCGCCGCAGATGTAGACGCCGTAGAACGACGACCGCTTGTCGCCGCGGTACACGTAGCCGCCGGTGACCGAGTTCCCGTACTTGCGGCGGTAGGCGAAGACCGGCGGAGTGAAGGTCCGGCCGGCGACGCGGTACTGGTTGGAGAACGGCTCGAACGCCTCGTAGACGTTCCAGCCGTGGTTCTCGCCGCGGTGGACGATGTCGATCTCTTCCACGCGGTCCTGCCCGACATCGGCGAGCCACAGGTCGCCGGTGAGCCGGTCGAAGCTGAACCGCCACGGGTTGCGGAAGCCGTACGCCCAGATCTCCGGCCGCGCGTCGGCGCGGTCCCAGAACGGGTTGTCGGACGGGACCGAGTAGGCGAGCCCGTCGGCGGGATGGTCGACGTCGATCCGCATCATCTTCCCGAGCAGCAGGCCGAGGTTCTGCGCGTGGCCGTTGGGATCGTTGTGCGGTCCGGTGTCGCCCATCGCGAAGTAGAGATAGCCGTCCGGCCCGAACTCGATCCAGCCACCGCTGTGGTCCTCGGCCACGCTCACGGTCTGGATCACCCGCCGGGCGGGCTTGCCGGAGTCGCGCGCGAAGTCCTCGGAGAACTCCTTCTCCTCGACCACGGTCACGACCTTGCCGGTCTCGAAGACCTGGTGCTGGAGATAATACTTTCGGTTCTGCCGGAACTTCGGATGGAAGGTCATCCCGAGCAGGCCGTTCGGTCCGCGTTCGCTGAAGACCTCGCCGGTGAGGTCGGAGAACACCGATCGCTCGTCGCCTGCCCCGGTCTTCCTCACGCGCCAGATCATCCCGCTCTGGTGGAGCACGAGGAAGACGTCGGGGAAGCCCGGCACCTGTTGGATCGCGGTGAGACCGGTCTTCACTTTCCCAGGCGGCACCGTGAACGGTTCGGCGTAGAACGGCCGCGCCGTCAGCGGCTTCGCCAGCATCGGGATGCGCGCGGGCAGGCCGCGGTCGCTGACCAGCGTGTTCTCCGGTTGGCGCAACGTCGTGAGATACTCGACAAGATCGGTGAACTCCTGGAGCGAGAGGCCGGTCTGCAGGCCTTCTGGCATGAGCGAGACCGCGGAGCCGTCCTGTCGGCGGATGTCGGCCTTGGCGATGGTCACGGCCTTGCCGTCGCCGCCCATGAGCTGGATCTCCGTGGCGGTCGATTGTTTGAGGGTGCCTTGGAAGGTCTCCCCCGCCTGGGTCTCGACGACGACCGTGCCGTAGCCCGGCGCGATGGTGGCGGAAGGCGTCAGCACCGAATCGACGAGGTCGCGGCGCGCGTAGGCGTCGCCGGCGGCCGCGAGATCCGGCCCGGCCTTGCCGCCTTTGCCGTCGGTGGTGTGGCACTTCACGCAGGCGAGCTTCGTCTCGTCGGCGAAGAGCTTCGCGCCGCGGGCGACGTCGCCTTCGTGGGTGAGCGCGAAGCGGCGATAGTCGGCGGGAGCGGGCGCGGCACCGGAAGAAGGCGCCTGGGCGGAGATGGACCCGGGCGCGGCCGGGAAGGTGGCAATCGCCAGTGCGAGGCGCAGGGCAGGGCGGGTCGGGAAGAAGCGGTTCAAGTTGAAGGCCGTCCCGGCATCGGCGGTGCGCTTGCCGGGGGCGCGCGAATCTGCGCCTGCGCGACTGGCGAGGACAACGGGATTCCTGCCGGCATGAGCTGTTGCTTGGACCGGAGGGCACAAGGCGCGTACCTTTCGGCGGTCGCCCTCGGGTCCGTCCTGATGCCGGGGCCGCCGTCGTCGCCGCGTATGTGGAAGAATCCTAGTTCTAACCTGCCGAGCCGCGTCCTGGCCCGGGCCGTCCTCGCGGTCGTGTGCGTGCTCGCGCCGACGCGTGGGTGGGCGGCGTCCGATCCGGTCGCGCCCTTCGTCTCTAAGCACTGCGTCGAGTGCCATGACGCGGACAGCAAGAAGGGCGGCCTCGACCTGACCGCGCTGAAGCCGCCGCAGATCTCGGCCAAGGATTTCGCGGCTTGGGTGTCGGTCCACGACAAGGTCGACGCCGGCGAGATGCCGCCGGCCAAGAAGAAGCAGCGGCCCGGAAAGGCCGAGGCTAAGGCCTTCACGGCTTCGCTCGCGTCGTCCCTGGACGCTGCCGAGCACCGCACGACAGCGGAGCAGGGCAGGGCGACCCAACGCCGGCTGAACCGCCACGAGTACGAGGCGACGTTGCGCGACCTCTTCTCGCTGCCGTACCTGGAGGTGAAAGATTTCCTGCCCGAGGACACGACGGCCCACGGCTTCAACAAGGTGGGCGATGCTCTCGACGTCTCGCATGTGCAGATGGCGCGCTACCTCGGGGCGGCGGATTTCGCGCTGCGCAAGGCGATGGCGCCGCAGGTGGCGCGGCCGGAGACGAAGACCGAGCGCTTCTACGCGTGGGAACAGGGCGAGTTTTTCGGGGCCATCAAGCTCGAAGGCCCGAAGGAGCGCCGCACCTGGCCGCTGGTCGGTCTCGATCTCCAGCGCGATCTCACCGAAGCCGACCGCCCGAAGCGCCCGGAAGGCCGCGACCAAGCCCGGCGCGACCGCGAGGCGATGGGCGTGGTGGTCAGCACCTACGAGCCGACCGAGATCCGCTTCGGCAAGTTCCGCGCGCCGGTCTCCGGCCGGTACCGCCTGCGCGTCTCGGGCCACAGCTTCTGGATCGACCCGAAGTTCACAAACGTGACCGTCGGCCGCCGTTCCGAGCCGGTGACGCTGTACTCCGATTCCGAGCCGCGGCTGCTGCGGAAGCTCGGCAGCTTCGACGTGGGCACCACGCCGACGGTCGGCGAGCTCGAGGTCTCGCTGCTCGCCGGCGAGACCATCCGGCCGGACGCCGCGCGGTTGTTCCGCTCGCGTCCGCCCGACCACAAGAACCCGCTGACCACGCCGGAAGGCATGCCGGGCGTCGCGTTCCAGTGGCTCGAGGTCGAGGGACCGCTGCTCGACCAGTGGCCGCCCGCGGGACATCGGCTGCTCTTCGGCGACCTGCCCATCACCGACCATCCGGTGACGACCGGGACCGGACGTTCCAAGGTGAAGGCCGGCGTCGAGGTCGTCTCGGCCCAGCCGGAACGCGACGCCGAGAAGCTGCTGCGCGGGTTCATGTCCCGGGCGTACCGCGCGCCGGTGAGATCGGCGGACGTCGACCGTTTTGTCGGCGTGGTCCGGTCGGCGCTCAAGACGGGCAACAACTTCACCGACTCGATGATCGCGGGCTACACGGCGGTGCTGTGCTCGCCGGGTTTCCTCTATCTCGACACGCAGAAGCCCGGCGCGCTGGGCGACGGCGCACTGGCCGAGCGGTTGTCCTACTTCCTCTGGAACTCCGCGCCGGACGCCGAGCTGCGGAAGCTCGCCGAAGCCGGCAAGCTGCATCGCCCGGAGGTCCTGCGCGCCCAGACCGGGCGCCTGCTCGACGACCCGCGGTCCAAGCGGTTCGTCGAGGCGTTCCTCGGCTACTGGCTCGACTTGCGGGTGATCCCGACGGTCGCGCCCGACACCGAGCTGTATCCCGACTACCAGCTCGACGACCTCCTGGTGGAGTCGATGGTCGACGAGACGCAGATGTTCTTCACCGAGCTGCTGAAGGGCGACCTCGGCGCCGCGAACCTGGTCTCGTCGCGCTTCGCGATGCTCAACGAACGCTTGGCCACGCACTACGGGATCGACGGCGTGCAGGGCGTCGGGATCCGCCGGGTGGATCTTCCCGCGGAAAGCGTGCGCGGTGGGCTGCTGACCCAGGCGAGCGTGCTGAAGGTCACGGCCAACGGGACAGCGACGTCGCCGGTGAA
>JBBRQL010000274.1:0-5118 GCA_038226425.1 Verrucomicrobiota bacterium
CTTCGGCGGGGAAAAAGCGGGGGCAAGCCACGCGCACTCCAAAACTCTGGCGCGCCGACGATGCCTCGATCCGGGCCGGACATCCGAAGGCACGGGGCGTTTCGCCGCCGTTCCCCCGCTTCTGTCCGCCACTTTGGACCGCCCCTCTCTCGCACTCGCCCGCCTACCTCTTTGTCCTCCATGAAAAAGAACGTCCCCAAACCCGCCGCCGCCACGGCGACGCAACTGCCTCGCTGCCCGACCGGCATCCAAGGGCTCGACGAGATCACCGGCGGCGGCCTGCCGCGGGGACGTCCCACGCTGGTCTGCGGCGGCGCGGGCTGCGGCAAGACGCTGCTGGCCGCCGAATTCCTCGTGCGCGGCGCGACGCAGTTCGGCGAGCCGGGCGTGCTGATGGTCTTCGAGGAGACGGAGAAAGAATTGAAGGCCAACGTCGCCTCGCTCGGCTTCGACCTCGCGGACCTCATCCGGCGCAAAAGGATCCTCGTCGAGCACGTCCACATCGAGCGCAGCGAGTTCCAGGAGACCGGTGAGTACGACCTGGAGGGCTTGTTCGTCCGGCTCGGTCACGCGATCGATACCATCGGTGCCAAGCGCGTGGTGCTGGACACGCTGGAAGTGCTCTTCGCCAGCCTGCCGAACGAGGCCATCCTGCGCTCCGAGCTGCGCCGGCTCTTCCGCTGGCTCAAGGCGAAGGGCGTCACCGCCGTCATCACCGCCGAGCGCGGTCGCGAAGCGATGACGCGCCACGGGCTGGAAGAATACGTGTCCGATTGCGTGATCGTGCTGGATCACCGCGTCAGCGACCAGATCGCCACGCGGCATCTGCGCGTGGTGAAGTATCGCGGCGCGCAGCACGGCACCAACGAGTTCCCGTTCCTCATCGGCGCGGAGGGCATCAGCGTGCTGCCCATCACGTCGCTGGCGCTGAACCACAAGGTGTCGAACGAGCGCATCGCCACCGGCATCCCCCGGCTCGACGCGATGCTCGGCGGAAAAGGTTTCTTCCGCGGCAGCAGCATCCTGCTCACCGGCACGCCGGGCACGGGCAAGACCATCGTCTCCGCCAACTTCGCCTATGCCGCCGCCCGGCGCGGGGAGCGCGTGCTCTTCTTCTCGTTCGAGGAATCGCCCCAGCAGATCATCCGCAACCTGCTCTCCATCGGGTTGCAACTGGAGCCGCTGGTCAAGCGCGGCCTGCTGCAGTTCCACTCGGCGCGGCCCTCGCTCTACGGCCTGGAGATGCACTTGGCCACGATGTTCAAGGAGATCGCGGCGTTCAGACCTCATGTCGTGATCGTGGATCCCATCACCAGCCTGATGGACGCCGGCACGAACTACGAGTGCAAGGCGATGATCACGCGGTTGATCGATTTCTTGAAAGCCGCCCAGATCACCACGCTCTTCACCAGCCTGACGCAAGGCGGCCAGGCGCTGCAACAAAGCGAGGCGTCGATGTCCTCGCTCATGGACTCCTGGCTGTTGTTGCAGGACTTCGAGGGCAACGGCGAACGCAACCGCGTGTTCTACGTGCTGAAGGCGCGCGGCATGGCGCACTCGAACCAGATCCGCGAGTTCCTGATCTCGAACCACGGCATCGACATCGTGGACGCCTACATCGGGGCCAGCGGCGTGCTGACCGGCTCCGCCCGCGTGGCGCAAGAAGACCTCCGCAAAGCCGCCGTGCTGGCCAACCAGCAGCAAGCGGCCGGGCTCAAACGTGAGGTGGAGCGCAAACGGACGGCCATCGAACGCCAGATCAGCGGACTGCGTTCCGACTACGAATCCGAGGCCGAGGAACTGCGGCGCATCGCCGAGCAGGTCAGCACCAGCACGCTCATGCTCACCACCGAGCGGGCCGCCTCGGGCCGCTTGCGCCAAGCGGATGTCAAGGTGCCGGACAGCACGCGCATCCGCGCCGGCCGCACAGGGAGGACAACCTGATGAGGACCAAGACGACGGAACGGCTGGACCGGAAAGGGAGCGCGCCCGCCCCGGGCGCAGTTTTGCGCGCCCTCGCGGAAAACCCGGGCGCACCCAAGGCCGGCCGCGAGGCGCGGCCAGCAACGCACGGGGCGGGCGTGATCCCCAAGCCGAAAGCCCCCGCGCAACTCTGGCAGCTGCGCCTCTATGTGGTCGGCCAGACGTCCCCGGCGCTCACCGCGTTCGCGAACCTTAAGAAGTTCTGCCAGACCTACCTCAAGGGCCGCTATCGCATCACGGTCATCGATCTGCTGAAGCAACCGCAGCTGGCCAAGGGCGCCCAGATCCTGGCGATCCCCACGGTGGTGCGCCGGTTGCCGAAGCCCGTCCGCACCCTCATCGGCACCCTTTCCGATACGGAAAGGATGCTCGTGGGGCTGGATCTGCGCGGCCGATTGACCTGACTCCTATGCCTATCAAGGAAAAGACATCCGGTCGCGTCGCCAAGACCGCCGCGAAGTCGCCGGCCACCCGGGCGAAAAGAAGGTTCGTCCTGCGCTTGTTCGTGGCGGGGGCCACGGCCCGCTCGAGCCAGGCCATCCTGCGCGTCCAGCGATTGTGCGAGGCCGATCTGGAAGGCGACTGCGATCTGAAGGTCATCGACATCTATCAGCAGCCCGGCCTGGCGCGCACCCACCAGATCGTCGCCACGCCGACGCTCATCGTCGAATTCCCGCCGCCGGAGCGACGCTTCATCGGCAACTTGGCCGACATCATCGGCCTGTTCGTCGGGCTGGATCTGATCAAGGGTGTCAAGATCAAACTTTGAAGGCTCCACGCCAGCCATCCTCCGCCCGCCCTGCGCCGTCCGGCAAACCCGCCGGACTCCCCGCCCGCCTGACCGAAGCCGAGGAGACGCTCCGCGCCATCCGCACCGGCGAAGTGGATGCGGTGGTGACCGCGGGAAAGGAAGGACTCCAGGTATTCACGCTCGACGGCGCGGCCGACGCCTACCGCGTGCTCATCGAATCGATGAACGAGGGCGCCCTGACGCTCACGACGGACAAGCTGGTGCTGTACGCCAACCAGTGCTTCGCCCGCATGGTCCGGCGCCCGCTGGAGCAGGTGATCGGCGCGTCCTTCCGCGAGTTCCTCGCCGCCGAGGACCGCAAGCCGCTCCGTGCGATGCTGAAGCACGCCGGCAAGTCCGGGTCCCGCGTGCAGTTGTCCTTGCACGCGGCCGATGGATCGACGGTCCCCGTGCTGATCTCCTTCCGGCCGTTGGCCGCCGAAGGCAGGGCGGTCCGGACCGTCGCGATGGTGGTGACCGACATGACCGAGGCGCACCGGACCGAGGCGCTCTTGCGCGAGCTCGCCCACCGCTCCGTGCAGGCGCAGGAATCCGAGCGCCGCCGCGTCGCCGTCGAACTGCACGACCGCATCACCCAGATGCTCTGCGCCGTCATGGTCCGGAGCCAGGCCTTGGCCGACCGCATGGCGCCTCGCGACACCGTCGCCAAGAAGGAGGCGGGCGAACTGCGGGACCTCGTCGGCAAGGCCGCCGAAGAGGTGGACCGGATCGCCCGCGAGCTCCGGTCTAGCGCTCTGCACCTCGTCGGGCTCCCTGCCGTGCTGCGCAGCGAATGCGCGGAGTTCGCCCAGCGGACCGGTCTCGCGGTCAAGGTATCGTGCCGGCTGCTGGCGGCGAAGCTGTCCGCCGAAGCGGCCTTGGCCTGCTACCGCATCCTGCAGGAGGCGCTGAAGAACATCGCGCAGCACGCCCTTGCCCGCACCGTGCGGGTCGGCCTCGGATGCCTTGGCACCTCGGTCGTGCTGTCGGTCAGCGACGACGGCGTCGGGTTCGTCCCGGGACGCCGCAAGGCGGGCGTGAAGACGAGGCACGGGTTCGGGCTGCTCAGCATGGCCGAGCGCGCCGCCTCGGTGGACGGACAGTTCAGCGTCTTCTCGGCACCCGGCAAAGGCACCACCGTCCGCGTGCGCGTGCCGGTCCGCGCCGTCACCCGGCGACACCCGGCGCGCGGCACGCGTCCGCCGGGACCACCCCCTTTATGAGATCCATCACCGTCCTGCTGGCAGACGACCACGCCATCGTCCGCGAAGGCTTCCGGAAACTTCTCGATGCCGAGACCGACATCGAGGTCGTCGGCGAGGCCCCGACCGGACGCCAAGCGGTGGCGATGGCGGCGAAACTCCTGCCGGACGTGGTCGTGATGGACATCGCGATGCCGTTGCTGAACGGCCTGGAAGCCACCCGCCAGATCCGCAAGGCGTGCCCTCTCACCCAGGTCCTGATGCTGTCGGCGCACTCCGATTCCGCCTACGTGGAAGAGGCCATCGAGGCCGGCGCCTCCGGGTTCCTGTTCAAGCAGTCGTCCGCCACCGGGTTGTCCCGCGCGATCCGCGACCTCCACAAAGGGACCCTCGTCTTCGCCCCGGCGATCGTCCGGCGCATCCTCGCCGAGCGGTCGTCCGGCCGTCCGGTCCCGCCGAAGAAGAAATCGGCCGGCCTCACCTCGCGCGAGATGGAGGTCCTGCAGTTGATCGCGGAGAGCAAAGCCAACAAGGAGGTCGCCACCGAACTGGGCATCGGCATCAAGACCGTCGAGAAACATCGCGAGCACCTCATGCTCAAGATCGGCGTGCACGACACCGCCGGCCTGACGCGCTACGCCATCGCGGCCGGCATCGTCGAATGCCACCCGACACCGCCGGCCCATTGATCCGTTGCCCTTGGATGAACGCCACCGCTCGGCCCTCCCTTTCCCTCTCCACCGAAGCCATGTTACGACCGCTGATACGACGCTGTAGTGCCCTTTGGGAAGCCATCCTGCGTCGCCTGCGCGCATCCGGTCCGTCGACGACGCTTCCGGCCGCGCCCGGCGGCCGGCCATCGTCAGCGCGCGGGACCTCACGGGAGCTGAAGGCCGCCGAAGCAGAACGCCTGGACCGTCTCAGGAACCCGGGCGATTACCGTTGCCGGTAGGCCCCGTCGGAAGCGGCCGGATACAGAAGGACGGAAGACCCGCTTGGCATGGCCGGACGGTCGTGGCGGTGTCACGGGGACAGGCAGCCCAGGGAGCGATCAGAAGTGGCGGTCAGAAGAAGAGGGTGGAGCGGGACCGGAACGCCCCGTTCTCCCACATGTCTGGCCTTGGCTGCCTTGGCTGCCTTGGC
>JBBRQL010000275.1:0-5032 GCA_038226425.1 Verrucomicrobiota bacterium
CCGTTATAACCACCCCTGGGATGCCAGTGTTTTTTACCTGATCGCTCATCACGACTTCAGTCAACCATTATCTCATGATGTCGTCCCTAAGAACGGGTCCACGCGGCCGGCTTTATGAACAACGTCACAACAATCTATAGCATAGGTATTTGCGGCGGATGTCTTGGTGAAGAGGTGAGCTTGGACCGTCATCATCAGGTTCCTAGGAGACTGAAAGAGGAGGGACCGTTTCGTGTTGAGCGAGCCGGCGGAGCCAGATGCGGCCGTCCTGTAGAAGCCGCCTCGAGGAGGTTCTCGGAACGTTCCCCGGCATGGAGACTTGCCAATCCGTCTCCAGCGTTCGTGAAGCTGTTTTGACGGGCTGCCAGCTGTTCATGGAGAAGGCGAAGCTGGGCTGAGGAGCTGGAAGTGTGGGCCGTCGGAGACGTATGCGCGGAGAAGTGGAAGCCTAGGGCGGTATGTACTCCTTGGTCTCGCCGGAGAGCCGGGTGCCGCCGGAGCGTCTGCTGAATGCGAAGGTGCTGCAGACGCTGTACACGATTCGCAGCGAGGCGCTGCTGGTGGAGGCGCTCGATCACGACCTGCTGTCCCGGTGGTTCCTCGACATGAACCTGCAGGACCGGGGGGGGACGACAGCACCTTCAACAACAACCATGGCCGTCTGCTGGCGCATCAGGCGGCGGAGATGTTCTTCGCCCGTGTGGTGGCGTCGGCCCAGGAGAACGGCTGGGCCAGCGACGCGCACTTCATGGTGGGCGGAACGCTCATCGACGCTTGGGCGACCCTGAAGAGCTTCCAGCCGAAGGCCGGGGCCAAAGATCCGACGGATGGCGACCCGGGCAACGTGGACGTGGATTTCCATGGCCAGAAGCGGAGCCACGCCACGCACCAGAGCACGATGGAGAACCGCACCGGGCTGTGCGTGCAGGCGCAGGTCACGACAACCCATGGGGTGACCGAGAGCACGGCCGCCACCCAACTGCTCGGACGGCAGATCGACGCGAGCGGGCAGGTCCCGGAAACGCCCTGGGCGGACAAGGGCCACCACACCGCCGAAGTGGTCGGCTTCTGCCGGGCACACGAGATCAAGCCCCACGTCGCCACGATCAAAGGCCGGCAGGTGACAAGACTGGACGGCCGGACCACCCGCAGCCTCGGCTACCCGACCCGCCAGCGGTCGCGGAAACGGGTGGAGGAGCTCTTCGGATGGTGCAAGGAGACCGGCGGTCTCCGGCGCACCCGCAAGCACGGCACCGCGCGGATGGGCTTGAACGCCCTCCTGATCCTCACGACCTACAACCTCGTCCGCATGGGCAAGCTCCTCGGAAGTCCGCCAGGCACAGGAAAACCCTCGGAACCGACCTCTCATCCCGCCGCTCCTGGTCGTTGATACAAGCCATCGAAAAGCTCCAGAGCCGAATAGCAGGGGTTTTAAATGGCGTGCTAGCCGCGTCCGACCAATCGCCACGCCCTGGAAAGGCGGGACCACCAGGACGCCTTGGCGGCCCGGCGCAGCGGCCGGGACGCCATCTCGCGGAACCCGGACGACGCGCGGTTCCGGGTGAAACGGCCCGCCGATTCCACCCAGGCCAGCACCGCGACCGTCACCACGACGCGGGCAAGGTCCATCCCGAGGAACGGCACGCCCGATGGAAGGAGATAGGTCAGCACCGAGAAGATAGCGTTGGGCACGATGAACCCGATCCCCAGCGCCCCGCCGACGACCGCGTTGACCGTGCGTCCTTCGAGCGCCAAGTACGTGGCGATCCATCGCGATGCGGACAGCGCGCGGAAGAAGAGCACGGCCGTGACCAAGAACGGGATCGCGCCGGACATGAAGCCTTCTTCGCCCGAGATCCAGTACGCACGCCAGAGGTCCACGGCGAGCAGCGCCACCGCGGGCCAGAGGAAGAGCCGGCGCAAGCCCATCGCTTGCCCGGCGAAGATCCCGCGCTCGTCCAGCGGCGTGGTCAGCAGGAGTTCCAGCGCGCCGGAATGCCGTTCTTCGCAGAGGCGTTGGGCAGATTCCGTGACGATCCACAACACCAGCAGCACATGGGCGATGAAGATCGCCACCGGCAAGAAATCGGCCGTCCACATCGCGCCGGCCTTCCAGATGCCGGATCCGAACCCGCCGATCAATCCGAGGAAGAGCATCCAAGGATACAAGGGTTTCCAGACCTCGCGTTGGGAGAGCCAGAGGAAGGGGTTGCGATCGAGCAGACGCTGCCTCAACGCCGCACGGCGGACCGGGCCGCCGAACCGCACCGCCGCCCACGCGCTTCGCCAGCCCTTGGACGGCGCGGCGGCCTTGTCCTGCCAGACGGTCCGCACCCGGCGCGCGACGACCCAGAGCATCATCCACGCGACAAGGTGCTGGGCCGCGACCGCCGCGCCGAACATCCGGCCGGTCACCTGGAACGGGAGCGCGGGGAAAAAGCCGCCGGCGGTGATCGTCGACACCGATTGCATGCCCACTTGGAAGAACAGGATGAACGGGCTGGCCAGGAGCACCGGAGCCGCCTGGGCCGCGGTGAGCGCGTCGTCCCGCGAGACCAGCCACGCGAACGTGGCCCACGGGAACACCAACAGGAACACGACCGCGCAGTAGGCCAGCCCGGTCGCCTGCCGCGAGTCCCGGCAGAACGACGATGCCAGCATCCCGGCGGACAATCCGAGGAAGAGCGCGTTCATCAGCGCCACGGCGAGCAGCGCCACCTGGCCCAACGTCACGCCGCCGAGCAGCACGGGCATCGCGAGCACGGGCAGGACGCCCATCAGGCAATAGCCCGCGTTCCAGGCCGCCGCCACCAGCTTGCCCAGGACCACGTCCCAGCCGCCGAGATCGGTGAGGAAGAGCAGCCCGAGCGTGCCTTCACGCCGTTCGCTGCTGATGCAATCGCCGGTCAACCCCGGTCCGATGAAGAGCGCGCCGAGGCCGGTCACGAAGGTCAGCTGCAAGAAGACGGCCCCTCCGAGCATGCCCGGCGAGACCGAGTTGGCCATCCCGAGCACGAAGGCCGCGCCGCCGAGCTGCGCCCGGGTGACCGCCATCGCCTTCCACAGGATGAACGCCGTGAGCCCGACCGCGAGCCCGGCGATGGACAACCGCGCCCGCCACGTCGCCGGACGCCGGGCGGCGACGCGCAGCTCGCGGCCCACCACCGGCCAAGCGTTCTTCAAGGACGCCTCCTCGTTCCGCGGGGTCGCTTCGTTCTCATGCGGTCGTCGAGGCTCCGCGCCGGAACCATCCCCGGCTCTGTCCCGGCCGTCGCGTGGCCAGGTCGCGGAAATCGGTCGTCAGTTTCCGCCGCGCGCAGAGGATCCAGAGGACGTTGTTGGCCGCGCCGATCAGCGCCCATCCGGTGAGCATCAGGGGCGGCGTGAGGATATCGCCGCGCGAGCCGATCGATGCGACCGCGAGCATGCTCACCACCGCGATGCACACGATCCACGGGAGGATGATCCCGCGGAGCAGGACGACCGAGGTCGGGCGGTTGCCCGAGGTCATCCCGCTCCACAGGCCGAGCCAGGACAACGCCACGGCATCGAACGCGAGGAAGGCCATCCGCAGCACCCAGAGCAGCGCCCAGTGGAACTGGTCCTCGCCGCTGGAGACGTCGCGCGACGCCGAGCCCAGCAGGAAGACCGAGTCGAGCACCAGGACCGCCACCACCGGCCCGGCGAACTGCCGGCGCAACGCCACGAACCGTCCGCGCAGCAGCTCTTGCACGCTCAGCGGCGTGGACAACAGCAGCTCCAGCGCGCCGTCGCGGCGGTCCTCCGCGAACTGCCGCGGCCCTTCGCTGGCGATCCAGACCTTCAGCACCAGATGGACGAGGATGGAGGTCGTGAGATAGGACGCGCCGTTCAACCAATCGTTGCCGACCCAGCGGGCCAGCGACAGGAAGACCACCGCCGCGCCGCCGAGGAAGACCCACACCGACGCCGGCCGCAGCCAATGCCTCGCGGCCAGCCACGCCACCGGGCTCAGGTCGAGCAGCCGCGCGCGGTGACGGTCCTTCGCCGAGCGGTCCGGGAACCGGAGGCGCTCCAAGGCCCCGCGCCAGCCGCGTTTGCCGCGGTCCGTGCCGGTGTCCTGCCACGACCGTGGAAGCCTCCAGCTCGCCAAGGCCAGGAATAGCGCGGTGAGCACGGCGATGAACGCTTGGGACAGCCAGAACCCGGCCGCTTTCGAGCGGTACTCGACGTCGAACGCCATGTCGTACGCGCTCACCGGGGACATCCACAGCACGTAGCGCTTCAGCAGGTCGTCCATCATCGCGTCCGGCTGCCCGGACCCGACGAGCACATAGCGTGCGGTCAAGCCGACGGCGGGCATCAGGAACAGCACCGCCAGCATGACCAGGAAGGTCCCGAGCGCGGCGCGCTTGCCGTCCTTGCTGAAGACCGAGACCCACATCCCCGCGGCGAGGGACACCAGCAGCAGGTCCACCAGCACGAGCACCATGCGCCAATATTCGCCCGCGGTGACGCCGCCCAGGAGCATCGCCAACGCCAGCACCGGCAGCGATGCGAACAGACTGTAGACGGCCCCGAGCGAGCTTGCGGCGAGCTTGCCCAGCGTGACGTCGATGCCGCGGAGGTCGGTGAGGAAGAGCAGTCCCAGCGTGCCTTCACGCTTCTCCGAGCTCACGCTGTCCGCGCTGTGGGTCACCCCGGCGAACGCGGCGAAGACGAACGAGAAGAAGGACAACGTGCCGAAGAGCGGCTTTCCCATCCCTCCGAGCCCCATCGTCCCTTGGAGCACCAAGAACCAGGAGCTGACCAGGATCGCCAGCAACGCCGCGCCGGCACGGCTCCAGTAGGTCCACGACCGGCGGGACGCCACGCGCAGCTCGCGTTCGACGACGGGGAGCAGGGTCATGTGGGGGACAGCGTCCGGACGAAGCGGTCGAGGTTCAAGACCCAAGTCATCGTCGGGCAGGGCCGACGCATCCAAATTCCGCGTGGATCCCGGACCAAAACGAGTGGCTCGGAAAATCCGGCAGAGTTGAACCACCGGTTGCCC
>JBBRQL010000276.1:0-5011 GCA_038226425.1 Verrucomicrobiota bacterium
AAGTTGCCGTGGGTGAGCATCGCGCCCTTCGGCTTGCCGGTGGTGCCGCTGGTGTAGATGAGCACCGCCAAGTCGTCGCGGCCGCGCGCGGTCATGCCGGCAGGGAACGCGACCGGCCCCGACGGCACCGGGAAATCCTCTATCGCCAGCACCCGCAGCCCCGGCCGCAGCGCGGCGACCTCGGCGCAGGCGGCGGCCGTCGCGGATTCCGCGATCAACACGTCCACGCCGGCGTCCGAGAGCAGGTAGCCGACCTCGCCCGGTTTGAAGAAGTTGTTGATCGGCACCACCACCGCGCCGGCACCGAGGATGCCGAAGAGCGCGGTGACGAACTCCGGACAGTTCTTGAGCCAGATGCCGACACGGTCGCCCGGCCGCACGCCGAGACGCGTCACGAGCGCCTGCGCCAGCGCAGCGGCGTGGTCCGCGTAGTGGCGGTACGAGAACTGGGACTCGCCCCAGTAGAGGGCGGGCTTGTCCGAATGGACGGACGCGGACGCGGCGAAAGCAGCGGCAAGGTTTTGCATGGCGATGGGACCCCCGAGTTGACGGCGCGGACGGTGCCGGCGTCAAGACGGGCGGCACGGGCACACGCCCGGACGTGTCCTCACTCGCGCAGCTTGGAATCGATCACGATCGTCACCGGTCCGTCGTTGACCAGGGCGACCTGCATGTCGGCGCCGAAGATCCCTGTCGGAACGGGCCGTCCCAGGACCGCCTCCAGCCGCAGGTGGAACGCCTCGTACAACGGCAAGGCCGTCTCGGGCTTGGCCGCGAGATGCCACGACGGACGCATGCCCTTTTTGGTGCTGGCCAAGAGCGTGAACTGGCTCACCAACAGGATGTCGCCGCCGATGTCCTTCACCGAGCGGTTCATCACACCGGCCTCGTCGTCGAAGATGCGGAGGTCCGCCGTCTTCGCCGCAAGCCAAGCGATGTCGTCCGGACCGTCGTCCGAGGCGCAGCCCAACAGGACGAGCAGTCCGCGGCCGATGGCGCCGGCCGTCTTGCTGTCGACGGCGACCGAAGCCTCTCGGACCCGCTGGAGGACGGCCCTCAAACGCTCACTTTCGCTCGGCCAGCGTCTTGAGGCCCTCGAGCCCTTTCGCGAAATCCGGCCCGATGAACCTGTCCATCGCCAGCCCCATCCAGCGGTAGAACGGGTTCCCGCCCATGTCGCCGTCGTCGGTCCAGACCACCGTCGTGCCGGTGCCGGTGCCCGAGGCCTCGAACCGCATCGTCCCGACCGATTTGAACTGCCCGCGCTCGAACGCGAGGTCGTAGGTGAACTCGGTCGGCGACGTGACTTTGGTCAGCGTCATCTCGCCTTGGCCGGATTTCTTCCCTTCCCACGAGACCGCCGCGCCCACGCCCGTCGCAGGCCCGGCGAAGGTGCGTTTCATCGTCGGATCCATCTTCAAGTTCCAGGCGGTCCAGTCCTCCCAGGTCCTGAAATCGGACGCGATGGCGAAGACCTTCTCCGGCGGCGCGGAGACCGATGCGCTGCGTTCGACGTGGTACCGGGCCGGGAGGAGGAACCCGACGACGGCGAAGCCCGCGACGAGGACGACGAGGAAAACCAGGATGCGTTTGACGATCTTCACGGGGATGGACGGTCCTTTCGTAGGGCAATGGACCAAGATCCGTCCGCGTTGCCTACCCGAAAAAACCGTTGTAGGCCACCGCGCTCCGACCCACCCTTCCGGCCCTTTTATGCCAGAAACGACCTTCCAGAATGTCTCCGATCTTTGGGTGGACGCCGATGTCGCCAAGCTCAGCGGCATGGACCGCCTCGTGTACCGCTCGAACCGCCTCGGCGCGGACCAGCGCATCACCAACACCGGCGGCGGCAACACCTCGTCCAAGCTGATGGAGCGCGATCCGCTCACGGGCGAGCTCGTCGAGGTGCTCTGGGTGAAAGGGTCCGGCGGCGACCTCCGCACCAGCCAACGCGAGAACTTCTCCTCGCTCTACCAGTCGAAGCTCATCGGCCTGCAGAAGTCCTACGCCGCCCGTCCCGACAAGGGCCTCAAGTCCCGCGCCGAGGACGACATGGTCGCGGCCTACAACCATACCACCTTCGACCTCAACCCGCGCGCCTCGTCCATCGACACGCCGCTCCACAGCTTCATCCCCGGGAAGTTCGTGGACCACATGCATCCGAACGCGATCATCTCCGTCGCCGCCAGCGCCCGCTGCGTGGAGCTGACGAAGGAGATCTTCGGGGGCGAGATGGAGCACGTGCCCTGGATGCGCCCCGGCTTCGAGCTCGGCCTCGCGATGCAGACGATCGTCCAGGGCGACCCGAAGGCCAAGGCCATCATGATGGGCCAGCACGGCTTCATCTCGTGGGCGGACGACGACAAGGAGTGCTACCTGCTCACGCTCTCGCTGATCGAGAAGGCCGCCCTCTACATCGAGGCCAAATACCAGGCCAAGGACGGTGACGCGACGGCCTTCGGCGGCGCGAAGTCCGTGTCGCTCGCCCCCGAGAAACGCGCGGAGACCTTCGCCGCCGTGCTTCCGTGGCTGCGCGGCCAGGTCTCCCAGCAGAAACGCTTCATCGGCACGGTGCAGGACGACGACAAGATCCTGCGCTTCGTGAACTCGAAGGACGCCTCGCGCCTCGCAGAGCTCGGCACCAGCTGCCCGGACCACTTCCTCCGCACCAAGATCAAGCCGCTGTACGTCGACTGGAACCCGCAGACCGAGGACGTCGCCGCGCTCAAGGCCAAGCTCAAGTCGGGCCTCGAACAGTATCGCAAGGACTACGCCGCCTATCACGCGGCCTGCAAGCACGCCGACTCGCCGGCGATGCGCGACCCGAACCCCACCGTCATCCTCATCCCCGGCTGCGGCATGATCGCGTGGGGCAAGGACAAGTCCGAGAGCCGCGTCACCGCCGAGTTCTACAACTGCGCCGTCGAGGTCATGCGCGGCGCGGAGGCGATCGACCGCTACATCGCGCTGCCGCAGCAGGAGGCCTTCGACATCGAGTACTGGTTGCTCGAAGAGGCGAAGCTCAAGCGGATGCCGGCCGAGAAGGAGCTCGCGCGCCAGGTCGTGATCGTCATCGGTGCCGGCAGCGGAATCGGCAAGGAGACCGCCCACCGGCTCGTCAAGGAAGGCGCCCACATCGTGTGCGTCGACATGAAGCTGGAAACCGCCGCCGCCACCGCCAAGGAGATCACCGACAAATACGGCGTCGGCATCGGTGTGGCCGGCAGCGGCATCTCCTCCTGCGGCCCGGCGCTCGGTCTCGCCTGCAACATCACCGATCGCGCCAGCGTCCGCGCCATGCTCGACCAGGTCGCGCTCGCCTACGGCGGCTTCGATTCCATCTGCGTCACCGCGGGCGTCTTCTGGCCGAGCGACACCAGCGGCCACATCCCCGACGACAAGTGGGCCTTCACCTTCGGCGTCAACGTCACCGGCAGCTACATCGTCGGCGACGAGGCGGCGCGGACCTGGAAAGAACAGGGCCTCAAGGGCCAGCTCGTGCTCACCACCAGCGCCAACGCCGTCGTCGCCAAGAAGGGCAGCGTCGCCTACGACTGCTCCAAGGCGGCCGCGAACCACCTCGTCCGCGAGCTGGCCATCGAGCTCGCGCCGATCGTGCGCGTCAACGGCGTCGCCCCGGCGACCGTCGTGCAAGGCTCGGCGATGTTCCCCCGCGACCGCGTCATCGGCTCGCTCGCGAAGTACAACATCCCGTACACCGACGACGAGGCGACCGGATCGCTGGTGACGAAGCTCGCCCAGTTCTACGCCGACCGCACGCTGACCAAGGCTCCGATCACGCCGGCCGACCAGGCGGAAGCCTACTTCCTGCTCGTCAGCCAGCGCCTGAGCAAGACCACCGGCCAGGTCATCACCGTGGACGGCGGCCTGCACGAGGCGTTCCTGCGCTGACCAATTGTCGGTCTGGCCGCTGCCGGTGGTGGTGTCCGCGGCGAGACGCCGCTACCGGCGGCAGGGTCTGTGAACTCCCGATTTGCTACCGATTTGTCCAGAATCGGTAGTTAGGTTTGCGGGCCAGGTCCTGATCGGCTACAAATCCGGGGCCAGCCGGTATTTGCCATGCGGATTCCAGAAAAACCTCCATCGTTCACCGGGCTCCTCGCTAACCTCAAGGAGCCAGCACGGATGGCCGCGTTCTTGGGCGCCCTAGGCGGGACCGGTGTCCAAGAACGGTATTTCCACTGGGCCGATTTGAAGTATCGGAAACCGCCCGGCGGCTCCAGCCACGAGGATTGGTGGTTGGCCCTCAAGATCCACCGCAAAGCCAGCCGACACCGCATACCCCTCAAGGACCAAGTCGGGGGAGCATTCAATTTCGTGATGCCGGGTGTGGTGGTCGAGCTTCTGCATCAGATCGATCGCGACGGAGGGACGCTCATCGAAGTTCCTGAAGCGGTCACCGATCCGGGACAGCGTGACCGGTACCTCGTGCGGTCGTTGATGGAGGAGGCGATAACCTCCAGCCAGCTGGAAGGCGCCGCCACCACGCGCGAGGTGGCCAAGAAGATGCTGGCGGAAGGACGTTCTCCCCGTGACCGCGGAGAACGGATGATCTTGAACAATTTCGTGACCATGAAGCGAATCATCGACTTGAAGGATGAGCCGCTCACACCAGAACTGGTGTTCGAGGTCCATCGGTCCATATCGGACAACGCGATCGATATAGCGGACGGAGCGGGAAGGTTCCGTCGTGCGGATGAACGGATCAATGTCTCGGACGTCGAAGGGCAAGTGTTCCACGAGCCTCCGGCAGCCGGGCAATTGGCGGAGCGTCTGGACGCGATGTGCCGGTTCGCGAACGGGGAGACGCCCGGTTATTTCATCCACCCTGTGGTCCAGGGCATCATCCTGCACTTCTGGCTCGCTTTCGACCACCCTTTCGTCGACGGAAACGGGAGGACCGCCAGGGCACTGTTCTACTGGAAGATGTTGAACGCGGGATACTGGTTGTTCGAGTTCGTCTCCATCTCGCAGTTCCTCCGCAAGGCTC
>JBBRQL010000277.1:0-4989 GCA_038226425.1 Verrucomicrobiota bacterium
CGTGCGACGGTGCATCTGGGCTTCGACGGCCGGGTCTTCAAGACGTACCATGGTCCGGACGCGCCGGAGCGGTTCGCCAACGAGGTCCGCGTGCTGCGGCATCTCGAAGCCCGAGGCTGCACGTTCGTCCCCAAGCTGCTGGAGGCCGACCCGGATAAGCTCCGCATCGTCACCACGAACTGCGGCAGCCGCGTCGAGCACCTCGATGCCGCGCGGACGCGGGAACTGTTCGCGGAGCTTGAGCCGTTCGGCGTCCGCCACGACGATCCGGAGATGCGGAACGTCACCTACCGGCAATCCGACGGCCGGTTCTGCCTCATCGATTTCGAGTTCGCCCTGATCCTCCCGGACGCCCGGTGAACGGGGATCCCCGCCTTCCATGCATCGCAAGCGACATCTGCCGGCGAGCGGTCCGCTCCGGTGGTCCGGGATGACCGACCGCGGCAAGGTGCGGACGAACAACGAGGATGCGTTCCTCGGACTACGGTTCGACGGCCGGGAGATCCAGCGGCTCGGCCGGTTCGGCGAGGCCTCGACCGGCAGCCACGACCATGTCTTCGCCGTGAGCGACGGGATGGGTGGCGCGAAGGCCGGGGAATACGCGAGCCAGATCGCCGTCGAGAAGATCACGCGGTTGTTGCCGCGGGCCTTCAAGCAATCGGCGGCGGGGCTCGATCCCGGCTTCGCCGACGTGCTGGCGGAATTGTACGCCCAGACGCATCACGCGCTGGTCTATCTCGGGCAGAGCTACGAGGAGTGTTCCGGCATGGAAGCGACCTTGAGCTTGTGCTGGTTCCGGCCGGGCTGGATGTGCTTCGGCCACGTCGGCGATAGCCGGATCTACCATCTTCCGGCGGATGGCGACGCGGTCCGCCAGGTCAGCCACGACGACACCTACGTGGGCTGGTTGTTCCGGAACGGGAAGCTCAACGAGCGCGAGGCCAGGACGCATCCGCGCCGGAACGTGCTGCAGAAGGCGCTCGGCGGCGGGAACCAGTTCGTCGACCCGCAGGTCGGCGCCGTCGCATGCGGTCCCGGCGATGTCTTCCTCATCTGCTCGGACGGCCTGACGGACGGCCTTTACGACGGCCAGATCACCGGGATCTTGCGAGAGACCGGGCCCGGCGCATCGCGCTCGGACGTGGCGGACCGCTTGGTGGCGGCTTCGGTGAAGGCGTCCGGCCGCGACAACACGACGGCACTGGTGGTCGAGGTGTGCTGAACGATCGCCGGCGTCGTCTTGCGCGGATCCGGCAGCAAAAAAAGAAAACGTCCGCGACGGGTGTCGCGGACGTCTCGTGGACCGGGGAAGTGGCACGCCAAGGGCGGCTCACAGGCCGCTGTTATTGGCGCACAAAGTGTCGACCGGCTCAGCCGTGGTAGCCCTCTTCGCCGTGGTCGGTGAGGTCGAGGCCGACGGTCTCGTTCTCCTCGGTCGGGCGGAGGCCGATGACGGCCTTGACGATGTAGGCGATCACCGCGGTGGCGACGACCGAGAGCACGATGGTGATGCCCATCGCCTTGAGCTGTTCGAGCCAGAGGGTCTTGCCCACGATGTCCTTGAGGTTCGTGGTGAGGTTGGAGTTCACGTCGGCCGTGGCGAGGAACCCGGTGAGCAAGGCACCGAGCGTGCCGCCGATGGCGTGGACGCCGAAGGTGTCGAGCGCGTCGTCGTACTTGAGCAACGGCTTGAGGTAGGCGCAGGCGAGGAAGGGCACGATGCCGCGAGCACGCCGATGATGACCGCACCGGTCATGTTCACGAAGCCGCAAGCCGGGGTGATCACGACGAGGCCGGCGACCGCGCCGGAGCAGAAACCGAGGATGCTCGGCTTGCCCTTGACCAGCCATTCGACCATCGGCCAGACGAACGAGGCCACCGCCGCGGCGATCGTCGTGGTCGTGAAGGCGTTGGCGGCGACGCCGTCCGCGGCGACCGCGGAGCCGGCGTTGAAGCCGTACCAGCCGACCCAGAGCATGCCGGTGCCGATGGCGCACATGAGCATGCCGTGCGGGGCCATGTTGGTCTTACCGAAGCCGAGACGCGGCCCGAGGATCAGGCACAGCACCAAGGCGCTCCAGCCCGAGCTCATGTGGACGACCGTGCCGCCGGCGAAATCGATCGCCTTGATCGAGGCCTTGGCGTTCCAGACGCCGTTCATGGCGCCGTCGATGCCCCACACCGCGTGGGCGAGCGGGAAATAGACGACCACCATCCAGATCGCGACGAACGCGAGCACCGCGGAGAACTTCATGCGCTCGGCGATGGCGCCGACGATGAGCGCCGGGGTGATGATCGCGAACATGAGCTGGTACATGGAGAACACGTTCTGGGAGACCCAGTAGCTGTAGTTCGTGTTCGGGTTCGAATCGACGCCGGCGAGGAAGGCGAACTTGCTGAAGCTGCCGATCCACGGGCTCGATCCGTCACCGAAGACGAAGCTGTAGCCGAAGGCCCACCACAGGATGGTCACCATGCCCGCGATGCCGAAGCACTGCGCGACCACGGAGAGGACGTTCTTCTTGCGGACGAGGCCGCCGTAGAAGAGGAACAGACCGGGCAACGTCATGAACAGCACGAGGGCCGCGCAGACCATCTGGAACGCGTTGTGGCCGGGACCGGCGCCGCTGACGTTCGATTTCATCTTGGCGTCCGGCGCATCCGCGCCGCGGGCGACGTTGTTCACGTACGCCTCGAGGTCGGCGACGCGCTGGTCGATGGTGGGGTCGGTCTTGGCGGGAGGCGCCTCAGCGGCGCGGGAGACCAAGCCGGAGAATCCGACCACTGCGATCAGGAGGGAGAGGAATAGTTTTTTCATGGAGATCGTTTGGAGTTTCGGTTCCTAGGTCCGGCGCCTCAGACGGCTTGCTCGCCTTTCTCCTCGGTGCGGATGCGGATGGCTTCCTCGATCGGGGAGATGAAGATCTTGCCGTCGCCGATCTTGCCGGTCTTCGCGGCCTTGATGATGGCGGCGACCGCTTCCTGGACCTTGGAATCGGCCAGGACCAGCTCGAGCTTGATCTTGGGCAGGAAATCCACGGTGTACTCGCTGCCGCGGTAGATCTCGGTGTGGCCTTTCTGCCGTCCGAAGCCTTTGACTTCGCTGACGGTCATGCCTTCGACCCCGACGTCATGCAGGGCGTCTTTGACCTCTTCCAGTTTGAAGGGTTTGATGATGGCTTCGATTTTCTTCATGGCGATGGTTCTGCGGTGTGTGTTGCCCGGCCGGAACTGCTCCCACCGGAATCCCCCGGCGGGCTTTTTTGAAGCACGTGCGGGCGGACGGACCCGTTCAAGCAACGGGGATGCCAGCACGTTTCGACGACCTTGCAAGTGGGGCGCTTAACAGCCTGTGGACCAAACGTTTAATGACGTCCAAATGATCCTGGAAAGGGACGCTGAACCGGAGATGTATGGTTCTTTTTGACCACGGTCACCGAAATCGATCAACGGTCGAAGTCGGCGCTTAAGAGCCTGTCTGGAAAGTGGGACAGGCATCCTGCCTGTCTGCGGACGGGCTTCCAGCCCGCGTCGGTCTCCTCTGTGACCGAGGGCTGGAAGCCCTCGGTCGGACAGGCTGGAAGCCTGTCCCACTACCCGAAGGTGAGTTTTCAAACAGGCTCTAAGGAGCGGGAAAGCCGGTGGCGAGCCGATCGGCAGGAATCGGCGCGAGGGCAGGGGCATTGAATCCGGCCCTGATCCCCACGCAAGGACGGGCGCAGAGATCAGCCTGGGTGCGGCGGTCCACACAACCCTCCGGACCGGAGCCCAGAGCCCTGACCGCCACGTTCCCAAGCTGATCTCTGCGCCCGGCACCGCCTCGCGGGCGTTCCAAGATTACCCTTCGCACTGGCGAAAGGAGCCAGCCTGCGGGATGCGGGGACACACAACCCTCCGGGCACAGCCCGGAGCCCTTTCCCGCACCACCGCAAGCTGGCTGCTATCGTCGACGCATCGTCTTCCCGGCATGCACGCGCACTGCCCGACCGTCCAACGGGCTCAACGGCCGCCCGCGCCTTCGGTCTCTCCTTCGCCGGACACGACGCGCGGAGTGATGAAGATGACCAGTTCGTTCTTGTTCTTGGAATCGAACTGGCCCTGGAAAAGGCGCCCGAGGAGCGGGATGTCGCCGAAGAACGGGATCTTGCGGTTGACCTTCCCTTCTTCGTTCTGGATCAGGCCGCCGATCACGACGGTCGATCCGTCGCGGACGCGGACGATCGTGGACACCTGTTTGATGTCGAGCTGAGGCGCGATCGTCGAGCCGCTCGGCGACCGTACGTCGCCGATCAAGCTTGAGAGCACCGGCGAGACATCGAGCGTGACCCAGCCGTCCTCGGAGACCTGCGGCGTCAGCGACAGGATGGTGCCGATGGTGACGAAAGTGACCTCGTCGCCGGTGGTCTGGGTCGTGCCGGTGCTGTTGCTGATCAGCGTGGAAGCCTGCCGGAAGTAGGGCTTCTCGGTGCCGACCTTGATCAGGGCGGTCTGGTTGTTCAGCGTGCGGACGCGGGGCTTGGAGATCACCTTCACGCTGCCTTGTTCCTGCAACGCGCGGACGAGGACGGCCGTGTTCGCGTTGTTGAAGGAGAGGTTCACCGCCGAATCGTTCACGCCGGCGCCGCCGGTGCCTTTGATCGAGTTCGGGATGTTGCCGATGGTCGAGCCGCCGGGCCCCGGGATCGCGGTGCCCGGCAAAGTCGTCCCGGCGATGGGCTGGTTCAAGGCGGCGGGCAAGCTGCCGATGCTCATCGTGTTGCCGTACATCTTGATCGCCTGGTTCCAATCCACGCCGAACTGGAACTGGTCGTTGAGGGTCACGCTGTACAGCCGGGCCTCGATCTCGACCTGACGGACCACCGTGCGCTCCAGGTTCTTGAGATACATCTCCGCGCGTTTGAGCGCGCCCGGGCGATCGGTGATCATCAACATGCCGGCGGTCATGTTCACGGCCATCGAAGTCCGGCCTGCATCGGTCAGGACCTTGCC
>JBBRQL010000278.1:0-4982 GCA_038226425.1 Verrucomicrobiota bacterium
GGAGGAGATGGGGCGTCCGGCCTAGAGGGCGAGGCGGACCCGCCCGGCGGTCCGCTGGCGGACTGGCAGAGGGCGTGGAGGCGTTTGAGAGTGTCGGGCGAGATGAGCAGCTTCTCGTGCCGGGTGTGGATTTCATCGAGTGCGCGGCGGTAGCCCCGCACTTCCTGTTCGGAGCGGTCGCGCGGCCGGGTGTTGCCGAGCACGAGCGGGCGCAAACGGTCGGGAGCAACGGTGACGCCTTCGATGCGATTCGAGGACTCGGCGCTTTGGATGGGCGCCATCTGGCTGCGGGCGCTGTTGTGGATGCAGACGAAGAGGACGCGCTTTTTAATGGACGGTTCGGTTGTCGGTCTCAGGGGACTTGGAAACGGGTGACGAGCACGTCCTCAAGGCGTGGCGAGGACCGAGTAGAAGGCGTCCGTGTCCGCCGTGGTGTCGACGATCGACATCACCTCGCCCGTGCCGACGACGACCGCGCCGCGGACCGCCCACGTCGACGACGGCGTGAGGATACCCGCGGTGCCGGTGCCGAGCAGGCTGTACTTTGCGCCGGTCACGGTCGTGAACGACACGGTCGATTTCCCTCCATCGCGGGTGATGGCGGTGATGTTCGGCGCGGGCGCGGGCACCGGGTTGCTGCCGCCGGTAGCGGTGAAGGTCATCGCGCCGGAGGGCGTCAGCTCGAAGTAGCCGAGATAGGTCGATTCGCCGCTCCCGGGGCGCACTTCGTACAGGTCCGAGCGGAGCCCGTCGGTGCCGCTGGCGAAGTCCTGCGGCGTCACGTTCTCGAGGCTGCCTTGGAAGGTGTTCTTGAGGTTCCCGGTGCCTAGGTAGGTCGAATATCCGTTCGGGTTGCTGGCGGGCAGCACGACCGCGGTCGGGGTGTTGTCGCGGCCGGCGGGGTTCGCGCTGCTGAAGGTCGCCGAGCCCGAGCCGATGCTCGAGATGCGCGTCGCGGAGTTGGCCAAGGAGAATGAGGAGACCCGGTTCCACGGATCCGATCGGACCGCGGCTTCGGTGCGCTTGCGCGTCGCCCACACCGTCTGGAGCGGACGCTCCGGGTCGCCGTCGGCGCGGACCGCCCCGAACACGGCGAACCCGATGCTGTCGAGCCCGGCGAAGGCGTTGGTGAACTGCGCCGCGGTGAACTCGGTGATGGTCAGCTTGCTCCCCGGCGCCGCCGCGTAGAAGCGCGAGACCGGACCGAGATCGACCACCAGCTCCTGCGCGCCACCGTTCTGGCGGAATCCCAGCAACAGGTCCGGCGGAAGGTTGGTCGCCTGGAAGGTGAACGGCGCTGCGACGAGCCGGGAAGCGGCGACGGTGAGCAGCAGCGCGGCGGTGCGGAGAGAGAGTTTCATGTGTGGGGTCGGACCGATGGCGTCGGATGTTACGGGCGGCCATCGGGGGGCACCTGCGGTTTGCGGCCACCGCGGACCGTTTTTCGGCCACGGTCCGGAGCCGGTGGATGACGTTTGTGGCGCGGCCGGACACGGCGTACCGGCTTGGATGGCGGGCCGCCCTCGGGTTCTTCGTTGCACGCACGTAACTTGAGTCCGCCCAGTCCGGCGACTACTCCCGGCGCGTGCGCTCTCTATCGCTGTTCGCGGCTCTGCTCGCGGCTGCGCCCGCATCGGCCTCGGGGCCGGCGCTGGTGCTGACCGGACTTGCCCGCCTCGGCGGCGAGACGCGCGCGTACTTCGCAGAACCACCGGCGACCGGGCACTTCTCGCTCGCGGTCGGTGAGACCGTGGCCGGGACCCGCTTGGTCTCGGTCGATCTCCCGGGCCGCACCGCGCTGGTCGCCGATGCCGACGGCATCCGCCGGGTCGCCTTCGCATCGGGCGACGTGACGGCGGCCCCAGCTCCAAGGATCCAAGCGCGCCGCGCCGCCCGCGAACCCGACGTCGCTCCAGGCGGCCCGGATCTTTTCCATCGAGACGAGTCCGTCGCGCAGATCGCCCAAGGTCTGGCCGACGCCGACATCTTCGTCGCAGATCCCCGGGACCCGCGGACGAACTCGCCGGCCGAAAGTGCCGCATCCGGCGAGAAGACCGGCCCGCCGCCGCGCCGGGCGCCGACCGAGGAGGAGCTCTTCAACTCCCTCAACGGCTACGCGGCATGGGAAGCACGGGAACGCGCGCTACGACAGGGGATCTCCGTCAGTGCTCCGGAGCCGTGAACTTGGGATTCCCGCCGGGACGGTGCCGATCGGTCACCGGCCGGCGGGATACGCCGAGAGGAGGCAGTGCAGGGCACCGTGATGCCATTGGCTGTCGATCGTGGGGATAGCGACGACCGCCACATCGGGTCCCATCGTCGAGCGGAACACGGCCGAGGCCGCCGAATCCAATGCCGCGAGACGCCCGCCGATCGCCGGCATCAGATACTTCGTCGGGGTCTGCAGGCCGTTGAGGTAGTTCAGGCCGAGGCTGGTGTCGGGCAGGCTCGGCACCGGCACCACTTGCCAACCGCGACCACGGAACAAGGCCGCCTGTTCCGCGAGCCCGACAAAGATGGAACGCCATGCCGCTCTTGCCGAAGGATCCTCGCCGGCCGCGGCATCGACCCGCGGATCCGCCGCCGAAAGCACGTCGAGCGCGAGCAAGAACGCGTGCAGCTGGTACTCTGCGTGGTCGTACGGTCCGGCCGCGAAACGTCCGGCGATCGTCCCCGGGAACCGCCCGTCCGCGCCGCGCAGCGTTTCCACCGCGGCGCGCACCGCCGCCGGCACTCCGGGTTCGCCGTCCGCCGGCCAGCCCTCCGGCACCGCGGATGCACCGGCTGAACGCAGCACCTCGGTGCCGGCCCGCGCGATCCAACGTGCCGCCGCCACCGGGTCATTGACGAAGGCGCAGAGCTTCCCGCCGATGACACGTGGAGAGATGTCGAGATCGATGTGGTATGAGACGGTCGGGACGACCACCGCTTCGTCCACGGCCAGCTCGACGCGGAAGGCTTCCTCGACCTGCGCCGGCGTCAGGCCGAGCGCCACGTTGCGCGCGATCTCCGCCGCCCCGAGCAGGAGCACCCGACGCCCCGTCGCCGGATCGCGGACGACCAGCAGATCGCCGCCCTGGAACAACAGCGGCGACGCGACGACGCGGTGCCCGGCCGCTTTTGCGGTGCGCATCACCTCCGAATCGGCCGGCATGAAGAGCGCTCCTGAGCTTTCCCGGGATGCGTAGCGCGGGGCGAGCGTGGCCGGAGCCCCCGCGAGGGTCCCGGCCTTGCCGTTGTCCTGGGCCCACGCGCTCAGGGCGGGGCGCGCCGGCAAGAGCGTGACCTGGCCCGGCCGTCGCAACCCCCATTGCCCGAGCGCCTGCATCTGCAGCGGGGGCAGCATCGCTTCCGGGACTGCCGCCAGGAAGTCGGCCGAAGGCAGCGCGGTCACGAGATTCCCGACCACATCCAAACCGCTTCCAGGCACCAGCCGGTTGCGGCGCAGCCCGCCGCCGATCTGCACCCGGACGAGCGCGGGCTCTTGGGTGCCGTCCTCAAGGCCCGCGGAGAATCCCGGGTCGCTCGGACGCGCCCGGAACCGCGCTCCCGCCAGTGAAGCCGCCACCGCCGCCACAGGTTCGCCCGCGGCAAGTCGTCGCGCGATCCGCGCGACGACCTCGGCCGGTCCGGATCCGCCCGCCCCGGGATCCGCGAAGCTCCCGAGCCAATCCACCGGCAATCCGACCGCCCACAGCTCGTCCAGGCCCGCGGCGCCGTTGGTGGCGAAGCGCGCTGCCCCCGACTGGTCGAGCACCGCAGCGAGCGTCGGCAGCAGTCCGTCCGTCGCGAGGTGCGACTCGATCCATCCCGCCGTCGCCCGAAGCGCGGGGGGCGCATCGGGCGGCAGCGTCGCGGGACGCCTCGCTTCCGGCGGCCCCGTCAACTGCGCGCGATATCCGGGCAGCGGCCGGATCTCATCGGCCGCCGGCATCGGCTGACCGTCCGCGACCACGGAGGTGTCCGGCGAGAACACCCGCACGCGGCTGCGCGGTGCCGGATCCCGCGCCAGCGGATCGAGCGTCCCGCCGACCGGCGCGTCGGCGACGCGGTAGGCCGA
The DNA here is from genome assembly GCA_038226425.1 of Verrucomicrobiota bacterium. Lineage (GTDB taxonomy): Bacteria > Verrucomicrobiota > Verrucomicrobiia > Limisphaerales > UBA9464 > CAIVQB01. The sequence continues at coordinate 4,061 of JBBRQL010000278.1, forward strand.
GCGGGCACGGGCCTCGAGGACCGCGCGCGCCGATCCGGTAGTCGGAGCAGCGGTGACGCGGGCGTCGACAATTGTGAACGCGAGCAGCAGGAACCATGGACGGAAGACCAGAAACATCCCGTCCCGATATGGGCACCGTCGTGTGGTGCCGGCTTGGACCTGCTTGCCTTAATCGGAGAAACGTGCGGGAAGATCTAGGCCGACTTGGCGCGGAGCCGTTGGCGGAACCGTTGCGGCGGCACGCCGTACGCCCGTTTGAACTGGGCCGCGAAATGGCTCTGGTCGCAGAACCGCAGCGACTGCGCGATGTCCGCCAACGACGTCTCGCCCGCGAGCATCTCCTTCGCGCGCACCAACCGTTGGCGGACGAGATAGCGGTGGGGCGGTTCGCCGATGGACCGCTTGAACAACCGCGAGAAATGCCACGGGCTCAATCCGGCCACGCCGGCCAGCGCCGAGAGCGGTAGATCGTCGAGCAGATGCGCGTGGAGATGCTCCAGCACGCGGCCGAGCTGCGGATGCCCGAGCTCCAGCGGCCGCTGTGTCCCGATGGAGCGCGCGTTGTAGTGGCGCAGGAGGTGGCCGGCGATGGCGGCGGCAAGCGATTCGCCGTAGATCCGGCCGCCTGGCGCGCCTGCGGCCGCCTCGGTCCGGAGGGCCCCGACGAGATGCTCGAGCAGCGGGTCGTCCACCGCCATCCGCGGCACGAGCTCCGGCGAAGGTCCGGTCGCGCCCGTCTCCGCGGCCAGCGAGACGAACTCCGGCGTGAGCGAAACGCCGACCCAGCGGCTCCGGACGCTGAAGCGCGCCGAATGCGGCACTCCCGACGGCACCACCGAGACCTGTCCCGGTCGGATGTCCAGCGTCCGGAGAGGTCCGTCGCAGCGCCATTCCACGGGCACCGTGTCCCGCAGCTGGAGCA
>JBBRQL010000279.1:0-4938 GCA_038226425.1 Verrucomicrobiota bacterium
CCGCGAAGAACTGGCGACGCGCACCGTCGAAGGGATATGGCGCCATACGTGGGGCGCGAAGGGCCGGTGGCGGACTGTTCTCCGCGGTTCGGCGACGCGAGTGGAAGACAACGGCCAAGGTTATTTCGACCACGACAAGCTGTCGTCGTCGGCACAGGTCCAGTTCGAGTCCGGTCGCTGGGCCGCCAAGCTCACCGGGAAGTTCGTCCGCTTCGCCTATGCGGTGCAGCAGGTGCCGGCGCCAGGATCCGGGGCGCGGGCCCGCGACGAGGTGACGGTCGAGGCGAAGCTGGAATACCGGCTTCGCCCGCAACTCAAGTGCGTCGCCGTCGTGTCCGAGGAACGTTCGCTCGGGAACTCCGCGTTCGACACCTACTCGGCGCGCACCGTCTCGGCGGGATTGGAATGGGACTTATGACGCGGCGCGGTGGTCTTGGCGGGGACATCGGGTCCAGGACGCCCGGGTCCGTCCCGTGGTCGTCGCTGGCCGGTGTCGTCTTCGCGCTCGTCTTCTTGGCCGGCGCGATTTTGCACACCCGGGGCCAGCTCCGGTCCGAGCTGCGGGACCAGTTGGCCCGCCGCGACGGCGTGCTCCTGTCGGCGTTGCTCAGGCAGCAGCTCGCGGTTTCCGGCGAAGGCGTCCCGGCGGATCCGTTGCTCGCTGTGCTCGAGACCACCCGCTTGCCGCAGCTCCCGGGGGTGCTCTCGGTCGGGCTCTACGACGCGAAGAGCCGTTTCACCGCAGCGCTCCCGGCCACCGCCGCGGAGACGCCGCTCGATCCGGAGCTCTCCGCCGCGGCGCTCCGGTCGAAGGTCGGCAGCCGGTTCCGTCCGTCCGCAGTGCTCGCGGGAGAATCCGTGCTGTCCGATCCCGAGGCGGGTCCGACGGTGCCGGTGCCGGTCTTGGAAGTGGTCGTGCCGGTGCCGGATCCGGAGACCGGCGCGGTCGCGGGTTTCGCGCGGTTCCTGCTCCGGGGCGAAGGCATCGCGGCCGAGTACGCCGAGCTGGATGCCCATCTGCGCCAGCAGGCCCTGACCGCCTTCGCTCTCGCCGGCGGCGCGATGACGCTCGTGCTGGGATGGGCCTTCCACCGGTTGGGCCAGTCCAACCGTCGTCTGCTGCGGGCCAATCACGAGCTGACGCTCGCGGCCAAGACCTCCGCGGTCGGCGCGGTCGCGTCGCACCTGATCCACGGCCTGAGGAACCCGCTCGCGGGCCTGCAGCAGTTCGTGCTCGGCCGCGGCGACGGGGCGAGCGGGGGCGATTGGACCGATGCCGCGGCGACGGCGCGCCGCATGAAGGCGATGATCGACGACGTGGTCCGCGTGCTCCGCGAGGATTCCGGCGATTCCGGCTACGAGATCAGCACCGACGAACTGCTCCATCTGGTCGAGCTCAGGGTCGGGCCGCGCGCGAAGGAACGTGGAGTCCTGCTCAAGAGTTCCTTCCAAGACGACGCCATGCTGGCCAACCGCGAGGCGAACCTCGTCCTGCTCATCTTGGAGAACCTCGCGGTCAACGCCGTCCAGGCCACGCCGTCCGGCCGCGAGGTCTCGGTGACGATGCGGGCCGCGCAAGGGCGGCTGAGCTTCTTCGTGAGCGACCAAGGCCCGGGATTGCCGGCAGCCGTGCAGGCGGCCCTGTTCACCCCGGTCACCTCGACCAAGGCCGGCGGCACCGGGATCGGTCTCGCCCTGAGCGGACAACTGGCGCGCCATCTCGGCGCCGAGCTCACGTTGGTCCGCACCGGTGTCGACGGCACGGAGTTCTGCCTGCGGCTGCCTTCGCCGGCGGACGCTCCGGTCCCTTCGGCCTGAGCGCTGTTCCCGGACGTCCCATTGCCCGGCGCGTGGACCTTCGCTATCGTCCGAACATCGCATGAACCGCCTGTCCCGCGTGCTCGCCCTGCTCCTGTTCTCGCTCTCCGCGGCGGCCGCGCCGCTGCGCTGGCATTGGTCGAACTCGTTGCCTCACGGGAACAACATCGCCGGCATCGCTTCCAGCACGAACTGGGGCTACGTCCAGGTCACCGACCACGGGCAGTTCTACACCAGCCCGGACCTGGAGACCTGGACGCCGAACGATACCGGCACCTCGAAAGCGCTGCGCAGCGTGCGCTTCTTCGGCGCCCGGATGGTGGCCGTCGGCGAATCCGGGCTCGTCCTGTGGTCCGACCAGCCGGAGACCTTCAACCTCTTGGACCTCGGTACGACGGATTGGCTGGAGAGCGTCGCGGCCTCGCCCACGAAGCTCGTCGCGGTCGGCGACAACGCCGCGATCTACACCAGCACCACCGGCACCAACTGGACGCGCCAGACCGCCGGCTTCTCGGATTGGTTGCGCGGCGTCGCCTACGGCGGCGGGAACTTCGTCGCGGTGGGCGAGAACGGCCGCATCGCCATCAGCGCCGACGGCATCAAGTGGAACACCCGCTCCAGCGGAGTGACGGCGCATCTGAGTAGCGTCGCCTTCACCGGGGCCGTGTTCATGGCGGTCGGCGACACCGGCACCGTGCTGCTCAGCAACGCCGGCGCGACCTCGTGGACCAAGCAGACCGGGACCGGTGCGACCGGCGACCTCGGCATGGTCGCCATCGAGGCCCCCGGAAGCCGGCTCGTCGGCGGCGAGAACGAGCTGCGCCTGAACACGGCGTTCGGCTTCAGCTCGACCTGGACGGACCAGGTCGCCGTGTCGAAGGCCTCGCCCGCGCCGAAGGCCACCTACCTCGCGGCCTTGTGGGACGGCACGAACTTCGTCGCCGGCGGACGCGGCGGCCTGACGGTGACGGGCAAGCGGCCGACGGCCGGAGCGGAGTTCGGTTGGAGCACCTTCCCGAGCCCGACGCGCAGCTGGCTCTTCGACATCACGACCGCGACGGGCACCGGCACGAACATCTCTGCGTCCTGGGCGGACGGCTCCGTCCGCTACGCGACGAACCGGACGACCAACACGTTCTATGTCGCCGTCGGCGACCAGGCCACCATCGTCACCAGCGACAACGGCGCGGCCTGGAGCACCGCTTTGACCCCGGCGTCCTCGATCGGAGCCATCTATCTCGGCGTGGCGGGCGATACGCGTGGTCTGGTGGCGGTGGGCAGCAAAGGCACGCTGTCGTTCAGCCCTGTGGACCATTTTGCGAACCTCGTCACCAACCACTTCACCAACGGGGCTGCGGTCGCCACCGTCGTCTTCACCAACCAGGTGAACGCTCTCGGCCTTGCTTGGTACGCGGGGCGGTCGCCGACCGCGGTCGATCTCCAGGCGGTCTGCGCCGGCTCCGGGACCTACGTGGTGGGCGGCGACCAAGGCTTCCTCGCCACCAGCCCGGACGGCACGAACTGGACCGCCCGGGCCAGCGGCACCACGCGTTATCTCTCCGGCCTCGAAGTTTGGCCGGGCGGGTTCGTCGCCGTGGGCGACCAAGGCACGATCCTCACCTCGCCTGACGCCGTGGCCTGGACCAGCCGGTCGCTCGCGACCACGAACTGGATCTACCGCGTGCGCTGGCTCGGAGGGCAGCTGGTCGCCGCAGGACAGAACGGCGCCATCTACACCAGTCCCGACGGTGCGGTCTGGACCGCCCGGAACTCCGGCACCACGAGCTGGATCAACGACCTCGAGTCCATCGACGGGACGTACTTCGCGGTCGGGAACCAAGGCCTCCTGATCACGAGCCCCGACGGGGTCCGCTGGAGCGCCGACACGTCCTTGATCTCCGGCAAATCAATCTATGGCGCCGCCACGCTCGACGGCCGGCTCGTCGTGGTCGGCATCGAAGGACTGATCCTCCGCACGCAGGTCGGCGCGTTTCCGGAGCCGGTCAAGATCGTCGATTGGCCCAAGCAGCCCAGCGACCAGTTCTTCTTGTTCACCGGCAGCCCTGACCAGCGGTTCCGTCTCGACCGCGGCACGGACCTGAAGACATGGGAGAACGGGGCCGCTCGCGAGATCACCGATCCGGCCGGCACGTTCCTTTTGTTGGACGACGGCACCAACAGCCCGCTCCAGCAGTTCTTCCGCACGGTGGACCTGCCTTGAAGCGAGGCGCGCATTCCGCGTTCCCCGCTCCCCGCTCCGCGTTCGCCAAATTCCCTCGCCTGCCACGGAGCGTCTTCGTGATGCTCAAGCCATGTCCGGACCGCTCGAAGGCAAGTGCATCGTCATCATCGGTGGCACCACCGGGCTGGGACTGTCCGCGGCCCGCGCGGTCGTCGTCGCGGGCGGCCGCGTGGTCGCGGTCGGACGCGATCCGGACAACGTGGCCGCAGCGGCGGAAGCGCTCGGGTCCGCTGCCCGTGCGGTCGTCGGCGACGCCACTGATCCGGCCACCGCGCCGGCGGCGATCGCGACCGCGTTGCGCGAATCCGGCGGCTTCCACGGGCTCTACCACGTCGCCGGCGGGAGCGGACGCCGCCGCGGGGACGGGCCGTTGCACGAGCTCACCGACGACGGCTGGGACTTCACCTTGGACCTGAACCTGAAGTCCGTCTTCCACTCCGCCCGCGCGGCGGTCCGCCAATTCCTCGCCCAAGGCAGCGGCGGCAGCATCGTCCACTGCGGGTCGGTGCTCGGCTCGTCGCCGTCGCCGAAGTTCTTCGCGACCCACGCCTATGCGACCGCGAAGGCGGGCCTTGTCGGATTGAGCCGCGCTGCTGCGGCCCATTACGCCGCCGATGGGATCCGCGTGAACGTGCTCGCCCCCGGGCTGGTCGCGACGCCGATGTCGAAGCGCGCGCAGGGCGACGAGGCGGTCCTCGGCTTCATCCGCACCAAGCAACCGCTCGACGGCGGCCGCATCGGCGTGCCCGAGGACCTCGACGCCGCCGTGGTCTGGCTGCTCTCCGACGCCTCGCGGTTCGTCACCGGGCAGGTCATCGCCATCGACGGCGGCTGGGAAGTGAGCGAGGGGCAGTGGGCAGTGACGAGTGACGAGTGAC
>JBBRQL010000280.1:0-4895 GCA_038226425.1 Verrucomicrobiota bacterium
CCAGGACCCGCGAGGAACTCCTCCGCGCCATCGCCTCAGCCTTGGCCTCCGTCACCGCCAAAGACGCCCAAAACTGGTTCGCCTCTTGCGGCTACAGTTTCATTTAAACCGCTCTAGCCCCGCTGCTCGGCAATTGCGCGCGTCCGCGTCCCGCAGCGATGAGCGCACCGTCGCTGCCTGAGAAGCCCTCGCCTTGCCAGCGTCCGCTCTACGGGGCACTTTCTCTTCATCACGCTCGTGCAACTCCGTGAAGAAGTGACGAAGCTCTCGTTCGCCGAGCGGGCCGAGTTGTCGCGTCTGCTCCACGGCTGGGAGGACGATGCTTGGGACAAGCAGATAGCCGAGGACGCCAAGGCCGGCAGCTTGGATGAAATCATGGCCCGGGCGGAAGCGGAGATGGCGGCCGGCCGCTGCCACCCGTTGCCGTGAAATCCTTCGCGCCGGCTGGATTCTGGAGGCACTACGATGAGTTGCCGGATGAAGTCCGGCGGCTCGCGGACAAGAATTTCGCCTTGTTCGAGCGCGACACTTTCCATCCTTCGCTCCATTTCAAGGAAGTGATGCCCGGCCTCTGGTCGGCGCACGTGGAGATCCATCACCGCGCCCTCTGCAAACGCCGCGCGGACGGATGGATGTGGTTCTGGATCGGCAGCCATGCGGACTACGACAAGCTGCTGAAACGGCGCTGAGGGATTTCCCCGCTAGCCCCGTCGCGCACCGTTCGCTAGCGTCCGCGTCCCGTAGCTATGAACGCACCGACGCTGCCTGAGTTCCTCCAGCTCGCGGAGCGGGGCAATCTGATCCCCGTCACCCGCCGGCTCCTGGCCGATTTCGAGACGCCCTTGTCGGCGTACTGGAAGCTCCGCGGGCAGGGCGAATCGTTCCTCTTCGAGTCGGTCGAGGGCGGCGAGCATCTCGGCCGCTACTCCTTCGTCGGCTGCAACCCGCGCGCCGTGATCAAGCAGACCGGCGACCGCGTCGAGGTCACCGAAGGCGGCAAGGTCGTGGACAAGTACGCGGTCCGGCCCAAGGGCGGCACGGATTGCGACAAGTGCGTCGCGGACGGCCTGCGCGTGGTCGAGCAGGTCCTCTCGCGGTTCAAACCGGTGGACGTCCCCGGGCTGCCGCGGTTCACCGGCGGCGCGGTCGGGTTCCTCGGGTACGAGTTCATCCACGACGTCGAGCCGGTCGTGCCGCGTCCGGCGCACGACGAGCTCGGCACCCCGACGCTCTGCTTCCTCATCGCGGACGAGCTGCTCATCTTCGATCGCGTGGCGCAGACGCTGACGGTGCTGGTCAACGCCGTCATCGAGCCCGGCCAGAAGCCCGAGGACGCCTATGAGACCGCCGTGGACGAGATCGACCGCATCGTCGAGCTCCTCCGCCAACCGGTCGAGAACCGGCCGGTCGATCTGCCGGGCGAGGTACCGCCGGTGTCGTTCGTGTCGAACACCACGAAGGAGAAGTTCTTCGCCAACGTGGCGGAGGCGCAGAAATACATCACCGCGGGCGACATCATCCAGGTCGTCGGCTCGCAGCGCTTCAGCGCGGCGGTGAAGGCCTCGCCCTTCGACCTGTACCGCGCGGCGCGCAGCATCAACCCGTCGCCGTACATGTTCCTGCTGGAGCTGGACGGCTTCGCGCTCGTCGGCGCCTCGCCTGAGCTGCATGTGCGCTGCGAGGACCGCCATGTGGAGATCCGCCCGATCGCCGGCACGCGTCCGCGCGGCAGGACCGAGGCCGAGGACGAAGCGAACGCCAAGGACCTGCTCGCCGACCCGAAGGAACGCGCGGAGCACGTCATGCTCGTGGACCTCGCGCGGAACGACATCGGCCGCGTGTGCGACTACGGCAGCGTGCAGGTGAAGGACCTGATGGTGATCGAGCGCTACAGCCACGTGATGCACATCGTCTCGCAGGTCGAGGGCACGCTGCGCGCGGACAAGACGAGCTTCGACCTCATGCGCACGACCTTCCCCGCCGGGACGTTGAGCGGTGCGCCGAAGATCCGCGCGATGCAGATCATCTCGCAGCTCGAGGGGACGACGCGCGGGCCGTACGGCGGCTGCGTGGGCTATTTCGGCTTCAACGGCAACGCGGACCACTGCATCACCATCCGCACGGCGTTGGTGAAGGACGGCAAGGCTTACGTGCAGGTGGGCGGCGGCTGGGTGAACGACTCGACGCCCGAGGGCGAGTTCCAGGAGACCGTGAACAAATCCAAGGCGATGCTGAAGGCCGTGGCGATGGCGGAGAGCTTCGCGGACGCGGGTTGATCCGGCGACGGAGGCGGGACGCTTCTGATATCGTGCCGTCTTGGCCGATGGCCGCCTCTGCGGACCGTGCGCGGCGCGGAACGATCTCCCTCCACGAGATTGCGCCGTGTATCGATCCGGCCCGGACGGACGGACGCCTGAGCAATGGCTTGTCACCCGCGTGCCGAACCGGCACAAAACGCCCGAGCCGTCCCGCATGCCTTCCCGAGGAAAACAAAAACCTGAGGTGTCCCTGCGCTGCTTCGGCGTCGGAGAAGGCTGGCCGTGCCACGACCGGCGCCATTCCTCGTTCCTCTACCAGATCGGCACGGGCAGCCTGCTCATCGATTGCGGAGACGGGTTGAGCACCGCGTACAAGGCGAGCGGCCTCAGCTACCACGCGATCGACAACGTCTTCCTCTCCCACATGCACAGCGACCATGTGGGCGGGTTCTCCCTCTTCGTGCAGGGCTTGTGGCTGGAGCAACGGCACCGTGCGTTGCCGGTCCACATGCCGGGCGGTGGCGTCCAGGCGATGAAGGCCTGGCTGGAGGCGACCGTGCTGCCGGAGGAACTCATCGGGTTCCCGATCTACTGGGGCCCGCTCGCGCCGGCGGTGAAAGTCCGCGAAGGCGAAGTCTCGGTGACACCGTACCACACGACCCACCTCGAGTCGCTGCGCCGCGCCTTCCAGTCGAGGCACCCCGCCACCTGCTTCGAGGCGTTCAGCTTCCTCATCGAGGCGCCGGGCCTGCGCATCGCCCACTCGGCCGACATCGGCGACGTCGGCGACCTGGATCCGCTGCTCACGAAACCGCTCGACCTGCTCGTCTGCGAGTTGTCGCACGTCGCTGCCGAGGCGCTCTTCGCCAAACTTCGCGGCCGGGCGATCAAGAAGATCGTCTTCGTCCATTTGGCCCGGGAATTCTGGGCCGACCGCGCCGGCACGCGCCGGATGATCGCGTCGCAGCTCGGCGACATCCCGTTCACCATCGCCAAGGACGGCGATGTGTTCGCGGTGTAACGCTGCCCGGGCGGTTCAGCCGGGGATCAACTGCTTCAGCAACCCTGACCGTTCGAGCGCCCAGAGGCCGGCAAAGGATGTGGCGTCGAAGAATCCGTGCGCTAGCACCGCCACCCAGAGCGAGCGGTGGAAGGCCATCACCCAGCCGAGCCCGAGCCCGAGCACACCGGTGAGCACCACGCCGGCCGCTCCTTGGGGCAGGTGGCCCAGCCCGAAGATCACGGCCGCGAACACGATGGACGCCGCTTGGCCCCAACGATTGCGCCACCGTGCCGGGAGCAACTTGCCGAAGGCCGCCATCATGCCGGCGCGCCAAAGCTCCTCGCGCAACCCCGCGACGACGAAACTGACGAGCGTGAGCGTGGTGAACAGATAGACGGGGTCGTGCAATGCCGCAGGGCTGATGAGGTTCTCGATCTTCGGCCGGAAGGCGTCGAGGGACGCCGCTTCACCACCGTGGATCTTCTGCCAGACGATCAACGCCACGGCGACGCACGTCACCAACGCGGCGACCAGCGCGCGCAGTCCGATGGACCAAGCGGCACCAAGGCCGAACGTGGTCCATGGACGACGCCATCGTGCCCAGAGGTCGTCCACCGAAGGCCGCCCGAACGCATAGGCGATGCCGAACAGCACGGCGAAGACCCCGAAGTTCTCGCCACAAGTGACCAAGAGTTCGCCCGTCGTGTCCGGCAACAATGTGGTCGAGCCGGAGGTCTCCTTCACGCCGAAGCGGCCCAACACCTCCGCGAGCAGGCCGAGGATCAGCGGATAGGCCGCCAGCAGCGCGAGCATCACCGCCCAACGCCACGCCGGAATGCCCGTCCGGGGCAGCACGGGCGGCGCCTCTACGGCGGTCAGGACGGGTGGTGCTTCCATCGGTGGATTAGCCGCGAAAGCGCCTGCCGAGCGCAAAGCCAAAAGCAGCGGGCAAAGGAATCGGACAACCGGTCAGACCCTCGAACGTGGCGCGTCTTCCGCGGCCTTGCGGCAGGAAGCGGCCACCAGTTCGAGCTGTGCCAAGAACGGCTCACGCTCCTCGACCGGAAGCATGCCGAGGGCGTCGGTCTGCAACGCGACCGCGAGGTCGCGCACCACTTCGTACCGTTCACGCCCGGAGGGCAGGAGCCGGATGCGGTAAGCCCGGCGGTCACGTTCGTGCGGACGCCGCTCGACCCAACCGGATTCCTCCATGCGCTCGAGCAGCGAGGCGACCGTGTTGGGGTCGCTCGACATCGCGAGCGTCAGGTCGCGCTGGGTCATGCCCTCGGGATCGCCTTCAAGCAGGGTCCGCATGGCGGTGAACTGGTCGGGGGTGACGCCGGTGTGCGCGATCCGTCGCCGGAACGCCTGGTTCAAGCCGTACCACGCCCGCCGCAAGAGCGGAGGCAGCCGCCGGCGCTGCGGCGAATCCAACGGGAGCACGACCGGAGCAGCGGACATCGGTGTCTTCTTGGCGACCAAAGCGGGGCGTGTCTAGCAGCCTGTCGGACTTAGCTCAAGTTTGCTGGGATTAGTGGTGAGGGTAGCGGCTCTGGCGGCTGGGGAGAAGTGCGGCGGACAACTGGGGGCGGTTTCTGGTCGGCGGTCGGTGGGTGTCCGTTCCAGGTCTTTTC
>JBBRQL010000281.1:0-4835 GCA_038226425.1 Verrucomicrobiota bacterium
CTCGTCTTCGGGCTCACCAAGCTCGTCATCTGGCCCGAGAAGGCGCTGCCCGCGGCCGATACGCCGCTCCGCCTCGGCGTGCTCGGCGACCATGCGTTCGGCGACCGCCTCGACCGCTTGGCGGAGAAACGCCCGCCGAAGGTCCGCCCGGTCACCCTCGTGTACGCGAGGGACGTGGACGCGTTGCGGGATTGCCAGCTCGTCTTCGTCTCCCGCGATCGCCGGGAGAAACTCGACGCCGTGTTCGCCGTCTTCCGCTCGCGTCCGGTCCTGATGGTCGGCGAGGAGAAGGGCTTCGCCGACACCGGCGTCGGCGGGATGGTCAACCTGCTCATCCGCGACGACCGGCCGGCGCTCCAGGTCAACCAGGCCGCCGCGGAAGCCGCCGGGCTCCGCCTGCGCGCCCAGCTCAGCCAATCGCGGCTCATCGAGTACATCGGACGGCCGAAGAACTAAATGGACATCCCCTGGCATCGTTCGCTGCGCTGGAAGCTCGTGGTCTTCGGGGCCGGGACGAGCTTGGTAGCGCTCCTCGCGGCGCTCGCCGCCGTCGTCGTGTTCGATTACGCCGCGTACCGGAACGACCTCCGGAAAGAGGTCGCGACCGATACCGCGCTGACCGCCCATCTGCTCCCGACCTCGTTGCGCTTCTCGGACCGGGCCTTCGCGAACCAGACCCTCGAGTTCGTGTGCCGCCGTCCTTCGGTCCGGGTCGCGGTGCTCTACGACCTCGACGGCGCCGTCAAAGGCGAGTTCCGCCGTCGCGGTCTGGAACCGGGGACGCCCCTGCCGCCCTTCGGGCCGCCGGGCATCGAGGAAGCCGACGGCCGGATCACGGTGCGGCAGCCGGTCATCGACGACGGCGAACCGCTCGGAACCGTCTGCGTCGAAGCCGAAGTGGTGAACGCCATCTCCCGCACCCGGGGGTTCGCCGGCATCGTCGCCGGCGCGTGCGGCGTGGCTTTGGCGCTCGCGTTCTGGCTCTCCGCGGCGCTCCAAGGAGTCGTCACCCGGCCTGTCTTCCAGTTGGCCGGGGCGATGGCCGGGCTGGCGAAGGACCACGACTATTCGGTCCGCGTGCCGGTCGGGCGCCGTGACGAACTGGGCCTGCTCAGCGAGGGCTTCAACCAGATGGTCGGGGAGATCGAGGAGAAGAACGAGGCGCTCAAGGAGGCGCGCGACAAGCTCGAGCAGCGGGTCGCCGAACGCACCCGCGAACTGGAGGCCGCCACCGGGAAAGCCTGCGCGCTCGCCGCCGAGGCCGAGGCGGCCAACCAGGCGAAATCCGATTTCATCGCCACCATGAGCCATGAGATCCGCACGCCGATGAACGGGATCCTCGGCATGTCGAACATGCTCGCCGCTTCCGAGCTCCGGCCCGGCCAGCTCGAGATGGTCGAGGCGGTCCGCTCCAGCGGCGACGCGCTCATGGGCATCGTCGACGACATCCTCGATTTCTCCAAGATGGAGGCCCACAAGCTGGAGCTCGTGGACGAACCGTTCGACCTCGACGAGGTGATCGACGGCGTGGCGGACCTCGTCGCGCCCCAGGCCCAGAAGAAAGGGCTCGAACTCGCGATCGAACCGGTCCCCGGCCTGCCCCGCCGATGGCGCGGCGACCCGGGCCGCCTCCGCCAGGTCCTGCTCAACCTCGCCGGCAACGCGGTGAAGTTCACCCTCCGCGGCGAGGTCCTGATCCGCGCCGAGGTCGAGGCGGACGGACGCCTCTGCCTCGCCGTGCGCGACACCGGCATCGGCATCGCGCCGGAGAAGCAGTCCCGCCTGTTCCAACCTTTCTCCCAGGCCGATTCCTCGACCACGCGGCGCTTCGGCGGCACGGGCCTCGGGCTCGCCATCACCAAGCGCCTCGTCGACCTGATGCACGGCACCATCTCGATCTCGAGCGAGCCCGCCCACGGGACGGTGATCGAGGTCCGGCTGCCTCTGGTCCGTTGCGCCGAGCCGCCGATGCCCACGGCCGTCCGACCGGTCCGCGCGCTCGTGGTCGACGAGAACGCCTCGGCGCGCCGCGCCATCGTGGCCGCCTTGGCAGGGATGGCGACCCGGGGGATCGACGAGGCATCCTCGGAAACGGATGCCGCCGCGCGCATGCAGGCGACCACCTACGAACTTATGGTCCTTGACCGGCATCTCTTCGGCGCGGGCATCCTCGCCGCGCTGGACGACCAGGAACGCCGTCCCGGCGGTCGCCGTCCCGCGGTGGTGCTCGCGGGCTCTTTGGTCGATTCGGTCAACGATTCCGCCGCCCTACGGTCGGTCGACTTCGTCCTCACCAAACCCATCCGCCGGTCCGGGCTGCGCGCCGCGTCCATCGCGCTCGGTCTGGTGAAGGCCGGGCCCGGGACGCCGGCCGAGGGGACCGTCGCCGCCCCGCGACCGCCGTCCGCTCCCCTGCACGTCCTGGTCGCGGACGACAACGAGATCAACCGGCGCCTCGCGACCGCGATGCTCGAGCGGCTCGGACACACCTGCGCGCTGGCGGAGGACGGCCGGTCCGCGGTCCAGATGTTCCGCGACGGCCGCTTCGATGTGGTGCTGATGGACTGCCACATGCCAGAGCTCGACGGCTATTCCGCGACGCACGAGATGCGCGCGTTGGAATCCGCCGACAAGGCACGTCCCCGCACGCGGATCATCGCGATGACCGCGGCCGCGATGGACGAGGAGAAGGACCGGTGCATCGAGGCCGGGATGGACGACTTCGTGTCCAAGCCCGTGAACATGGAACGGCTCGGTGCCTGTCTCGGCGAGGCGACCAAACTCCCGACCAAGGCCTGACCCGCCGCTCGTGGGCAGGCGCCGGCGGCGGATGCTGGCATCCGGCCCTTCCGACCCTTCCGACCGTTCAAGTCGCCAGCGGCTTCCCGACCTGGATGCCGTGCTGGAGACAATAGGAGCCGTTGACCACGTATTTCTCGGCCCAGTGCTTCAACCCGGCCCTCTCCGCGTCGGTCAACGCGCGCTTCACCACCGCCGGAGCGCCGACGACCAGCGACCCCGGCGGGATCCGCGTGCCCGGCGTCACCAGCGCGTTCGCGCCGATCAGGCTCTGCGCGCCGACGACCGCGCCGTCGAGGACGGTCGCGCCCATGCCGACGAGGCACTCGTCGCCGATGGTGCAGGCGTGGACGTTCGCCGAGTGCCCGATGGTGACCCAGTCCCCGACGATGCAGGGGAAGTCGTCCGCGAGATGCAGGACCGCGTTGTCCTGCACGTTGGAATGGTGCCCGACCACGATGCGGTTGATGTCGCCGCGCAGCACCGCGCCGTACCAGACGCTGCTGTGGTCGCCGAGCGCGACGTCGCCCAGCACGACCGCGGTCGAGGCGATGTAGACGCCTTGGCCGATCACGGGCCGCTTGCGGAGGAAGGTGTCGAGCTGGGCGATGAGTCGGTCCACGGGGCGAGTGTCCAGTGATCGGTGATCCGTATCCAGTCCCGGACTCGCGGCCCGACGGGCGCCGCCGTGGATCTGGTCACTGATTACTGATTACTGCTCACCGCATCCTCGGTACCCTTCCTCCCCCGTGACCATCCTCGACGTCATCCGGCGCAGCACCGAGTTCCTCGCCGGACGCGGCGTCGGTTCACCGCGCCTCCAGGTCGAACTGCTGCTCGCGCACGTGCTCAGGCTGCCCCGGTTGAAGCTCTACCTCCAGTTCGACCGGGTGCTGACGGAAGCCGAGCTCGCCCCGCTCCGCGAACTCGTTAAACGGCGCGGCTTGCGCGAACCGCTGCAACATCTCACGGGCACCGCCGCCTTCTTGTCCCACGAGATCAAGGTCACGCGCGACGTGCTGGTGCCGCGACCGGAGACCGAGATGCTCGCGCAGCTGGCGGTGCAGAAGCTGTCCGCCGCCAGCCGTCAGACGTCAGCGGGCGATGCAGGCGGGACGACTGTGCCAAGGTGTCTGGATTTCGGCACGGGCTCGGGATGTCTCGCCATCGCCATCGCCGCGGCGTGCCCCCTGGCGGAGGTGCACGCGATCGACATGTCTTCCGCCGCGCTCGCCATCGCACGGGAGAACGCCGCGAGCAACGGCGTCGCCGGGCGCATCATCTTCCACGAAGGCGACGGCTTCGCGGCGCTGGCGACCCATTCCACATGGGGCATCCCGCATCCGGCATTCGACCTGGTCGTCACCAATCCGCCCTATATCCCGACCGCTGAGATCGCGACGCTGGACCCCGAGGTGCGCGACTTCGATCCGCGGCTCGCGCTCGACGGCGGCGCGGACGGCCTGGACTTCTACCGGATGCTCGCCGTCGAGGCCGTCCCGTGGCTCGCGCCGGGCGGTTGGCTGCTCGCGGAGTTCGGCGACGGACAGGCGGAAGCGTTGTCCGCGATCTTCGCCGCGGCCGGTTGGTCGAGCGAAGGTGTCGAGAAAGACTTGAGCGGACGCGAGCGCGTTCTCATCGTGCGGTCCCCGAGGGCAGGCGGCGAAGCGAAGGCATGACGGGACGTGGTCCGGCTTCCGGACCGTCCAGTGCGGCCCGCCGCGGGCCTCCGGGCACAGGGACCAGAATGGACAGTTTCCTCATCAAAGGCGGCGTGCCGCTCCACGGCGAAGTCACGATCAGCGGCTCCAAGAACGCGGTGCTCCCGCTGATGGCCGCCACGCTGCTCACAGGCGACACCTGCACCATCCGCAACGTTCCCGACCTCAGCGACGTGCGGTTCATGGGCAAGATCCTCGAATCGCTCGGGGCCGAGTTGAAGTTCGAGGACGGCACCCTGACCATCCGCGCGGCCAAGCTGAAGGGCTTCGGCGACTACGACCTGATCCGCAAGATGCGCGGGAGCATCTGCATCC
>JBBRQL010000282.1:0-4819 GCA_038226425.1 Verrucomicrobiota bacterium
CACCTGCCAGCACCGACCGGAACCCGCGCTTCGCCGCCCAACCGACAGCGGACCGGATCTGCCGCGTCTCGTCGGCGTGGAGGAACAGCGGCACCTCGCCGCGAAGGACCGGGAGCATCGCCTCCCACGCCGGCACCGCCTTGAAGGTCGCGGCCCCTTTCGCGGCCGTCTTGGCCTTCGCATAGGCGGCGGCCTCGGTGAAGAAGTCGTCGACCTCCTTGAGCTTCTTGTCGCGGTCCTTCGACTGGTCCTCGGGCGACTTCCACTTCTCCTTGTCCGGCGCGCGGTCCTTCGGGGTGGTGTCCAAGGCGAAGGACGGCCAGAACACGTGCAACGCGGCCGCGCGCCGGACCGCGAGGTCCTCGATCGTCCAGCCGGACAACGCGATGACGCCCGATTGTCCGCTGACCACGCCGCCGAGCGGGACCGGTTGGGCGTGGGTGTAGCCGTTGGCGCGCGCGACCGGGATGAGCTCCGAATCCGGGTTCACCGCCATCCAAGAAAAGACGTCGGGATGATATTCACCGACCTCGGTGGTGTCGCGCGTGGCGCGGACGCCGTCGATCTCGAGCAGCCCGAGCACGGTCACCGGCGCGATGAGACCGGGGAAGACGTGCTGGCCCTTGAGGTCGATGGTCTGGTCCGCCGCCTCCGCGGGCCGGGCGCCGATGGCCGCGATCCTGCCGTCGCGGACGAGCAACGACGCGTCGGTGAGCACGGGACCGGACGCCGTGTGCAAGGTCGCGCCGGTGAGCAGGAGAGAAGCGGCGTGGGCGCCCGCGGCCAAGCACAACGTGCCGAGCACAGTGAACACACTTGAAGACCAACGGGACTGGTCGCTCGCATTGAAAACGTAGGATTTCATTCAGAAAACTCCCTCATCGCACGATTCAAAGCAGCGCAACAGAACTCCCCTTCGTCGGGCGAGAATTTCAGGAACCTCGGTTGCTGCCTGGAAACCACGGAAAACTTCAGACCGTCAGAATAAGGGTGAACGTCGATCACCTTCCCCAGTCCGTCTGCGAACGATTTCGCATCACCTTGGAACACCAGCCGTTGATTGGTGATGATGAGGTTGCCTACGCTTACTGGAACAGAATCGACAACTGGCACCGATTGGCCACGGCTCGCGCCGACTCTAACGGTTACCCCCTTCATCAAGCGGACTGAAACACCACGGCTCCCTACCGTGATTTCTCTTCTCACGACGCGGGTCTCGTATAATGTTGATTGAACCTTCCAGATTGCGAACTCGCCCTTCTTCATGACCACATTCACCATCAAAATCGGCGGTGTTAAACCATCTTCAAGATTTTTGATAGCTTGACGGCGCCTTGCACCTTCTCCTTCTCTATTGATTCTCGATTCATAATTTTGGCGTTTCTCGGACAACAACTGTAACGCCTTTTTCGCGCGTTCAGCATCCAACTCAAGGTACTCGCGAATCTTTCCGAGCTCAGATTCTGCTTCCGGCGTGATCTCTTCGTTCGATATCGTTCCACGAACCGCGGACATAAATAGTTCGTCCGCAACACCACGCCATTCGTCTCCAGCACCCAATTGCGAATGGCGCTCTAGCAGCCAGAACCGTTTGTCTTCGGAGAGCACACCATCCGCCAAGGCCGATTTCATCTCCGATACGAAGTCGCGACTCGCAGCGCGCTTTGTACGATTGTCGACCCATCTCGCTAGGATTGCTCTTACCATAACTACCTTCGGAATTGGCTGCCTCGTCTTCCAATTAAATTGGCACCAAGAATCCCGAGCAACAGGCGAAGGACGTCGGGAAGGAACGGCATCTCGCGACGCTCGGCATCAAGATGTTGCGGTTCTGGAACGGTGACCTGCGACATCGCGAGCAGGAGGTCAAGGACATGATCTTCGCCGAATTGGCGGCGCGCGTTCCAAGACCGATACCGAGCTGCTGGCGGAAGTGAGTCATCGGTGGCGAGGACGATGCCCGCCCTCACCCTAGCCCTCTCCCTCGGGGAGAGGGGACAGCACGGCCGCCGACCAGACCGCTCGAACACGATCGCAGTGATGTCCGCGAACTGGAGACCCGGCGCACGGAACACTGAACCGAGACGGGAAGCGGACGCGTGACCGCGAGCGACGGAGCCGCAGCTCGTTCCGTAGGAGAACGGTCCGGGCTGGTAGCAAGAATTTGTCGCAAGATCCGTCACTGGTTTCGCCTCACTTCTTCGGCAACAGGCAGTCCTGGCACAGCGCCACGCCGGTCTGGCGGGAATGCTCGAGGGCGGCCTGGAAGAACTTCTCGCGGGCCTTGTCGCCCGCGGTGGCGTCGCCGCCTTCGCCGGCGAGCTTCTTGGCCTTGGCGATGAGCGCGGTGCGTTCGTCGGCGAGGGCCTTGGCGCGGCCGGTCTCCAGCGCGCGGTCGAAGTAGAGCTTGCCCTCGATCCACGTCTGCCGGCAGAGGCTCCGCGTGTCGAGCGGGCTGCCCGACCAGATGGCGAAGTCGGCGTCCTTGCCCGGCTCGAGCGAACCGACGCGCGCGTCGATGCGCAGCTGCTTCGCCGGGTTGGCGGTGACGAACCGCAGAGCGTCCGCCTCGGGCGTGCCGCCGTACTTCACGGCCTTGGCCGCCTCGAAGTTCAGCCGGCGCGCGAGGTCGCTGGAATCGGAGTTGAAGCTGACCACCACGCCGCGTTCGCGCATCAGGCTGCCCGCGTACGGGATCGCGTCGATCACCTCGTACTTGTAGGCCCACCAATCGGAGAACGCGCTCGCGCCCGCCCCGTGCTTCGCGATCTCGTCGGCCACCTTGTAGCCTTCGAGGATGTGCTGGAGCGTGCCGACCTGGACGTGGAACGACTCCATCGTGCGGAGGAAGGCCAGGATCTCGTCCTGCCGGTAGCTGTGGCAATGGACCAGCCGCTTGCCCTCGATGATCTCGCCGACGGCCTCGAGCTCGAGGTCGCGACGCGGGGGCACGCCTTTGGATCCGCCATCGCGGAATGCCTTCCACTCCGCGAGGTATCGCTGCGCGGCGGTGAAGCGGTTGACGTAGAAGGTGCCGACACCCATGCGCGTCTGCGGGAAGCGGGTGACGAACTTATCGCCCCAGCCCGATTGCTTCACGTTCTCGCCGAGCGCGAACTTGATCCCTGGCGGCGCGTCGGCCAGCTTCAGATCCTCCGGACCTTCACCGTCGCGGAGCTTGATCACCTGGTTCTGGCCGCCGATGGGATTGGCGGATCCGTGGAGCAGGCTCACCGCGGTCACGCCGCCGGCGAGCTGCTGGTGGATGGTGTCGGTCTCGGAGTTCACCACGTCGCCGATGCGGCACATCGCGGTGCTGGGCAGGCCGGTCTCGTTGACCGCGCCGAGGATCATCGAGTGGCTGTGGCAATCGATGATGCCCGGCGACACGTGCAAGCCGGTGCCGTCGACCACATAGGCGGCGCCCGGGGCCGCGAACGAGCCGACCGCCTCGATCTTGCCGTCCCGGACGAGCAGGTCGGCGTTGGTGAGGACACCGCGCGGGCCGGAGGTCCAGAGGGTCGCACCGCGGATCCACACGACGGGCGGGTTGGTGATCGCGCCGCGTCCGGCCAACGGCTCGCGCGCGACGCGTTTCTTGGCGAGGTTACGGGATTCGTCCTTCTTCTTGTCCGCCTTCTCCTTCGCCGCTTGGTCCTCGGCGGACTTCGGCTCTTTCGAGGCCTTCGCGGCAGCGGCCTTGTCCGGCGGAAACTCGTACGGACGGCCGTCGATCCATACGGCGCGGACCTTGCCCTCGGGATCGAAGTAGCCCTTGGAATCGGTGATGGTCAGGTTGGCCACCTTGCCCGGCGCGATGGTGCCGACGCGGTCGCCGACGCCGCAGATCTTCGCGGGGATGGTGGTGAGCGCGGCCAGCGCATCGTTCTCGCCGAGCCCGCGGTCCATCGCGGCGCGGAGGTTCGCGCGGAACTCCTTGCGATCGGCCAGAGCGTGCAACGTGAGCGCGGTCTCGATGCCGCGGCGGAGGAGGAGCGCGGGGTTCTCGGCGGCCCAATCCCACGCGCGGAGCTGGTCGAGCGAGACGTCGTCCCAAGCGCTGTCGTCGCCTTCGGGGAACTTCGGCAGCGCAGGGAACGCGACGGGTACGATGAACGGCGCATGGGCATCCGCGGCGAGGCCGGGCCGGCGCCATTCCTGCCCGCTCGCGACGATGACGTGGCGGACGAGCCCGAGCTCGGCGGCGACGCGGGTCGCCCGGCCCACCATCAGCGCACTGCCGGGCTCGAAGAACACAGGCTGGCCGGTGACGCCGCCGAGCGTCGGCTGGAGCGCGGCCAAGGCGGCGTTGAAGGCGGGTCGGCTCCGCGCCTCCGGATGCGCCGCGTGGTCCGCGACATCCGCGCCCTGGTGACGCGCGTCGAAGAAGGTCTGGCGCACGACGGCGATGACACCCATGAGCGAGTTCGGATAGGCGTCGCCCGGCGTGACCGAGAACGCGACGTGCTGCGCGACGTCGGCCTTCACGACGGCTTCGTTGGGCGAGCCGTCGCCGAGCGTCACGAACGCGCTCTGTCCGCGGACGATGCCTTTCGACGGCACGACGTTGGCCGCGGTGAAGCCGATCTCGCGCAGGCCTTCGATCTCCTTCGCCTCCGGCGCGAACCTTGCCGCGACGCGGTGCTCCGGCATGACGCCCGAGAGCTCGTGGCCGGGACCGGAGTTGCCCGGATCGTGCTCTTGTCCGGCGACGCCGAAGAAACGGTGCCCGGCGGCGGTGAACGACGTGGCGTCGACCGGATCGTCGGGTCCGTTCGAGACGTGCGCCTTCGCGCCGAGCGTGAGGTACGGATCGATG
>JBBRQL010000283.1:0-4814 GCA_038226425.1 Verrucomicrobiota bacterium
GATCTTCTCCAGCTCCGTGCCCAGGCGCTCGCGCTCGGCGGCGTAGTCCACGAGGCCGGTCAACGGCAGGAACAACTCGCCCAACGTGTTCGCCGCCACGGGCGTGCCTTTCTCGGGGATCCAGCCGGGCGCGACCACCTCGACCGTCTCCGCGTTGAGCAGGAGCTTGACGACCTCGACCTCGGCGGGCGGTAGGTCGCCGGCAGGACGAAGGACGAACTTCACCTTCTTCGCCGGATCGATCTTGCAATCGCGGCGCAATCCGCGGCCAAGGGAGACGAGGTCGTACTTGGCTTGGGCGACCTGGTCGGCGGTGTCGTCCAGACCGAAGTAGGCTTTCTCGTCAGCGCTGAACGCCTTGGGCCACGGCGCGAACATGAGGGTCGTACCGCCCTGGTCCACGGGCATGTCGGCGCTGAACCCCATGCCGTGCCACAGCTCCTCGGTGATGAACGGGAGGAACGGATGGAACAGCCGCAGCAGATGGCCGAGCACGAAATCCATCACGGCGAGCTTGTTCGCCTTGTGCTTCTCGTCGGATCCGTAGAACGCGGCCTTCGACGCCTCGACGTACCAGTCGCAGTACTCGCTCCAGAAAAAGCGGTAGAGCGCGGCCGTGGCGTCGCTGAACTTGTAGTCGGCCATCGCCTGCGTGACCTCGCGGATCGCTTGGTCGAGCCGCGCCAGGACCCATCGGTCGTCCGCGGTGAGCAGCGCCGGATCGATCTCGGCCTGGGTGTCCTCGCTCAGGACGGCAGGCTTCGAGGCGACCTCGGACGCACAGGCCCCCAGCCGGATCGCAGGATCGGGGGCTTCATCCGCAGGCTGGAAGCCCGCGGAGACAGGCAGGCTGGAAGCCTGCCCTCCTGTTCCGACCATCTGGCGGAAGCGGCACGCGTTCCACAGCTTGTTGCAGAAGTTGCGGCCGAGCTCGACGGTCTGCTCGTCGAACAGCACGTCCTGCCCGAGCGGTGCGGCGCGCATCACGCCGAAGCGTAGGGCATCTGCGCCGTACTTCGCGATGAGGTCGAGCGGGTCCGGCGAGTTGCCGAGGGACTTCGACATCTTGCGGCCCTGCTTGTCGCGGATGATGCCGGTGAAATAGACGTTCCGGAACGGGATTTCTCCCATCCATTCATGGCCCGCCATGATCATGCGCGCGACCCAGAAGAAGATGATGTCCGGCCCGGTGACGAGGTCGGTCGTGGGATAGAAGGCCTTCAGCGTCGCGTTCTTCGCGTCTTCGGCCTTGTCGCCCGTCCAGCCCATCGTGGCGAACGGCCAGAGCCAGGAGCTGAACCACGTGTCGAGCACGTCGGGGTCTTGGGTCCAACCCGCACCTTCGGGCGCCATGAGGCCGCAGTACGTCTCGGTGCCGCGGTACCACACCGGGATGCGGTGCCCCCACCAGAGCTGCCGGCTGATGCACCAGTCCTGGATGCCGCCCATCCAGTGGTCGTAGACCTTGGCCCAGCGGTCCGGGAAGAAACGCATCTGGCCTGGGAGCGCCGCCATCTTGGCGGCGTGTTCCGTTGCGCCACTCGCCGGCTGGAAGCCGGCGCTCCCAGGCTGCGCCACGCACGCCTTCGACGCCTCCACGCTGGGATACTTGAGGAACCACTGCTCGCTCAGGCGCGGCTCGATGGGCACGTCGGCCCGCTCGCTGAAGCCCACGTTGTTCACGTACGGCTCGGCCTTGTCCAAGGCGCCGGCCGCCTCGAGGATCTCCGCGGAACGCTTCCGCGCCACAAAGCGGTCCAGCCCGGCGAGGTCCGCGCCGGCTTCGGCGGTCATCTTGCCGTCGGGCGTCAGCACGTCGATGACCGGGAGCTTGTGGCGCAGGCCGATCTCATAGTCCGCCTTGTCGTGCGCGGGCGTGACCTTCAGCACGCCGGTGCCGAAGTCAAAAGTCACATGCTCGTCCGCGATGATCGGGATGACGCGCTGTTCCTTCGGCACGTCGAGCGGCAACGCCTTGATGACGTGTTTGCCGATCAGGTGCTGGTAACGCGGGTCCTTCGGGTTCACCGCGACCGCCGTGTCGGCCGGGATGGTCTCGGGCCGCGTCGTGGCGATGGTGAGGAAGGTGCCGGGATGCTCCACCACCTCGACGCGGAAGTGGTACATGAAGCCCTTCTGCTCCTTCATCACGACCTCCTCATCGGAGAGCGCGGTGAGCGAGGCCGGGCACCAGTTGACCATGCGCTTGCCGCGATAGATCAGGCCTTTATTGTAGAGGTCGACGAAGACGCCCTGCACGCACCTGGAATACTCCGGGTCCATCGTGAAGCGCGTGCGGGACCAGTCGCAGGACGCGCCGAGCGCGCGGAGCTGCTTGAGGATGATGCCGCCGTACTTCTCCTTCCATTCCCATATCTTGGCGACGAGCGCCTCGCGGCCGAGGTCGTCGCGGTGCTTGATCTCGCCGGCCTTCTTCAGCGTCTTCTCGACGACGTTCTGCGTGGCGATGCCGGCGTGGTCGGTGCCGGGCAGCCAGAGGACCTCCTTGCCGTCCATGCGCGCCTTGCGGGCGAGGATGTCCTGGATGGTGTTGTTCAGGACGTGGCCCATCGTCAGCACGCCGGTGACGTTGGGCGGCGGGATGGCGATAGAATAGGCCGGGCGGGTGGCGGACACGCGCGCGGGGTCGGCGGTGAAGCAGCCGTGCTTCAACCAGAAGTCGTACCACTTCTCTTCGACGGACTGCGGTTCGTAGGCCTTGGAGATCTCGCTCATGTGCGTCCGCCGAGCCTACGGGACCGACCGGCGCTTGGGCAACAGGCGCGAAGGAGAGGCGACGGAGACCGGACGCTACGGAAGATTTCCTGTGCGGTCCGTCAGCAGGCGGGCATCACCTGTCGACGATGACGATGGCCGCCGCCAACGACGGTCCGGAGCTGCTCCGCCGCTACGCCGAGGAGCGGGCCGAGGACGCGTTCGCGGAACTCGTCCGACGGCACATCGACCTGGTGCATTCCGCCGCGCTCCGGCAGGTCGGCGGGAACGCGGCCAACGCGACGGACGTCACGCAGACGGTCTTCGTCGAACTTGCCCGGAACGCCGTTCGGTTGGCCGGCCATCCCGCGCTCACCGGTTGGCTCTACACCACCACCCGCCGGATGGCGGCCCACGCCGTCCGCCGCGAAGCGCGGCGAGTGCGGCGCGAACAGGAAGCCCACGTCATGCAGGATCTGCTCCGCGAACCCATCGGCCCGGAGCTGGATTGGACCCGGCTTCGTCCCGTGCTCGATGCCGCGATGCACGACCTCGGCGAAGCCGACCGCCTCGCGGTGCTGTTGCGCCACTTCGAGCGGCGGCCGTTGGCCGAGGTCGGCACTCGCCTGGGTCTGAGCGAGAACGCCGCGCGGATGCGCGTGGACCGCGCCCTCGACAAGCTCCGCGCAAAACTGGCGAAACGCGGCGTCACCTCGACAGCCTCCGCATTGGCGATCGCGCTTTCCGGCCAAGCGGTCACGGCAGCACCGGCGACCTTGGCTTCCGTGGTCACCGCCTCGGCACTGGCCGCGGCTGCCACGACCACTTCGACTTTCGGACTCTTCACGCTTATGGCCTCCACCAAGATCAAGCTTGCCGCGGTCGCCGCCGCATTAGTCGCCACCGGGACCATGCTCGTGCTCCAGCATCAAGCCGCCGGTCGGTTGAGCGCGGACAACGCGGACCTCCAGCGCCGGGTCGTGCAACTGACCGAAGAAGCGCAGACTGCCCGCCAGGCTGCCTCCCAGAATGCTGAAGAACTCGCACGTCTGCGCCAGCCGCAGACGGAGCTACTGCGTCTCCGCGGCGAAGTCGGCCAACTGCGGCAGCAACTCGCCAGTGCCCGCCGTCCCGCTGCCAAACCGGTCGCAACGCGGGAGCGCTCGGCCGAAGAGGAAGCGGAGGTCACCAAACAGTTTGCCATCCGCCGCATGAACGAGGCGAGGCTGCTCGTCATGGGTTTCCATTTTTTCGCAAGCGATCACGACGGCAAGTTCCCCGATTCGCTGGAGGTTGCCGCATCGCGGCTGGATGCCAGGAATACCGGACCTGAGCAGGCAGAGACGGCGAAAGCTCTCCGGACTGAGGACTTCGAGCTCATGTTCCGCGGCTCGCTCAAGGACATCGCCAATCCGGACGCGGCCATCGTCCTACGCGAACGCGAGGCGTGGCAGCGACCCAAGGGCGGCTGGGCGAGGACCTATGGTTTCGCCGACGGCCACAGCGAAGTGCATGGCAGCGACGACGGGGATTTCAGCGCGTGGGAAGCGCAGCATCAGGTCCAGCCGGTGACAGGGGATCTGCCCGGTGCAGCGGGCAAATGACCGCCACCGGACTGCGGGTGCGCGCGGACACGACCCGCACGGCCGGGACGAAGCAGTCGGAGCGCCGGCTTCCAGCCGGCTTGACGCGTCCGCCCAACGGCACGGTGCGGTTCGCCGACCGCGCCGCGGGGTCGCTGGATGGTGGAGCGGCCTTACTGCCCAGCGCACCGGTTCCAACTCCGCAAGCGTCAAGCCGGTTGGAAACCGGCGCTCCGCCGACTGCATCGTTCCGGCTTTGCCGTGACCCTGCAGTCGGAGCGCCGGCTTCCAGCCGGCTTGACGGGTCCGCCCAACGGCACGGTGCGGTTCGCCAACCGCGCTGCGGGGTCGCTGGATGGTGGAGCGGCCCTACTGCCCAGCGCACCGGTTCCGACTCCCCAGGCGTCAAGCCGGTTGGAAACCGGCGCTCCGCCGACGGCATCGTTCCGGTTGAGCCGTGATCCTGCTGTCGGAGCGCCGGCTTCCAGCCGGCTTGACCCGTCCGCCCAACGGCAC
>JBBRQL010000284.1:0-4812 GCA_038226425.1 Verrucomicrobiota bacterium
GTTTGTAGAGGGCCAGGACATCCGTCTGGTGGCGCGTGCCGAGCTTGCCGCCGGAGTGCCGGTTGCTGCCGAGGGCCGGGCTCTCCGCGTTCTCCGGCGTCTTGCCGGTCTTAACCTCCTCCACCAGGTCCGCGACGCTCTGAAGGACGCGCGTGGGTTGGTAGACGTAGTCGCCGACATCCTCGAACTGCGTCGAGCCCGTGAGCACAAGATAGCTGTGGAGCCCCGCTTCGACCGCGCCGCGTATGTCCGTCTCCATCGTGTCGCCGACCATCACCACGCGCCCGACCGGGCTGAGCGCGGATTCGGCGAGCTTCCGGCATGCGCTGTGGAACATGTATCCGTTCGGCTTGCCGAGATAATAGGCGCGCCGCCCGGTGCTGGCCTCCAGGAAGGCGGCGATCGATCCGGCGCCGGGCCGCGTCTTCTGGCTCGATACAGGACACCAGTTGTCGGGGTTCGTCGCCAGGAGGCGCGCGCCCTTCTCGATCAGCTCGTGCGCCTTGGTCAGCTTCTCCGCGGTGAACGCGCCTTCGCCGACGACGACGTAGTTCGGGCTGATCCCGTCGTTCGCGATCTTGCGCTCGTGCAGCGCGGCCATCAGACCGCCTTCACCGATGACGAACGCGGTGCAGTTCGGATGCGTCTCGTCGAGGAAATCGGCCGTGTTCATCGCCGAGGTGTAGAAATGCCGCGCGGAAAGCCCGGTGACGCCGAGGTGGCGCAACCGCACCGCGAGGTCCTCGGCGGTGGGCGCCGAGTTGTTGGTCAGGAAAAGGAACGGGGTGCCGGTGACCAGCAGAGCCGCGACGAATTCGACCGCGCCCGGGATGAGGTGGTTCTCGCGGTAGATCACGCCGTCCATGTCGATCAGGTAGCCTGTTTTCATAGGGGGAGTCGTTCGGGCCGGGCATGGGGTGGAGCCTCGGCAGGGTTGCTCGTGGCGGGGCCTTGGGTCCGGCCGCCGGAGCTGGGGAACAACGTGCCTCAGCCGGGCGCGGACGTAAACCCCGGCTTTCTCAGGGACGATCCCGGGAGAAACGTCACCGCCGGGCTTGCGGACGAAGACCGGACTTCGGCTTGGTCACCAATCCGGCCACCTCGCCGATGGGGATCACCGGACGTGGCCGGAAACCAGCCTTTGTCATGTATTCCTGCCACTCGGGCCCGTGCTCGACGATGCGCGGACCGTAGCGCAGATGGGCGACGACATGGGCGGCCTCATGGCACAAGGTCTCCGCCAGCAGCGTCTCGTTCTCCGGCGCGAGCAGCACGCCGTTCAGCATGATCCGGCCCGACCGAGGATCGCATCGGCCGAGAGCCATGCCGAGGTCATCGGCGAACTGGACGTCCGCCTCGCGCGCCAAACGGGAGAGTCCCCAGACCGCACACCACCGGCCGAAATCCGCGTGGAGCTTCCCGAGCCGCAGGGCCATGCCCGCGGTCGGATCGGTCCGGTCGGCCGGTCGATGCATCGGCTGGAACATCGGCGCGCCGCTTCAGGTGCAAGGTGTGAAACCCTGCCGCAGGCCTGCCCACGGTTCTTCGGTCGAGACATCGACCATCGCCGGCCCCTCGGCATCCACCGGCGAGAGGATGGCCAGGAACACCACCGGTTCGCGGAACGGGTTGTAGGTGCCGTGGACCTCGCCCTTCGGGATCAGCAGCATCTCGCCCGGCTTGAGCACGCGATGCTCGTCCCCGCACCACTGCTCCGCCTGGCCGGAGATGACGTAGATGATCTCCTCGCGGGTGGGATGGTGATGGAACGGATGGCACCGGCCTGGATCCATGGTGGCGCGCACCATCAACAGTCCGGCGCACGGAACGATGTCGGGACGGGAGAGCCACGCGTTCAACGTGAACGGCGACACCTCGGTGATGCTTTCAGCAGCGGTGACGAACCGGCGTGCGGTGATCTCGCTCATATCATCATTTTCGGGACACTTCTCCAGCGGTCTCGCTGCTCCGGACCACGGCCATCCCACCGACCACCGCGAAATCAACCTCCGCCCGGACGAGCCCGGCCCACAGTTCTTCGGACCGGGAAATAGTCTCCCTCGGCGATGACGGGCTTTCCATGAGCGTGCTTTCCGACGAACGACCGCATCTCCTCCAACTGCCAGAGCACCTGTCCGGGCGTGGCCGGACGCCCGACCTGCCGTCGGACGGGAAACTCCGCAGGCTCCGCGGGCTGTTCCATTGGCATCGAGACTAGCTCGACCGAGGATCCACGGTCAAACCCGCCGCGGAGAAGCGGTGCGATTGGAAGTGGCGGTCCGTAGTGGTGGAGACAGAAGGAGATCAAATCTGGAAAGCAGGAAAACAGGAACGGAGCGGGCAAAACCTCGTTTTTTCTGTTTTCCTGTCTTCCAGATCCTCTCTCCGGCCGGTTTTCTCCATAGCACACGGGGGGCTCTGCGCCGGTTGCGGTGTCCACCACTTCGGATCGCACCCGCGGAGAATGCCCCGTTGCTGCTGGCAGTTCGCCGCCCTTAGTTTTCCGCGGTCCTCCCCGCTCCCGGCGGTGGACCACGATGACCAGCTACACCGCGAAGCTCACCCCGCCGCAGGCCGACGCGCTCGAGAAGATCGTCCGCGGCAGCTACCAGCTCCGCGACGTGCCTTACGCGCGGTTCAGCGGCACCAAGCCGGACCACAACGTCACCTTCTACGAATCGGGCAAGGTCGTCGTGCAAGGCAAGGGCACGAAGGAGTTCGTCGAGTTCGTCCTGGAGCCCGAGGTGATCGGCACTGCGAAGCTCGGCTACGAAGCCGTCCACGATCCTGCCCTGCTCCATCCGCGGCTCGGTGTGGACGAATCGGGCAAGGGCGATTTCTTCGGACCGCTCTGCGTGGCCGGCGTGTACGTGAACGCCGCGGTGATCGCCGCGTGGAAGGACAGCGGCATCCGCGATTCCAAGAGCATCGGCAGCGACGCGCAGATCGCGAAGTTCGCCGGCATCATCCTCGACACGCCGGGCTGCGTGACCTCGGTCGTGCCGATCGGCTGCGAGGCCTACAACCGGATGCACACGACGACCGGTTCGGTGAACCGCGTCCTCGCTTGGGGCCACGCCCGGGTGATCGAGAATCTGATGCTCCAGCGCGAACGCATGCAGCCGCCGCCGATCCGGGCGATCAGCGACCAGTTCGCGCAGGACAAGGCGACGGTCTCGAAGGCGCTGATGAGCCTCGGCCGCGAGATCGAGCTCGTCCAGCGGCACAAGGCGGAGGAGGACATCGCGGTCGCCGCCGCCTCGATCCTGGCGCGGCACGAGTTCGTCACGCGGCTCAAGGCACTGGAGAAACAGTTCGGCGTGGCGCTACCGAAAGGCGCATCCGCCGCGGTCGAGTCCGCCGGTAGAGATTTCGTCGCGAAGCACGGACCGGAAACTTTGCCGAAGGTGGCCAAGATGCACTTCCGCACCCGCTACCGGGTGCTCGGCCAAGAAGAACCACCGAAGGTGGAGTGGAGGAAGAAGACGTGAAGAGCAGACAGAATAGACCGGAGCTCAGAATCGGTTCAGAAGGCTGATGACGGCCATCGCGGGATCATTCTGTCTATCCGGTTCATCCTGTCTGGTCTTGCTCCAACAAGAAATGGGTCAGAGCCACGACGACCAGCGCGTGGCGGATGCGTCCGGACCGGATGAGCCCGGGGATCTCGGCGACCGGCACCAAACGCGTGGCTAGGTCCTCGGTCGCATCGAACTCCACCTCGTGGCGCTTCTCGCATCCTTCGACCAGCAACGTATGGCAGACGTTGGTCTGGATCGCGGGGTTGGGATAGATCCAGCCGATCAACCGCGCCCGGTCCCCCTCGTAGCCGGTCTCCTCCTTCAGCTCCCTCTGGCCGGCCGCGGCCGGATCAGATTCGTGGGGATCCATCATGCCGCCGGGGATCTCGAGCTCGATCGTGTCCGATCCGTGGCGGAACTGCTCGATCATCACGACATGGCCGTCGGAAGTGACCGGGACGACGTTCACCCAGTCGACGCATTCGATGGCGAAGAGATCATGCTCGGTACCGGTGCGAGGATTCGTCTTCCGGTCGGAACGCACGCGGAAGATCCGGTAATCCGCGAGCGGCGTGGACGACAGCGTCTTCCAAGGCCGCACTTCTGAACGCGGAACGGGGAATGCGGAGCGCGGAAGGGAGACTTCGTCACACGCCATCCGCCCCTCGCCTCTCGCCCCTCCACCCGCACCTCCGGCAGCCATCAGTTTCAGCAGATGGGTGAGCGCCTCTTCGTAGGTGCGGCCCTTCGCGGCGGCGAGCTGATGAGCGCGCTTGTCGAGCTGCGCGGCCATCTCGGCCGACTTGGCGGCGGGACAACCGAACGAGACCAGCGCTTGGGCGAGAGGTCCGAGATCCATGGCAGAAACAAAACAGGCGGACGGTTCGCACCGTCCGCCTGCGGAAAAAGACTTCAGCTCACTTGATCGTCGCACGTTCCACGATCTTGACGCTCTCGACGCCTTGGCGCTCGGTCGGACGGCTCTTCTCGCCGCCGCCCGCGACGCGGGTCGGGACTTCGCCGAGGCTCTTCAAGACGTCCTCGCCCTTCAGGACCTTGCCGAACGCAGTGTACTTGTTGTCGAGGAACGACGCGTCGCCGAGGCAGATGAAGAACTGGCTGCCGGCAGAATCCGGGTTCGCCGAGCGCGCCATCGAGAGCACGCCGAGCTGGTGGGAACGGGAGCTGAACTCGGCCTTGATCTTGTAGCCGGGATCGCCCGTGCCCCAGCTGCCTTCCTTCGAGGCGTCCTTGGTCAGCGGATCGCCGCCCTGGACCATGAAGCCCTTGA
>JBBRQL010000285.1:0-4794 GCA_038226425.1 Verrucomicrobiota bacterium
ACGGACACCCACCGACCGCCGACCAGAAACCGCCCCCAGTTGTCCTCCGCACTTCTCCCCCGCCGCCAGAGCCGCTACCCTCACCACTAATCCCAGCAAACTTGAGCTAAGTCCGACAGGCTGCTAGTCCGCAGCACGCCACCCTTTGCGAGACGCGAGGGCCTGACGCCTCACGCCTCCACCTGGTGGACCTGCACGCGTCCCCAAGCCGGCCAGACGCCGTCCTTGCGCTGCGGTTGACCGTTGGCGCCAGCCAGGATGAGCGACTTGCCGTCGGCCGTGAACCGCGCGTGGGTGATGCGTTTCTTGGTGTCCAAAGAATGGACCAACGCTCCGTCCGCCGCGGAGAAGAGCGCGGCGTTCCAGGTCCCTTGCGCTTGGCGACCGGCCATCACGAAGTGCGCCCCGTCCGGATGCCACGCCACCGATTCCATCAGGCCGGACCCGTGCTGGCCGTCCTTGATCTGGTCGATCTTCTCGCCCTTCCGCCAATCCCAGCGCTGCCAGGTCATCTTGCCGTTGCCGGCCATCGGGTCGCCCATCGGGCCCATGCCGCAGCCGAGCAGCACGTTGCCGTCGGGCGAGAACGCGAGCGCGTAGATGCCGCCGCAGTAGTGGTGCGTCTTGGTCGTGCCCCACGAGGTGAAATCCGGCGAGGTCCAGCGCGCGACCGGTCCGCCGTCGTTGCCGGACCACAGGTCCCAGACCCGGACCTCGCCCAGCATGTTGGCCGCGGCAAGATACCGGCCCTCGGGGCTGAAAGCGCAGCTGAGCACCGGCGGCGTGTGAGCGAACTCCGCGACCGCCCGGCCGGTGAGCGTGTCGAAGACCTTCACCGACGGCTCGGTCTCCGCCGCCGGTTCGTAGCGCCAACCGCCCGCCACGTACTGGCCGGTGGTCGACGCGAGCCGTTGTCCATCGGGCGAGAGCGCGAGCTGCCAGCTCCAGAAAGCATGGGCCTGGACGCGTTGACGGCACCGCCGCGTCGCCGTGTCGTGCCAGAGCAGCTGCCCGTCGTAGCCGCCCGAGATGAGCGTGCGGCCGTCCGGCAACAGCACGCAGCCGCTGGCGAAGGATCCGTGCTTCTCCTCGAAGACCTCCGAGGTGCCGTCGGCGAGGTCCATCGCGTGGATCGTGCCGTCCGCGCAGGTGGCGAAGGCGCGCATGTCGTCCGGCGCGATCGCCAGGCCGAGCACGCCGGTCGGCAGCTTGTGGTCGTGGCCGAGGGTGAGCTTCATGGGATCAGGCGAGCAGTTCGCGGATGGGTTCCGCCTTGTCCTCGACGCGGTGGAAGGTCGGCATCCCGGGCAGGTCGTACTCGGCGTGCGGATCGATGCCGAGCGCGGTGAAGATGGTCGCGAAGAGGTTCTGCTCGTTGTGGGCCTTGCCGTCGACGTCCACGCCGTCGATATCGGTCGCGCCGGTCACGACGCCGCGCTTCAGGCCGCAACCGGTCATCATCAGGCTCCACGCGTTCGGATAGTGGTCGCGTCCGCGGGCCGGGTTCATCCACGGCGTGCGGCCGAACTCTCCCATCGCGACCACGAGCGTCGAGGCGAGCAGGCCGCGCTCCTCGAGGTCGTTCACCAGATGGAACAACACGCGGTCGAGCTCCGGCACGAGCATCTGGTGGATCTCGTGCTGGAACACATGGTTGTCCCAGTTCATGCCGTTGGCGACCATGACGAAGGGCGCGCCGTGCTCCACGAGATGCCGCGACATCAATGCGTGCTGAGCGAAGCTGCCGGGGCCGTAGCGCTCGCGGTCCTTCGCCGGGAGCTTCTCCACGTCGAAGAGGTCCGCGCTGGCCGACATCCCGCGCATCCGCTCGAAGGCCGCGTTCTGGCTGCGCGCGACGACGCTCCGCCGGTCCCGCGCGAACTTCGCCGTCAGGAACTTCCTCAGCGTCTCGCGCGATTCGCGGTCGTGCTCCGGGATGGTGTCCGCCGCCGCCGTGACCAGCCGCGAGTAGTCTCCTCCGACGCGGACCGGCGCGTGCTCCGCGCCGAGCCAGCCGGCCCAGTTGCCCGCCTTGAACGCCTCGAACTCGTTGCCTCCCGGGATCGGGTCGATGAAGACGAAGTTCGGCACCGGCGAATCGAGCTGTCCCATCGCCTGCGACAACGCGCTGCCCAAGGTCGGCCGCGTGAACCCGGCGCGCTCAGGATTCCCCCGCTGCAAAAGCGTGATGGCCTGCAGATGCTCGGTCTGCGCCGTCTTCATGTTGCGCACGATGTTCAGGCGGTCCGCGATGCCGGCGCACCGCGGCATGAGCGACGAGAAATGGACTCCGGGGATCTTCGTCGGGATGCTCCCGAAGGGCCCGCCCGAAGGACGTCCCGGCTTCGGGTCCCAGGTCTCGAACTGGCTCGGCGCACCGCAGAGCCAGAGCAGGATGCAATGCTTCTGCGCCCGCTTGGTCTCGGCGGCGAAGACCGGGTTCTGGAACAGCCCGGCGAAGCTCGACACGGTCGCAAGCGCGCCGCCCGTCAGACCTTTCAGGAACAGGCGACGGTGCAGCACGTGCTCGTCGGTGCGGCATCGGCCGGGAGGAATTCCAAGGGTTCCAGGTTCCATGGTCAGGGCATCGTCAAGGATTCCGCGCTGGTCAGCAGCGCCCACAAAAGGTCGCGCACGCCGTCGGCCGGCGCATCGCTCCGTCCGGCCAGCAGCGCCTCCGCCTGCGCCGCTTCTTCCGCGTCCGGCACGCGGCCGTGCGCCGCGAGGAAGGCCTCGCGCACCCGCGACACCGGATCCGGCAACGCGGCCAGCCGCACCACCGTGCCGGACATCGCGGGCTTGAGGATGTCGCCCAACGCCGGCGACCGCGTCAGGAACTGGGCCTGCTGGAAGGTGGCGTTGTAGTCCTTCGGCATCACCTCGGGGATGGCGGCGACCACGGCCTTGCGCAGGGCCTCCTCGTCCGGCGCCAGACCGGCGGCGACGCGCCACGAACGGGCCAACTGCTCCGCGGAGAGCGGTCGTTCCGACGCGCCGGCGAACGCATCCGGCGGCGCTTCCGTCGCGCCGAGAGCGTAAGGACGGCTGAGCACGATGCCGCGGACCAGGCGACGGATGTCGTGGCGGTGCGACGCGAAGTCCTGCGCCAGCCAACCGAGCAGCTCCGGATGGCTCGGGACGTTGCGCGCGTTCATCTCGTCGGCCGGATGCACGATGCCGCGGCCCATGAACGCGGCCCACATGCGGTTCACGAACGCGCGGGCCAGCAACGGATTTTCCTTCGTCGCGGCGTCCGCGAAGGCCTCGCGCCGGGAGGATTTCGGCACGCGTGCCTTCGCATTCGGGTCCACGTACAGGTCGTCCCGGTCCTCCGGCTTGTCGCCTTCCGCGGGTCGCTTCTCCTCCACTGTGCGACCGCCCAACAGCGTCACCACGGCCGGCTGGGATTCCTTTTTCAGGTTCGTGAAATTGACGAAACCGCCCACGGCGGATTCCGCGACCGAGGAGCCGCCGTCGATGTTCTTGCCCCGGTTGAAGGCCGCGACCAGGCCCCAGTAATGCGCCTGCTTGATCTCGCGGGCCAGCGGATGGTCGTGGCATTGCGCGCAGTCGATGCGCGTCCCGTACACGACCGGCGCGACGGCCTCGGCGATGGCCTGGTGATCGTTGCGCCGCTCATAGAGGAACCACGACGCGCCGCGGTCGGCATCGGTCTCGGGACGCGCCACGAGCATCCGGCGGACCGTCTCGTCCCACGGCCGCTCCGAGCGGAAGGCGTCCTCCAGGAACGTCCACCAACCGTTCTGCCGGCGGCGGTCCTCGTGGTTGTCGCGCTTCGGTCGGCCCATCAGGAAAACGTCCCACAGCTCGCGCATGTGGACGGGATAGCCGTCCGACGCCAGCAACTTCTCGACGAGCGCCCGGCGGTCCGGCCCTCCCGGCGCCTGGAGGAACGCGGCGGTCTCCGCCGGGGTCGGGATGCGTCCGACGAGATCGAGATGGACGCGGCGGCACCACGTGCGGTCGGCGACCGGAGCGGCCGGTCGCAAGGACCGGCTTTCCCAGCCTTCGGCGACGAACGTGTCGACCGCCTGCTCGACGGTGGCGAACCGGCGCGGAGCATCCGTCGCGCGCGTCGCGGCCTTCGCCGGTGCGGCGGACATCGCGGTGATCCATGCGCGGACCGTCTCGCGCTCGGCATCCGTGAGCTGCTTCTTGGGCGGCATGTGCGGATCCGCTCCCGGCGCGAGGGCGAGATAGATCCGGCTTTTCTCCGGGCTGCCGGGCACGACGACCTCGCCTTCATCGCCGCCCTTGAGCGCGGCCTCCGGCGTGTCGAGTTCAAGACCGCCCTTGTGCTCGAGCGGCCCGTGGCACTTCACGCAATGGACGTCGAAGAGCGGCCGCACCTTGCCCGCCCATAAAGCGGACGCATCCGCGCCAAGCCCGCGCGCGCCGAGCGCGGACAGGAGCAAGAACGTCATCAGGATGCGGCGGCGCATGGGGCAGGTCGCGGACCGTACAGCCGTCGCTCGGCACGCGGCAACCCGTCTTGTCGGCGAGATACGGTCAGAAGTGGCGGTCAGAAGTAGCGCAGAATTGTATTCTGCTGTTCCGCCGAGTTGGACTCGGCAAGCCGTGAGGAGAGACCCATGCGCCAGGGCACAAGCGGCGTCTGCGGATTGCAAATCCGCGGAACAGCAGCAACGGTGTTCAGTGAGCGAGGACGAAGTTTGGGTTTTTGAGGAGATGGTTCATGAGGATGATGAGTTTCCGCATGACGGCGGTGAGGGCGACTTTGAAAGGTTTGCCGGCGGCGATGAGGCGGTCGTA
>JBBRQL010000286.1:0-4737 GCA_038226425.1 Verrucomicrobiota bacterium
ATCCCGATGAGGAACACGGTGAGCTTCATCGGCAGGAGGATCGGCAAGGGCAGGGCGGTCCCGGCCCCCGCGCGGAACTCCGGCAACCGCAGCAGCACCTCGCCGGTGACGAAAGCCATGATCGCGGCAGCGAAGAGCAGCCGGGCCGCTCCGAAGCGCCGGAGCCCGACGAGCACGAACGGGAACGCCGCGTAGAACTGCATCTCCAAAGCCAGGCTCCAATCGCCCATGAACGGCGATGCCGCGAGCTCCGGCACGAACCCGAACAGGAAGGTCGCGCGCAGGACGAGGCTGACCGGGTCCATCGGGAACAGGCCCGGGTCGTAGACCACATCGAGGTCATGCTTCGCCGCGCGCAGCACCTGCATGCCGTCGGAAAGCGGACCGTGGAACAGCACTGTGGCGGCCAATGCCACCCAGAACACAGGGACGATCCGGAAGATCCGCCTCAACCAGAACTCCCCGACGACTGCCCGGGTCAGGACCACGCCATCGCCCACCCGGCGCGTCCACTGGTGGACCATCAGGTAGCCCGAGACGAACATGAAGACATCGACCGCGATGATCGGTGGCGGGAACCGGTACCAGAACGATCCGCCCCAGATCATGCAGTGGCCGATCACCACCCAAAGGGCCGCGATGCCGCGGATGCCGTCGAGGAATCCGAGGTGGTCTTTGGGAGGCGGTTCAGGCTTGGAGGACATCCTGCGAGCCGACGATGGGGCCGCCGTGCGACCTTGGCCAAGCGGGAAGTGCCCCGGACGGACCAGCGATCTGCCGTGAGCATCACCGCCGGAAGGCGGGCGGGAAACGCCCGGGAAAGTCCTGCCGGCTCCGGCTTCCGCGAGTCCTCGTCCGCCGGATGCCGACAGCCCGCGAGCCCGCCACCACGAACTGAAGGCACCCGGTCGGGCGCAGGCGTCCGCACCGGTCGGAGCCCGGTCGACGTGTCAGCGCAGGTCGATCGACACGCCGAGGCGGGTCAGGGTCGAGCCTTCGTCGAAGGCCAGTCGCGCGAGGGCCTTGTTGTAGTCGGCCAACGTGCTGATCTCCTGCGTCTGGGCCTGGGTGAGGTCGCGCTGGAGCTGCAGCACCTGGTAGTTGGTGCTCTTGCCGCTCTCGAGCTTCTTCTTCTCGGCCTCGTGCGCGGCCTCGGCGTAGATGCGCGACTGCTTGGTCGCCTCGATGCGCTCGCGGGCGCTTTCGACGGCGCGGATATCGTTGTCGATCTGGATCATGATCGACTGCTCGGTCTGCTTGAACTGCACGAGCAGCTTCTCCTGGTCGAGCTTCGCCTTCTTGTGGCCGTTGCGAGCCGACAGGTTGTCGAGCGGGAAGGTGAGCCTGAGGCCCCAAGAGTGGTTGGGGTTGCTGCGGTTGCCGAGGTCGGAGACGCCGGGGCCGAACTCGGTGGACCGCCCTGTCACGCCGTAGCCGCCGCTCAGGTCGAGCTGCGGATAGAGCTGGTTGCGGGTGAAGCGGAGCGTGATCTTCTGCTGCTCGAGGGCGATCTTCTGCTGGCGATAATCGGCCCGCAAGTCGAAGGCGCGCATCCAGCTGTCCGTTCGGTTCACCAGCGCCGGGACGTTCTGGAGCTTGGCCGTGGGCAGGAGCATCTCGCCGGAGCTGGTCGCGAAATCCTCGTCGAGCAGCTGCTTGAGGGTGCGCTCCTGGTCGCCGAGGGATTTGCGCGCGCTGACGAGGTCGGCCTTGAGGCGGGCCACCTCGGCCTTGGCCTGTTCGGCGTCCAACGGCGCGAGCGCGCCGACCTCGACGCGTTTGCGGGTCTCGAACAGGAACCGGTCGGAGACCTCGAGCGCCTTCTCCTGCACGAGCACGTTCTCGTAGGCGCTGATGAGGTTGTAGTAGCCGAGCTCGACGTTGACCAAGGTGGTCATGATCTGGCCGCGGACCGATTCGATGTTGCTCTTCAGCGCGAGCTTGTCGACCGCGATGGTCCAGCGGGTCTGGTCGATCCAGGCGTTCTTGAGCAGCGGTTGCGTGAGCCGCACGCCGGCGTCGGGAGAATAATCGAACGGGCTGGTGAACGTGCCCGCGCCGGAGAGCGTGGTGCTCTGGCTGCGGCTGACGTCGCCGAAGAAATCGTAGCGCAGGCCGGTCGGCAGGTTGCCTCCGAGGCCGACCCCGTAGTTGTCGTTCCAGTTCTCGTTCGAAGGCGGGTTGAAGACGCTCGGGTTGAAGCCCGCCTCGGAGCGGCGGAAGCCCTGGCCTGCGCTCGCGGTGAAGGTCGGGTCGTACGCCGAGTAGGCGGAGCTCAGGCTCAGCTCGGCCACCCGCGGGCCGTAGCGCTGGATGCGCACGTCGAAGTTGTGCCGCAGCGCCATCTGGATGCAGTCGTCGAGCGAAACGGGCTTTTGCGTCAGCTCGGCCTGGGCGACGGACAGCGTCGTCGCCGCGACGGCAGCGGCCAACAAGGGGCGGAACTTCATGGTCGGCGCAGCGTGCTGTTTTTGCATGAGGGGGTCAAACGTGAGTTTGCTTCGGACAGGATGACACGCCCCCGACGCGCTGGGTTTCACTGAAATTCACGGCATCGCCGGCCGCCGGTCGGGCGCCTCAGGCCCAGAGGGGCTCGCCCGCCACGGCCTGCGCGCAATCCAGGGCCGAAGTGAAGGCGTCTTCGTGGAAGCCGTGCCGGAAATAGCTCCCGGCGAAGCGGACCGCGGCGTCCGGTGAACGCCGGTTCAGGCGCGGCAGCTCGGCCTGGGAGCGGATGGCCCCGAGGCTGAACAGCGGATGCTCGTAGGCGATGCGCCGGACCACCTTCGCCGGGTCCACCGAGGACTCGCCGTTGATCGACACGAAATAGTCCGCCGTGTCGCGGATGCCCTGGAGACGGTTCATCCAATAGATGGTCTGCGGCGCCGGCGCGCCGTCCGGACCGGACGCGATGCGGTAGTTCCACGCCGACCATGCGAGGCGCGTCCTGGGCATGACGCCGGTGTCGGTGTGGACGGTGGCGATGTTCGGCTGGTAGCGGAACTCGCCGAGCACGCGCCTCTCGTCCTCGTCCGCGTCGGCGAGCATCCGCAGCGCTTGGTCGGCGTGGCAGGCGAGCACCACCCGGTCGAACCGCTCGACCTTGCCGTCCTCCGTCGTGACGGCGGCCCCGGTCCCCTCGCGGACCACCCGGACCACGGGCGAACGGAGCCGGATGCGCGTGCCGTCCGGATCGATGAGCGGGCGCAGCCGCCGCACGTATTCGCGGGCGCCGCCTTCCACCGTCCACCACGGATGCTGCGTCCGCAGGCCGAGGAAGCCGTGGTTGTGGAAGAAACGAAGCAACGCCATCGCCGGGAACTCCAGCATGCGGTCCGGCGGCGTGCTCCAGACGGCGCTGCTCATCGGCACGAGGTACAGGTCGAGGAAGCCTTGGCCGTAGCCGCGCTCGCGCACGTAATCGCCGAGGGTCATCCCGGCCCAGCGCGGGTCTTCCAGCGCGGCCACGGCCTCGGTGTTGAAGCGGTCGATGGTGAGCAGCAGCCGGTAGAACGAAGGCCGGAACAGGTTCCGCCGCTGCGCGAACAGGTGGTTGAGGCTCGATCCGCAGAACTCCAGCCCGCTCGGCACGTGCTGCACGCTGAAGCTCATGTCGGTGGGCTTCACCGGCACCTCCAGCTCCTCGAAGAAGCGGCAGAGGTTCGGGTAGGTGACGCGGTTGAACACCATGAACCCGGTGTCGAACGCGACCGGTCCGGTCCGGCCGGCCACGTCGATCGTGTGGGTGTGGCCGCCGGGATAGTCCGCCTGCTCGAACAACGTGATGTCGAAACGCCCGCGCAGGAAGTACGCGGTGCCGAGGCCGGCGATGCCGGTGCCGACGATGGCGAGTCGAGGAAGTCGCATGGTCCGGACAGGATGGACCGGATCCGCCGGACGTCCACCGCCGCCGCACCGGCGGAGACAGGCCCGGAGGTCGCCGCGGCCCGGGCCGCCTCAGCCGCCTTTCGGGAGCTGCTTGTCGCGGTTGTACGCCTCGGTCGGCACAGGGCGCAGGTCCCAGATCAGGCCGGTCCACGACATCACCTTCAGCAGGTAGTAGGTGATGTCGAGCTCCCACCAGTAGAAGCCTTGACGCACGGTGGTCATGTGCTGGTGGTGGTTGTTGTGCCAGCCTTCGCCCAAGGTGATGAGCGAGAGGAGGAAGCTGTTCCGGCTGTCGTCGCCGGTGGCGTAGCGCTTCTTCCCGAAGACGTGCGCCATCGAGTTGATGCAGGCGGTGCCGTGGAAAAGGACGGTCGTGCTGATGAAGAATCCCCAGACCAGCATCTGCCCGCCGGTCACGCCCAAGGACGGCGCCTGGTATTGCAGCAGCTTCCCGATGCCGAACAGCAGGGTCGCGAAGAGGATCGGGACGAGCGTGTCGTAGCGGTTCAGGAAGACGAGTTCCGGGAACTTCGCGAGGTCCTTCACCCGCCGGTAGTCGGTCGGAAAATTCTTGGAACTGGTGATCCAGCCGATGTGCGACCAGACGAAACCGTGCTGCCTAGGCGAATGTTTGTCGACCGGCTCGTCCGAATGCTGGTGGTGGTGCCGGTGCGTCGCGGCCCACCAGATGGCGCCTTTCTGCACGCAGGCGGCGCCCCAGACCGCGAGCACGAACTGCCAGGCCCGCGAGGTCGAGAAGGTCCGGTGCGAGAAGTACCGGTGGTAGAAACCGGTGATGGCGAACATCCGCACGAAGTACAGCGCGACCGCGGTCCCGACCGCCGTCCA
>JBBRQL010000287.1:0-4736 GCA_038226425.1 Verrucomicrobiota bacterium
CGCCGAGCACTTTCAGCGCGCCGCCCTCGACCGCCCAGCCCTTGGCCGGGAATCCGGTCTGCTTGTAGCCGCGCCACTTCGCAGTGGAAGTGCCGTCGAAAAGTTTGTCCCATCCCGTCGCGTCATCGGCGGCAAAGAGGGCGGTGGCGGACAGCAGGGAAAGGACGATGGCGCGCAACGGTTTCATGTGCGGATTGCGGGGTCAGTTGACGCAGGCGGACTCCGTCGCGTCAAGCGGCGGCTCCGGACGGGTGAGATCAGAGGTGGCGGACACCGCAGCCGGCGCAGAGTCGCACTTCGTCTGCAGGAAACACCGGCCGGAAATTGAATCTGGAAAACAGAAAAGCAGGAAAACTGAAGCTTTGCCGGCTCAGTTCCTGTTTTCCTGCTTTCCAGATAATTTTTTTACAGACCACTCCGCTCTATCGCGGACCTGCTATCTGCTGACGACGCCTCTCGCGAGTCGTCCAAACTTCTTCGCACGGCCTGCCGAGTCCGACCCGGCGGCACAACCGCTCGGAGAACCAAAGGTGTCAGCGTATTCTGATCGCACCCTTCCGGACGCCAAGTCGCGGGGATCCCACGCGGACTCCGGGTGCCATACAGCCAAAGCCGGGCCGGCGGCTAACGTCCGTCCGTCTTCGGCTCCAAGGTCGCCCGCAGTTTCCCGACGACCACCGGCCACGAATACTCCCTTGCGCACGCCGCGAGCCCAGCGGCGGCAATCTTGGCGCGACGGGCGTCGTCCCGGACCAGATCGACCACGGAGCGGATGAACTCGCCTTCGGCGGACGCCGGGCTCAGAGCAAGGAAATCGGCCTTCCACAACGCCGAACCGGTGTTGTGGCCACGGGTCGTCGCCACGGCGACGCCATGGGCGAGACCGGCCATCAGCGTTGTTCGCCGCTCCGAGATCCCGTCGAGGAACGGCAGCGCCAAGACATCGACCGCATGCAGCGTACGCGACACCTCGTCGGCCGGGAGGTATCCGAGCGGGAGCAGCCATGGCCGCAGGTCGGACGGCAAGTTGATGGCGGGCGCGCTACCGATGATCGCCAAGGCGACGGGATCCGCCGGCGAATGCGCCGCGCGCCAGGCGTCGATCACCCAAGGAAGCTGCTTGGAGGCGTTCAGGGTGCCGAAATACGCGACCACTTTGGCGCGGGCCGGCAGACCTTTCTGCGCGCGCCACGCCGCGGCATGGCCGGCGGGCACCGCCACCGGCGCGATGCTGGTCGGCGAGGGAAGCAACGAGAGCTTCGACGCCATGTCCGGTCGGCGAGCGGACCACTCCTCCACCCAACGCCCGGTCGAGATATGGACGGCATCGGCCGCTTCGAGCAGCGCCTTCCATTGCCGGCGATGGTTCAGCGCGTACCAGTACCGCGCGGGATGCCGGAACAGGTCGGACGCCACAAGATCCGCCATGATCTCGTGGGCGACGAAGACCTGCCGTTGCCCGGCCTTCCGCATGTCGCGCCAGAAACGGGGCAACGAGCGGTTGACCCCGCCCCGGCCGTACATGTGCGGCACGTATTGCCAGAGAAGGACCGAATCGTCGGCGAACGCCCCGAGCTCGGCCGCGATCCATTCGAGGTCGCTCCAGTCGCCGATGCTCGCGCGGACAGGGAAATGGGCCCCGGGCTCCGCCCCCAAGGATGTCAGCACCGACACAGGGCCGAAGGCGGCCAGCTCGTCCGCCAGACGCGCGGTGTGGTCCGCGAGACCGCCGCGTTTCGGTGGGAGCAGGTCGGAGATGATGACGACTGGCCGGGGCACGAGAGCGACGATAGGCACAGGCATCCGGCAAACGCAAAACATCGGGAGGCCGGAGGCGTGGCGTGGACCGTTTTTCTCCGGACCGTGACACGACGTGCTCCGGACCGTGGCATCCCTCGGAGCATCGGTCAGCGCGGAAAATACCTGTTGCCCGCCACCGGGACGTTTGAGAGTTTCCGCGTCCCTTGCCGGCCTGTGCCGACGAGGGAAACGGCCTATAAACGGACCGACGCGAGCGCGGCGGGCGGCCACAACCACATCGAACAAGAATCCGGTCCTTCCACCGGATGGCGTCCGGGCGATGTCCCGAGCCACGCCGAAACCAGGGGAAGCACAGCAGACATGAGCAGCATCACCAGCATCGGTATCAAGGAACTCCTCGAGGCAGGCGTCCACTTCGGCCACCAGACGCGTCGTTGGAACCCGAAGATGAAGCCCTTCATCTTCGAGGCCCGCAACGGCATCCACGTCATCGACCTCAGCAAGACCATGCCGCAGATCGAGGCGGCCTGCACCTTCCTCACCCAGGCCGTCGCCAAGGGCGGACAAGTGCTGTTCGTCGGCACCAAGAAGCAGGCGCAGGAAGCGGTCAAGGAAGCCGCCAAGAGCTGCGGCCAGCTCTTCGTCACCGAGCGTTGGCTCGGCGGCACGCTCACCAACCTCAAGACCGGCAAGCGCTCGATGAAGCGCATGAAGGACATCGAGAAGATGGAGCAGGACGGTTCCATCAACGCCTACGTCAAGCAGGAGCAGTCGATGATCCGCCGCGAGCACGCCCGCTACTTCAAGTACCTCGACGGTCTCCGGACGATGGAGAACCTCCCGGACGTCATGTTCGTCATCGACGTGAAGCGCGAGCACAACGCCATCGCCGAGGCCCGCCGCCTCAAGATCCCCGTCGTCGCCATCGTCGACACCAACGCCGACCCCGATCTCGTCGATTACCCGATCGTCGGCAACGACGACGCCATCCGCTCGGTGAAGATCCTCCTCACCGCCGTGACCGAGGCCATCACCAAGGCCAAGGCCGAGCACGAGGCCAAGAAGGCCCGCAAGGTCAACCCGACCGAAGCCCCGGCCGCCGCGCCCGCGCCCGCGCCCGCCGCGGAGCCGGCTCCTGCCGTCGCGACCGCCTGACCCTGCCCTTCCATGAACGCGCCGGCGACGGAGACGTCGCCGGCGCGTTCTATCCACTGTCCCCGAACATCCGTCCCGTACCGAAAATGGCTGAAATCACTCCCGCCCTCGTAGGCAAGCTCCGCGAGATGACCAACGCCGGCCTGATGGCCTGCAAGAACGCGCTCGTCGAATCCAGCGGCGACCTCGACGGTGCCGTGGACATCCTCCGCAAGAAGGGCGCCGCCAGCGCCGCCAAGAAGGCCGACCGCGAGGCCAAGGAAGGCCTCATCGCCCAGTCCGTCCTGCCCGGCGCCAAGGTCGGCGTGCTGCTCGAGGTCAACTGCGAGACCGATTTCGTGGCCCGCAACGACGGCTTCAAGGCCTCCTGCGACGAGCTCGCCAAGAAGATCGCCACGACCCCGGGCGGGGACTTGGAGACCGACCGCATCGCCCTCGTCGCCAAGATCGGCGAGAACATCCAGATCCGCCGCCACGCCCGCAT
The DNA here is from genome assembly GCA_038226425.1 of Verrucomicrobiota bacterium. Taxonomy (GTDB): domain Bacteria; phylum Verrucomicrobiota; class Verrucomicrobiia; order Limisphaerales; family UBA9464; genus CAIVQB01. The sequence goes on from JBBRQL010000287.1 coordinate 3,401, forward strand.
CGAAGTCCAAGGCAGCGGCCTCGTCGCCGCATACATCCACACCGGCGCGAAGGTCGGCGTGCTCGTCGAGGTCGGCGCGGGCAAGGATGCCAGCGTCGCCACCGAAGAGTTCAAGCAGCTCGTCCGCGACATCACCCTGCAGATCGCCGCGGCCATCCCCACGGCCGTCAGCCGCGAAGAGGTGCCCGCCGAGCTCGTCCAGAAGGAGCGCGAGATCGCCGCCCAGTCCGACGCCCTCAAGGGCAAGCCGGCCGCAGCGATGGAGAACATCCTCAAGGGCAAGCTCGACAAGTTCTACCAGACCATCTGTCTGCTCGAGCAGGGCTTCGTGAAGAACCCCGACCTCACCGTCAAGGCGCACGTCGCCGGCGTGTCCAAGGTCTTGGGCGACGAGATCGTCGTCCGCCGCTTCGTCCGGTTCCAGGTCGGTGAATCCATCGCCTGACCCGACCGGTTCACCGGTGCTTTCCGAAGGCGGCCAGCGATGGCCGCCTTTTTCTTTTCCGCCGGGACGGTGTCCGCGAAAACACGCGATCGAGCGCGGATGGAAAGGTGGCGACGTGGGTCGTGGACTGCCCGGACCATCCCAGCCCACCGCGGTCCGGGACCGTCGGATTTCGCGCCTTTTCGCGTGATCCGCGGACCCCTTCATCTTCGATAAGTCCCGCGCACCGCGGATCCACCATTGGCAAGCGGCCGGGGAACATCCGAACCTCGCCGCATGACACTCCTCGGCATCGAGATCGGCGGCACCAAACTGCAACTCGTCGCCGGCGACCCGCAGGGCCGGATCCTCGACCGGCGGCGCTTCTCCGTGGACCCGGCGGCCGGCGGCGAAGGCATCCGCGCCCAGATCGCCGCCGCGCTCCCGGACCTCGTGGCGAAGCACTGCCCCGCCGCTCTCGGCGTCGGCTTCGGCGGACCGGTGGATTGGCAGACCGGCCGCATCGAGTGTTCCCACCAAGTCGCCGGATGGCACAAGTTCCCGCTCGGGGATTGGCTGCGCGGACTCGTCCCGTTCCCGGTCTGTGTCGAGAACGACGCGAACGTCGCGGCCCTCGGCGAAGCCCTGCACGGGGCCGGTCGAGGATCGGACCCGGTCTTCTGGATCAACATGGGCAGCGGTGTCGGCGGCGGGCTGGTCGTCGACGGCAAGCTCTACCACGGTGCGAAGCCGGGCGAAGCGGAGATCGGCCACGTGCGCTTGGACAAGTCCGGCACGACGGTGGAGGACCGATGCGCCGGATGGGCCGTCGACCGGAAGATCCGTGCCGCCATCGCGGCTGACCCGTCGTCCGCGCTCGCCCGCCTCTGCCAGGGGACGACCTCGGGCGAG
>JBBRQL010000288.1:0-4689 GCA_038226425.1 Verrucomicrobiota bacterium
CCGTTCCGCGCGGCCCGCACGAAGAGCACCCCGAGCAGGACCGTCATCGCCAGCCCGCTGGCGACCACCACAGGCCGTTCCACCACGCGCCAGAGATGGAACACCGCGAGGTAGAGCACGAGAAGCTTCACGCTGAAAGACCACCGGGAGTTCACGCGAAGACATTGCCCGAGGTCCGGCAGGAGACAACCCTGCCAACGGGGCATCTTCACAGGTCGGGACCGGCAGACGACTGTCCCGAGGGCCCGACCGGACCAGTCCACTTCAGAACGGCAGGAACTTGACCTCGAACACGCGTTCCACGAACCAACCGCCGGCCAGCAGGAGGATCGCGACCGATCCGACCGGCATCACTCCCGCCCGATAGAACCGCGAGGCCCGCAGCGCCGACGCGACCGGCAAGAAGACGGCCACGCAGGCGAGCTGTCCGAGCTCGACCCCGAGGTTGAAACCGAGCAGAGGCACTGCCAACGAGGTCCGGGAGAGACCGAGCTCCCCGAGCGCTCCGGCGAACCCGAAACCGTGGACCAGCCCGAACGCGAACGGCATGGCCCAAGGCGGGAACGAGCGCCGAGGACGGACGGCGCTGTCCCGCGACCAGAGGTTCGCCAGCGCGGCGACGACGATGCTGACGGCGATCGTGCTCTCGACGAGCCGCGACGGCAGCCGGACGACTCCGGTCGCGGCGAGGCCCAGCGTCAACGAATGCGCGACCGTGAAAGCGGTGACCACCTGGAACACGTTCCGCAAGGAAACGCGCAGGCCCTGCGACGGTTCCCATCCAGCGGGCCCTCTCCGGAGCACCGACGGCAGGAGCAGCGCCACCAAGAACAGCAGATGATCGTAGCCGGTCCAGATATGGTGGACGCCTTCGCGGACGAACTGGACGAGTCCTGGCACAGTGCTCCCCGCTCCGGGGCTGAATTCCGCGCCAGGATTCCCCGGCCCGAGCACTGCGGTGGTCCCGGCAGAAGACGCGTCTCCGGAGCGACGGAACCTCACGAGCCCTCGATGGAGCGGATCGCGATCGGCGAACAAGTGGTACTCCAGCGCCAAGCTCTGCACCGGCCGGTCGGTGGCGGCGGAAAAATCGACCACCGCGCACGGCACCCCGTCGCGTTCGCTCACCCGATGCCCCGTCGCATGCGGCGGGAGCACACGTCCGTCGGCGCGGAGGGCGATCTTGCCGAAGGCATAGCGGGCGATCTGGTCGTGATGCGCGCGGAGTTCGCCCCAGGTGATCCGGCCGTCGTCGTCGTCGTCGAGGCCGAGCGCGTCGTCGAGGTCGCGCAGGGGGATCTCCCAACGTCCGGAGATGGCCGCGCCGTCCTCATCGAGCGTCATCCACGCCGTGCTGGCGCTATGCCCGGACGCGGTGAGGGTTCCGATGGCGATCGCCGCCGCCGCGGAACCGATCCGCACGGCCCGGTCCAAGCGAGAGGAGATGTTCATGGCTCCGATGCGACGGACCTCGGCGCGAGGTGGATGTCTTCGAGCCGGCAGGCGGCGACCCAAGAGAGGATATCGCGTTCCGTCGCCGCATCGCGGGCGGCACGGGCCGATTCGAGCAAGATGCGGGCATCGGCCGGTTCCTTCTGGACGAGCCAGTTCTCGCGGGCGAGCGCGAGCGCCACCGCGGGTTCGCGTGTCATCCGGAGTCGGAAGCGGGCCTCCTCCCGGCGATGGACGGCGTCTCCCCGGGCATGCGCCGCGGCGAAATTTGCGGCCAACATCTCGATCACCGCGTCCGGAGAGCCGGCTCCGAGCCGCTGGGCTTCCGCTTGTCGCAGAAGCAGGGCATCGATCCGCGCCGGACCGGCGACGAGAGCCGCGGCTTCCTCCGGGCGATGTTCGTCGAGCAACAGGTCGGCGAACGCACCGAGCAGATACGGATCACGGGGCGCGAGCGCGAGCGCTTCGCGGAAGCGCCGCTCGGATCCGGCCGCATGGCCGAGCCGTGCCTCGGTCTCGGCGAGCTGGGTCAGGGCCCAGACGCGCGTGGCGAGCGGGGCGTCGGGCGCTTCGGCCAACGCCGCTCCGAGCAGACGCACGCTGCCTGCGGCGTCGCCGGTGAGGCTCGCGACCGTCGCCGCCGCCGTCGTGGCGGTGAGCCGGTCCGCGAGGCGGAGCAGAGGGACGCAAGCGCGCCGCGCCGCGTCGAACTCTCCGCGGACGGTGTGGACCGTGGCCTTGGTGAGCCACGCCCGGGCGTCGCGCGGATCGGCTTTGATGGCGGCGTCCAGATCAGCGAGCGCCGCCGGGAAATCATGCAGGCTCTGGCGGAGGGTCGCGCGGAGCACGAGCACGGGGGCGGGTGGAGAAGCAGCGTCCCACCACGGGCCGAGCGCGGTCTGCGCGTGGCCGAGATGCCGGGGATCGGCTTCGGCACGGGCCAGCGCGACCAAGCGTCCGGCGACGTCGAGCGCGAGCCGGAGGTCGGTCGGATCATTCGCGAGCGAGGACCGGAGCGTGCGGAGTCCGCGCTCGGCGGCGGAGGTCCCCGCGGGCCGGAGACGCGCCACGACCTCCGTGTCCTGGCGCGGGATGAACGGCTCGTGGCCCGCACCGAGCAGTATCACATTTGAGATGGCGAAGGCCGTCGCGAGAACCGCGCCCGGGCGCGCCACTGCCCTTGGTGAGCGGACCCGCGCGACGGCACGGGGGAAGAAAGAGAAGACCACTTCGGCCGCCGCCATCGCTCGCGACAGGCTTACGACGCCGCTCGTGACGCTGGTTGAGTAGAGCGCCCCGAGAATTTTCGCGTCAGCCGAAGTGGTAAAAGGAGAGGGAGGCATCGGATGGCGGCACGACACCCGATCAGCTCACGTCTGGTCGGTCGAGATGTATTGACGGCGGGGTTCGCTCACACACGGTCACAACTCCGGCGAACCCCGCCGCGCCCCTCATCCGAGGGACAAAACTCCGTCGGTCACCGGACGGTCGCGCTGATCGTGCCGTCGGCCGCGCGGGGCGCGGAGAGGCCGACCTTGCCATCGGCCTTGAGCCGGAGGAACGCCGCCTCTCCGGCCGGGGCCGGGACGGTGAGCTTGCGCGTGGCCGGATCGTAGGTGCCGGCAACGGACTTGAACTGTCCCTGCACCGTGGTCGCGGTCTGCGGGACGATGGTGATCGTCGGATCGTTGGGCGAACCGGGCAGCGGCGAGGTCAGGTACGGGAAGCGGTCCAGGAACATCCGCGCGTCGACCGGGGCGCCGTCGGTGAGCGGTGCATCGCCGATCGGCGCGACGTCGGGCTTGAGCAGCTTGCCCATCACGACGCGCAACGCGATGTCCACGACGTCGTCGCCCGGACGGCGACCGTTCGGGAATCCCGCGAGGTCGGCCTTCGCGGCGGTGAGCACGCCCTTCTCGAAGCCGGCGATGACGCCGAGGTTGTTCTGAGCCGCGCGCGGCGTGGCGCCGACCGCCGTGTTCAGGCGCTGCATCTCGCCGAGCGAACCGTTCTTGTTCAGCCCGTCGACGCCGGTCGCGAAGGTCGCGACGAGGTCGCTGCGAGGGAACAGGGTGGGCGCCGGGACCTTGAACAAGAGCTCCAGCAACGCGGGAAGCGTGGGATGCGTGATGTAGTCGACGAACTGGCCGTCGTCCTTCGGCTCGGAGGCGTTGAAGGCGTCCTTGTCCTTGAGTCCGATGACCAGCTCGTTCACCAGCGGCATCGAGAGGCGAGAGACCTGGGTAACCTTGTCGGGGGTGACAGCGGTCCCCTTGGCAACGGTGCTTGCGGTCGTCCAAGCGCCGATGATCGTGCTGTTTCCGCCGGCGAGCAGATAGTCCTTCGGCAGCTCCAAGCAGAGCGCGGTGACATTCTTGTCGGCGAGCGAGTCCTTCGCGCCGTCCACGGGACCGAGCGGGTTGAGGTTCACGAGGTCGAACGTCTCGCCGAGGTTCACGACGAACGGGTCCTTGCGTTGGCCGACGAAGACCTTGCCCTTCTTCGCGGTGCCGGGAAGCGCAATCTCGTAGATGTACTGGTCGGCGTAGGCGTCGTAGTCGGGGAACGTCTTGTTGCCGACGTTGTCCTGCGGTTTGGTGAACTTCGTCGAGCCGTCCTTCGGATTGACCAACGACGTGCCGGCGCCGGTGCGACGCGGGCCTTTCACCACGGTGACCGTGTAGCGCTGGTCGACGTTGAGGGCGGCGGTGCTGGCGGCCGTGACCGCGCCTGCGGCAAGCAGCGGGATGGCGTTGGTGCGCTTGTCGGTTCCGGTGCCGATGACGAGCGAGATGTCCTTGGAGACGCTCCCGAAGCGGAACTGGAACGTGAGGTCCTCGACCGCGTCGCCGTTGTTATCGACGTGGATCTCATAGAGGCCGTCAGGATCGAGCTGGAAGTAGTTCGGCCCGCCGTAGGCGTCCTGCAACGGCAGGTAATCGGCCACGAACGTGACGTAGTCCCCGCGGCCGGGCTCGTAGCTGCCGAACATGTAGAAATCGGCCGCGTCGAGCTTGGGCTGCTTGGTGATGAGCGGGGCCTCGCGATGGCTGGAGGCCAGCGCGACGGTCGTGACAAGCGCACCGGCCAAGAGGGCGGGCGCAGATCTTTTCATTTGTTTGTTCATGGGATGACTCCGATGGATTGCACTCGCATGGGTGTTTTAAAGAATGGGCGGTACATCCGCTAGACCGGTGAAACCCCCATGCGGTGGGCGTGTGAGCACGTTCGCATGGA
>JBBRQL010000289.1:0-4687 GCA_038226425.1 Verrucomicrobiota bacterium
AAAGAACATCGAAAGCATCGGCATATCCCCCGCCCGAAATCGCTGCCCACTCTGCGGATCGACGATCGTAGTATCCGCCACAATCCGCCCCTCCCGAACCCACTGCTCCAGCGTCTGAGGATTCACGGGCCCATACAGATTGCCATCGGTGCCAAGGACGGAGAACATGGGGTTATTGGGTGAAGGTTAGCACGGGAAAGGAAGATGGGGAGTGATGAGTGACGAGTGATGAGTGACGAGTGACGAGTGATGAGTGATGAAGGCCGCGCGAAGAAAGCTGATGTCTGATAGTTTCCCAATGGACCCAAAAACGAAATCGATGCCGGGCGACCGGGCCGCCACTGCGTACACGCTCGGGCTCGACCTCGGCGGCACCAGCGTCAAGAGCGTGGCGGTCACGGAGGCGGGCGAGACGCTCGGGCGGTTCCACGAACCGTTCGAACTCGGGCAGCCGATGGCCTTCGCCGAGTGCGTCGCATCGGTGGTCGCCAAGGCCACGGACGTGCTGGGCTCTCCGGCGCGGATCGGGTTGTCCGCTCCGGGGATCGCCGCCAAGGACGGCCGGTCGATCGCGGTGATGCCGGGCCGGTTCGAGGGATTGGAAGGGCTTGTCTGGGCTGATTTTCTGTCGCGTCCGGACGGCGTGCCCGTCCTCAACGATGCCCATGCGGCGCTGTTGGGCGAGGTCTGGCTTGGCGCGGCCCAGGGATGCCGCGACGTTCTACTGCTCACGCTAGGCACCGGCGTGGGCGGCGCGGCGATGTCGGATGGACGTCTCCTTCGCGGCCACACCGGCAAGGCCGGCCACCTCGGCCACCTCTCGTTGGATCCCGAGGGCGCGCCCGACATCTGCGGCACGCCCGGTTCGCTGGAGAACGCCATCGGCAACCACAACATCGCGGCGCGCACCGGCGGACTTTTCACCACCACGCACGACCTGATCCGTGCCTGCGCCGAAGGCGACGAAGCCGCCCGGGAAGTCTGGCATCGCTCGCTCCGTGCCTTGGCGGCGGCGCTGGTCTCGTTGGGCAACGTGCTCGACCCGGAAGTCGTGATCCTCGGGGGAGGGATCGCCCGCGCGGAGGAGGCGTTGTTCGACCCGTTGCGCGATCTGCTGGCGACCCATGAATGGCGGCCGGGAGGGCAGGGGATGCGTCTCGTCGCGGCCCGGCTCGGCGAGCACGCCGGCGCTTACGGAGCCGCGTGGAATGCGATCTGCTCGCCGACCGATGCGAGGTGAGCGGGCGCCGAGTCCGTCCGCGCAGGTGGGTAGATTGCGGGCGCTTTCTCGGGACCCGGGCCGCCGGCACCATCGATTCGGCGTTTGCGCTGCCTGTCGTTGCCCGCGTCCGAGCCCCCGCGGCATCGGACATCGGGGTGCCGCTCGGGATCGGCGCGGAAACCACGACCGGCTTGCGTCTGGATCTTCGCGCAATATCGTCACCGACTTTATGCCGCTGTCCGCCCCGCTCCTGCTCCGTCGCGCCGTGCTCGGCGCGCTTGCCATCGCAGCCATCGCGCCCGCGCTCGCCCAGCACAAGCTCGGGCCGCAGGGCAGCTTCGACGCCCCGAAGATCGCCGCCGCGTCGGACGAGGGGGAGAAGAACCTGAAGCGCTTCCAGCTGCCTCCCGGATGGAAAGGCGAGCTCTGGGCCGCCGAGCCGCAGGTGGCGCATCCGGTGGCGTTCGACATCGCCGACGACGGACGCCTCTTCGTCTCCGAGACCTTCCGCGCCTGGCGCGGCGTTCTGGACATCCGGGGCATCATGGACTGGCTCGACGAGGACCTCGCCAGCACGTCGGTCGAGGATCGGCTCGCGGAGATGAAGCGCCATCTCGGCGACGAGGGCATGAAGGACTACCTGAAGAACACCGAGCGCGTCCGCCTGCTCACGGATCCGGCCGGGACCGGCAAGGCGACCCGGTCGCAGGTGTTCGCCGAGAATTTCGCGACCCCGCTCGACGGCGTCGCGTCCGGCGTATTAGCGCGCGGGAACGAGGTCTGGTTCGCGAACATCCCCAACATCTGGCGCCTCCGCGACGCGGACGGCGACGGTGTGGCGGATTCCCGCCAGAGCATCAGCTACGGTCACGGCATCCGGACCGGCTTCCTCGGCCACGATCTCCACGGCCTGACCTGGGGACCGGACGGCAAGCTCTACTTCAGCATCGGCGACCGCGCTTCGATGCTCAGGACCGAGGGGCATGTGGTCGGCACGCCGGACTGCGGCGCGGTGTTCCGGTGCAACCCGGACGGCACCGAGATGCAGATGCTCTACAAAGGCCTGCGCAACCCGCAGCAGCTGGTGTTCGATGAATGGGGTGATCTCTTCACCGGCGACAACAACTCCGACGGCGGCGACCAGGCGCGCTGGACCTATCTGATCGAGGGCGGCGACAGCGGTTGGCGCATCGGCTGGCAGTTCCTGGAGCAGCCGAATCCCCGCGGCCCGTGGAACTCGGAGAAGATGTGGTATCCTCAGAACGAGACGCAGCCGGCCTTCATCACGCCGCCGATCAAGAACATCTCCGCGGGTCCTTCGGGCGTGAGCTATTATCCGGGCACCGGGCTCGGGCCGGAATGGCAGGGCACCTACACGCTCTGCGATTTCCGGGGCAGTGGCGCCGGATCGGGCGTGTGGAGCTTCAAGCACAAGCCGAAGGGCGCCAGCTTCGAGATCGTCGAGGACAAGAAGATGGTCTGGGCCATCGAGGCGACCGACGCCAAGTGGGGTCCGGACGGCGCGTTCTGGGTCACCGATTGGGTGGACGGCTGGGAAGGCGTCGGCAAGGGCCGCATCTACCGGTTCCATGACCCGGCGACCATCGGCCGGCCCATCGTCAAAGAGACGCGGGCGCTGCTGAAGACCGGCTTCGCCAAGCGCCCGGAGAAGGAGCTTCTGAAGCTGCTCGCGCATCCGAACCAGCGCGTGCGCCAAGGCGCGCAGTTCGAGCTCGCCGCGCGCGGCGACAAGAGCGTCCCGGCCCTGGTGAAGCTCACCAAGGCCGGCAACGAGGTCCATGCCCGGTTGCACGCGGTCTGGGCGCTCGGCCAGGTCCAGAGCCATGCCCACAAGGCGCGCCGCGAGGCGTCGGCGATGGAGCTCGACGCCTTGTTGCCGCTGCTCGCGGACGCCGATGCGCATGTGCGCGGGAACGCGGCGCGCGTGCTCGGCGATGCCGGCTACGCCAAGGCCTATGACGTGCTCGTCAAGGGGACGACCGACAGCGATGCCCACGCCCGCGCGCTGGCGACCATCGCCCTCGGCAAGCTCGGGAAACGCGAGGCGGTGCCGGCGTTGTTCGCGTCGCTCAAGGCGAACGCCGACCGCGATCCGCATCTCCGCCATGCGGCGGTCACGGCCCTGGTCGCGGTGGACGACTTCGATGCGCTCCAGTCCGCGATCAAGGACCCGGATGCATCCGTCCGGATGGGCGTGCTGCTCGCGATGCGCCGGCTCCAGCGCAACGAGATCGGCGCGTTCTTGGCCGATGCCGACGACAAGATCGTGGTCGAGGCGGCGCGCGCCATCAACGACGAGCCGATCTCCGGCGCGATGGACCTGCTGGCGGCCCGGATCGAAGGCCCTGTCCTGGCGGGCAAGCCGCTGGCCCAGAACGTGCCGTTCTTGCGCCGCGCGGTGAACGCCAACTACCGCCATGGGACGCAGCAGACCGCGGCCCGGTTGGCCAAGGTCGCCACCGAAGCCGTGTTCCCGGACGAGATCCGCGCCGAGGCACTGGATGCGCTCGCGGATTGGCCGAAGAACTCCGGACGCGACCGCATCACTGGGCTCTGGCGTCCGACCGCGTTCGCCCGCGATGCGAAGATCCCCGGCGCCGCCGCGCGTCCGGTGGTCGACGCGCTCCTTGCCGATGCTCCCGAGAAGGTCCGGACCGCTGCCGCGCGCGCCGCGGGTGATCTGAAGATTGCTTCCGCGTCAGGTCCCCTCGCCAAGCTGGTCACCGAGAAGCTCGGGAACGCCGCGTCGCGAGTCGCGGCGTTGACGGCTCTTTCCCGGTTGCAGACGCCCGATTATCCGCTTGCGCTGGACGCGGCGCAGAAGGATCCCGAGGAGGCGGTCCGCAAAGCCGCGCTCAAGCTGAGCGTGGAGGTCCCTCCGGCGGTCGCTTCGAGCGCCACGGCCTCGCCTTCGACGGGTTCCGGCCCGTTCGCGAAACTGATCGACGTCATCGCCAACGGTTCGTTGGCCGAGAATCAGAACGCTTATGCCACTTTGGCGAAGCTTCCAGGCGCCCCGGCCGACGAGTTCATCGGCCAGCGGATGGTTGAACTCGTCGTCGGGAAGATCCCGGCGGCGCTTCAGCTCGACGTGCTGGACGCGGCTGCGGTCCGTCCGGCGCTCAAGGCGGCGGTCGATCGCTGGGAGGCGGCGCTGCCCAAGGCGACGGAGTTCGACGTGAACCCGTGGAAGGTCTGCCTCACCGGCGGCAACGCGGAAGAGGGCAAAAAAGTGTTCTTGGAGAAGGCCGAGGTCAGTTGCGTCCGGTGCCACAAGATCAACGCCGAGGGCGGCGAGGTCGGTCCTGAACTGACCGGCCTCGGCGAGAAGAACGGCCGCGAGTACCTGCTCCAAGCGATCCTCTACCCGAACGCGTCCATCGCCCAAGGCTTCGAGAGCGTCCTCGTGACGCTGAAGAACGGGCCGACCTACGCCGGGGTCAT
>JBBRQL010000290.1:0-4654 GCA_038226425.1 Verrucomicrobiota bacterium
CACCGACGACATCCGGCGGCTTTCCCCTCTCCCGGAGGGAGAGGGTCAGGGTGAGTGGGAAGGCTTCCCATCCATCGCGGCGCCAGGGGTTTGCCTGCTCCGTTCTCCCTCACCCCTGCCCTCTCCCGCTGGGAGAGGGAGGATCGAAGGACCGCCCTGGAGCATCCGTGGCCGGACCGACGGATGGGACAGGCCCGCTGTGTGCCCACAGCCAAGGCCAGACATGGGGGAGAACGGGGCGTTCCGGTCCCGCTCCACCCTCTTCTTCTGACCGCCACTTCTGATCGCACCCTCAACTAGGGTCCTTCTTGACTTCGTTGTCTCCGAAACCCATACTCCGCCGCGTCAAAGCCCTAAGGATAACACTATCATCCAGACATCCACGATACCTATGAAGATTGAGAACATCGCTGCAGCGTTCCTGGTCGCCGCCTCAGCCCTCACCGCGCAAGGCGCGGTCGTGCTCGTGACATCGTCGGCCGCTTTGGGCGGGAACGACACGACTGATTGGTCGACGCTCGGGCTTGTCGACAACCCGGTCTCCGGTCCTTTCACCACCGTCACCACCGGAGGCCGGACTTTCACCTGCGATTCATCGTCGGAGTTGAACCAACAGGACGGCATCACGTGGAACGGGAACTTCGTGCCGGGAACCCTGGTGCTGACGTCGTTCGGAGCACCGATGACCTTCTCGTTCGCGGTCCCGGTCTTCGGCGCCGGCGCTCATGTCCAGCCGCAAGACGTCCCAGGGAACGACGGCGCGTTCACGGCGCAGATCCAGGCATACGACGCGGGCAACACCTTGCTGGAGACCTTCAGCAGTGCCGGCACCTCGAGCCTTCTAGGCGACGGCTCAGCGATCTTCATCGGCATCAAGAGCGACATCGCTGAGATCTCGAAGATCACGTTCTCCTTCACCGCGACCCAATCGGGCGTTCTGAGTGTCATGGGGATCTCCGACCTTTCGATTTCTGCCTCCGCCGTCCCGGAGCCGGCGACCTACGCCGTGGCGGTCGGCGCCGGTTTGCTGGCGTTCGCCGGATGGCGCCGTTGCGCCGGACGCGCCTGAGTTCCATCCGCCGGTTCCACTTTACGAATGCCCGGCCCGTCCGCCGGGCGTTCTCGTCGCTGGATGTCGCGCTCGTCCGGTCTTTGCCTCCGGCCCGCCGACCGCCTTCCGTCGGCTTGCCCCCGTCCGCTTCCTCCGTAATCTCCGGCTCCATGGAAGCCCTCCACGCGCCTTGGCGCATCGACTACATCCTCTCGCCGAAGGTCCCCGCGGCCGACGGTGAGGCGTCGCTCTTCACGCGCATCGCGCGGAGCAGCGACGACGAGGGCAATCTGGTGATCGCCCGCGCCCGCTCCTGCTACTCCGTGCTCAACGCCTATCCGTACAACGGCGGCCACCTGATGGTCGTGCCCTATCGGCAGACGTCCGGGCTCGACGACCTGGGCGACGACGAGCTGCTCGACCTGATGAAGCTGCTCCGCCGTTGCCAAGCCGCGCTCCGCACGGTGATGAAGCCGCACGGGTTCAACGTCGGCATCAACCTCGGCAAGGTCGCCGGCGCCGGCATCGTCGAGCACCTGCACGTCCACGTCGTGCCGCGTTGGGACGGCGACACCAACTTCATGCCGGTGATCGCCGGCACGTCCGTCGTCCCCGAGGCCTTGGCCGACATCGCCGCCAAGCTCCGCGCCGCGCTCGCCGCCCAGACCGTCTGAACCTCCTCTCCGCCTCCGCGAAAAATCCCCGTGACCACCGAGACCCTGCACTACGAATCCGCCCGCGCCGCCCAGCAGCTCTACGCCGGCGACGAGAAGAACCTCCGCCTGCTCGAGAGCGAGCTGTCCGTGAAGGTCACCGCCCGCGACGGATGGATCAAGCTCGACGGTGAGTCCGAGGCCGTTGCTCGCGCGAAGCGGCTCTTCCAGACGCTCGAGCGCGGCCAACAGGACGGCGGCGGCGCGACGCGTCCGCGTGATTTCGCCCACGCCGTCGCCGTGGTGAAGAGCGATGGCGCCGACGCGCTCGACAACCTCTTCTCCACCCGGATCGCGACCTCCGGGAAGAAATCGTCCATCACGCCGAAGACGCTCGGGCAACAGAAGTACGTCCAGGCCATCCGCGAGCATGACGTCACCTTCGGCATCGGACCGGCCGGCACGGGCAAGACCTATCTCGCCATGGCGATGGCCGTCGCCGCGCTGAAAGAAGGCAAGGTGAACCGGATCATCCTCACCCGGCCGGCGGTCGAGGCCGGCGAGGCGCTCGGGTTCCTGCCCGGCGACCTGCACCAGAAGCTCGACCCGTACCTGCGCCCGCTGCACGACGCGCTGCACGACATGATGCCGCCCGACGAGATCGAGCGGAACATGGAGCGCGGCGTGATCGAGATCGCCCCGCTAGCCTACATGCGCGGCCGCACGCTCAACATGTCCTTCATCATCCTCGACGAGGCGCAGAACACCACCGCCGAGCAGATGCTGATGTTCCTGACCCGCCTCGGCTTCGGCTCGAAGATCGTCGTCACCGGCGACCCCACGCAGATCGACCTGCCGCCGAGCAAGCGCTCCGGCCTCGTCGAGGCGCAGCGGGCGCTCGTGGACATCGAGGGCATCGCGCTGGTCCAGTTCAGCAAGCGCGATGTCGTCCGCCATCCGCTCGTCCAACGCATCGTCGGCGCCTACGAGCGTCATCGCGGCACGCAACAGCCGGCCTGACCCGTCCATGCGCATCGGACTCTACGGCGGTTCGTTCGACCCGGTGCATCTCGGCCACCTGCTGGTCGCGCAGGCGGCGCTCGAGGAGATGGCGCTCGACCGGATCGTCTTCCTTCCGGCGGCGCGTTCCCCGTTCAAGCCGGACACCTCCGCCGCGCCGGGCGGCGTCCGGATGCGCATGCTCCGGATGGCGCTCGCCGGCGGCACGCGCTTCGACGTGGACGACCTGGAACTGCGCCGCGGCGGCGTGAGCTACACGGTCGACACCGTGCGCGAGCTCGGCGCGCGGCATCCCGGCGTCGAGCTCTTCTGGCTCATCGGCGCCGACCACGTGCCGACGCTGCCGCAATGGCGCGAGGCGGAGACGTTGGCCGGGCTCGTCGAGTTCGTGGTCATCCCGCGTCCGGGCGAACCGGTCGCGGAGCTGCCGGCGCCGTACCGTTTGCGGCATCTGCGCGGATGGCCGTTGCGGGTCTCGTCCTCGGAGATCCGGCAGCGTGTCGCGGAAGGCCGGCCCGTGCGGCATCTCCTGCCCGCCGGCATCGCGGCGGTCATCGCGGACGAACGTCTCTACGTCGGGTGAGGCCGGGCCTTGCCGCCATCGCGCCAGCTCAGAGTCTGTTTGAAAAGGTCGCCTGTCTGAGCAACCCGGAGGGTTGCCAGCGATTAGCCGGGGGTCGAGGAGCGCGGAGCGCGACGACACCCCCGGTTCACCCCCCTCCGAAGCATCCCGGAGGGATGCCAGCCACATGTCCAAGCTGTCGACGGGCTGCTGGCACCCTTTCAGGGTGCGATTCCCCGGTGCGCGTTTCCGGGGGTGTCGCTGAGCTCACCCCCGGCTAATGGCTGTCAACCCTCCGGGTTGAGACCCGCACCGCTAGCAACTCCTCCTTCCAGGACCCGGATCAGCATCGACTTGTCCAGCGACTCTGCTTTCTCAAACAGGCTCTCATACCATTTCTTATTGATAACCGGTGGTGAACAGTGGACGGGACGGTGGTTCTCAAGGAGAGTTGGGGATGGCCAAGAAGCGTACGAAGCTGGTGATGAGCGCAGAAGAACTGGTCCGGCTCAAGGGGCGCATCCGCGCCGCGACTGATGTGCGGGAGAAGGAAAGGATGCAGGTCGTGCTTTGGGCGACCAGCGGGCAGCTCACGCTGGTCGAACTGGCCGGATTGGCGGGCCGTGCCCGTTCCACGATCCAGATCTGGCTGGACCACTTCAACGCAGGAGGGCTGGACAAGCTGTTGGAGCGGGACACTCCACCCGGCTCGACCAGCCCCGTGGGCGACCCCGATGTCCAGGAGCAGTTGTTGGCCGGGCTCAAAGCCGGACGATGGCGCACGGCGGGTCAGGTGGCCGCTTGGCTGAAAGAGGCCCATGGCATCGAGCGGGCGGTCAAATCCCTCTATTACTGGCTGGGAAAAGTGGGCGGCGCGCTCCGGGTTCCGCGTCCCTGCCACGTGGGACAGGACCCGGCGGCGATGGCGGCATTCCGCGCCGGGCTGGAGCAAAGCCTTGAAGGACTCAATCTGCCCAAGGATCGTCCGGTCAAGATCTGGGTGGCCGATGAGGCCCGCTTCGGGTTGCACACCCAAAGCCGGCGCTGCTGGGCCTTGCGGGGCCGACGGGTCGTGCTGCCCCGCGAACAGCGCTACGAGTGGGGATATGTCCACGGCGCAGTGGAGGTGGTCGAGGGGGCCGCCCAGTTCCAGTTCCTTCCCTCGGTCAGCCTGGAGTTGAGCCGGGGCTTCCTCCAGCAGATCGCCCAGAGCGACGCCCAGGCCGAGCATGTGGTCATCTGGGACCAAGCGGGCTTTCATCCCCGGGCCGGGGACCCGCATCTGCCCGCCCGCATCCATCTGTTGCCTTTGCCGCCTTACAGCCCGGAACTCAATCCGGTCGAGGGCTTGTGGGACCAGGCACGCGA
>JBBRQL010000291.1:0-4639 GCA_038226425.1 Verrucomicrobiota bacterium
AACCATGATGGCCATCCGCTTCCGTTCCTTTTGACTCATCGTTAGCCGCTCCATTGTTCCCAAGGCTGCGCCCGCAACCCCGGCTCCAATGGGGACGTTTTCAGCGAGTCAGATAGGGGACATTTTCAGCGAGTCGCGACACCGCCCACTCGCCCACTCGCCCACTCCCGACTTCCGGTCTACGGTCCGCCCGTGACCATCGAGCTCGTCAACACCGGCTCCGAGCTGCTGCTCGGACGCGTGCTGAACACCCATCAGCAATGGATCTGCCGGCAGCTCGCCGACAGCGGCCGTTCGGTGGCCCGCCAGGTCGCCGTGCCGGACGGCGGCCACGACATCCAGCAGGTGGTCCGCGAGGCCTTGGGACGGGCCGATCTCGTCATCACCACCGGCGGGCTCGGCCCGACCTGCGACGATATCACCCGAGAGCTCATCGCCGAGCTGCTTGGACGAAAACTCCTGCGGGACGAAGCGGTCCGCGGACATATCGGACGCTTCTTCGCGAGCCGCGGCCGGCCGGTCCCGGTGCGCACGGATGTCGAATCGCTCGTCCCGGAGGGCGCGAGCGTCCTGATGAACGCCTTCGGCACCGCGCCGGGCCTCGTGCTGGAGGTCTCGCCGAATCCGTTCCGCGCGGATGGCAAGCCCTCGGTGCTGGTGATGCTCCCCGGGCCGCCGCGGGAGCTCCGGCCGATGTTCACCGACCAGGTCGTGCCGCTCGTCCACCGACGGTTCCCGCTCGAAGAAGCCTTCGTCTGCCGCACGCTCAAGACGACCGGCATCGGCGAATCCAACATGGAGGAGCGCATCTCCGGTCCATTGAAGCCGTTCACCGACGCGGGCATGGACCTCGGGTTCTGCGCGCGGGTCGGCGAGGTCGATGTCCGGTTCGTCGCGCGCGGGGACGACGCGGTCGCGACCGTGGCGGCGGCGGAAGCGGTCGCTCGATCGCTCGTCGGCGAGAGCATCTTCGGCGAACAAGACGACACGCTCGCGACGGTGCTGGTCCGCGAGTTGACCGCCCGCGGGCTGGCCTTGGCGTTGGCGGAATCTTGCACCGGTGGCCACATCGCCGACCGGATCACCGACGTCCCGGGAGCGTCCGCGGTGCTTCGCGCAGGCTATGTGACCTACTCCGACGCCGCGAAGATGTCGGCCTTGGGCGTGCGCGCGGAGACCCTGGCGGCCCACGGCGCGGTCAGCGAGGCGGTGGCGCGGGAGATGGCCGCCGGCGCGCGGCGCGCGACCGGCGCGGATCTCGCGTTGGCGGTCACGGGCATCGCCGGACCGGGTGGCGGGTCCGATGCGAAGCCGGTCGGCACCGTCTTCATCGCGCTGGCGACGGCGGCCGGCACCGAGGTGCGGCAGCATCTCAACCGCTTCGACCGGCCGACCTTCAAATACCTCACCTCGCAGCAGGCGATGATGATGGCTTTGCGGGCGTCGCGTGGGACAGGTGCCGCATAGGATGGGTCCGGGCGAAGATTTTCGTGTCCTGCGGGCCGCGTCATCCGTCTCCTCTCCGAGGATGACGACGGCGAACAAGATCACCGTGGGGAGGATCCTGCTGGTCCCGGGGTTCATCTACCTGCTGCTCCGGCATCGGGAGGAGGGAGCCGATTGGCAGCGTTGGTCGGCCCTCATGTGCTTCGCGATGGTGGCCGTGCTCGACGGCGTGGACGGCTATGTCGCGCGCCGTTACCAGCAGCGCTCGGAGCTCGGCGCGGTGCTGGACCCGCTCGCGGACAAGCTGCTGCTGGTGTCGGCGCTGATCCTGTTGAGCCTGGACAAGAGCTATCTCGGCACGCTGCCGCGATGGTTCAACTTCGTGGTGATCTCTCGCGACGCGCTCGTCGTGCTGGGGCTGGGGGTGGTCCAGTTCACCGTCGGCAAGGTCGCGGTGCGTCCGCGGATGACGGGAAAGATCGCGACGGTGCTCCAGATGGTCCTGGTGATCTGGACCCTTTTGAGATGGCCCGAGGAAGGCCAATGGTGGATCGCGGTGGCGGCGGCCGGGTTCACGCTCGTCTCGGGCACGCAGTATCTTTTCGACGGGACCACCCAATTGAGCGCGAGCCCTGCGAGCGGCCCGAAACCGGGCCAGTGAACGCATGGGCCCGTGACGGGCGCTCGAACTGAAGGCTCGGCCAAGGGCGGGAACGAATTCCCCCGCCACCGCCCGTCACCCGGTCAAACCCTTGCGGGGTCACGACACGACCCCGTCCCCGCCTCCGCCTCCGATGCGCAGCGATCCAAGCAGCGCGAGTCCCCGGGAGGAAAGCGGGCGGACTTCAGGCCTTGTCCGCGCCGGAGCCGGTCTTCTGGCCGACCGGATCCGTGCCGCGAGCGGGGATGGCGGCGTCGGGCACCGCAGCGGGGGCGCGTCCGTCCTTCTTGTCGGGGTAGACGCTGGCGTCCGGCGTGAGAGGGCGGTGGTAGTACGACGCGTAGTAGTACGTCGTGTAGTAGTAGTAAGGGTTGTCGATGGGGACGCCGTTGACGATGATGCCGAGCATCGGCGCGCCCCGTTGGTGGATGGTGTTGATGCCCATCTTGGCGAAGCGGATGGAGGTCTTGCCGGCGCGCACGACGAAGAAGAGCCCGTCGAGGAACGCGGCGATCGAGAACGTGTCGTCGATGGCGGTGAGCGGCGGGCAGTCGAAGACCACGTAGTCGAACTCGGACCGCAGCTCCTTCACGAGCTCCTTGGTCGCGGGCCCGATGAGGAGCTCGCTGGGGTTCGCGGGCCGTTCGCCGGCGCGCATGAAGTAGAGGTTCTTGATCCCGGTCTCGCGGGTGGCCTCGCGGATGGAGAGCTTGCCCTCGAGGACCTCGGAGAGCCCGCCCTCGAGCGGTTGCTCGAAATAGCCGTGGACGTTGCCGCGGCGGAGGTCGGCGTCGATGAGGAGCGTCTTGTTGCCGGAGTTCGCGAGCGTGATGGCGAAGTTGGCGGTGAAGGTCGTCTTGCCGTCGCCGGGGACGGCGCTGGTGACCGCAAGCATGCGTTTGCTGCTGCCTTCAGGGCTGAGCAGCAGGGAAGAGCGGACGCCGCGGAGCGATTCGGCGAACATGGTGTGCGCCTTCATCCGTGTGAGCAGCAGGTAGCCCTCCGTGTAATGCTTTTTGTCGACCTCCGGGAGCTGCCCGAGGATCGGCTCCTCGAGCTTGGCCTCGATGTCCTCCGGGCTCTCGAGGCGGTCATCGAGCCGGTGGAGCGTGAAGATGATGAGTGCAGCGACCAGGAGGCCGGTGGTGGCGGCGGTGCCGACGATGTAGGGCCGGTTGGGCCCGACCGCCTTCGGGTCGCCTCCGCCCGACTGGATGATGATGAACTGCTCGTCGTCGGCCCCGATACGGTCCATGGAAGTGGCACGGCTCCGGAGGTCGCCGACCTGGTCCTGCATGCGCTTCTCGTCCTCCTTGAGCCGCTGGTACTCCGACCGCATCGAGGTCATGGAGAAGACCTCGTCGCGTAGCGCCTCGATGATCTTCGGGTACCCCAAGAGCCGCTGGCGCAGCCGCTGGATGTAGGCTTGGCGGTTCTTCTCGACGATGAAGAGATCGTCCTCGAGCTGCCCGTTGAGCGCCACGATCTGGCTCCGGGTTTCGAGGATGTAAGGATGCTTGTCCTTCAGCTTCGCGGACCATTCCTTCAGTTTGCGCTCACGGGCGCGGATCTCCTTCGAGATCTCCGGATACCGGGAGCCCGGGCTGAACCGGTCCAGCAGCGTCGACGTGGATTCGTCGTCGCCATCGCCCTTCCCGTTCTTCACCGACCGGTCCTTGGCCGCGGCCGCGCTCGGGAGGCCGGCGGTGCCGCCGCTGGCCAACTGCTCGGCGCTGGAGTTCTCGATGATCTGGAGCTCGTTCTGGAGCCCCTGCTGGTCGGCCGTGTTCCGGTCGAGGTTGCGCTGGGCGGACCCGCCGGCGTCCTCGAAGCTGGCGACGTTGTTCTTCTTCTGGAAGTCGTCCAAGGCCAGCTGCGCCTGCTCGAGCTTCTTCTCGAACTGGAGCAGCGTCTGGGTGTTCTGGGCCTCCGTGTTCCCGATCAGCTGCTTGCGCTGCTGCTTCTTGAAATCCACGAACTCCTGCGCCCACACCGCCGCGAACTTCTGCGCGTACTCGAAGTTCGTGCTGGTCACGTTCATCACGAACATACCGCCCTGCGCGGCGATGGCGCCCACGGCCGGGCGCACCAGCTTGTTCGTGTTGTCCCGGCCCTCCTGCAGCTTGGCCAACGTGCGCTGGAGCACGGGCTCGGCTGTCATCAGCGCCAGCGTGTTGTCGGTGCCGATCTCGCGGATCTCCGCGGAATTCATGGTGCCGAGCGAGATCTTCTGGGGGGTCGCAAGGACCGAGCTCGCACGGAACTGGTCGGGCTTGGTGACCGCCAGCCAGACGCCGACCGCGGTGCCGATGACCGTGAAGATCACGAGGAGGAGCCATCGCTCGGTGACCACCTTGAGGTACTTCCGGAAGTGCAGGTAGACGTTGATCCGGTCGATCAACGACGTGCCGTAACCGGGCAGCGGGGCGCTGTAGGAGGAATAGGGGGCCTTCATGGTCAGAAGATGATGGGGCGGGCCGGGACCTCGACGCGGTCGCCGTCCTTGAGCTCGACGTCGGCGTTCCGGTCGCC
>JBBRQL010000292.1:0-4632 GCA_038226425.1 Verrucomicrobiota bacterium
GGCTCGCCTTGGACCAGGCCGGTTCGTTCGCCCGCACGCTGGTCTTCACCTCCGCCACCGAAGCCGGCCAACACGCCGCCGGCAAACCGGACCGTGCCGACCTGCTGGCAAGGTTGGTGAAGGCGGGCGCGGAGATCGTCCCGTTCCCCATCGAGGACGAATACACCATCCTCATCCGCATCATCGGCCCGGTCTGCGGCTTCGTCGCCGCGCACCAGTTCGTCGAAGCCCTTCCCGGCAGCCGCTTGCCGCGACTGGCGCAGCAGGCGGAAACGCTGTTTCGGCTCGGGGACAGCTCCATCGGTGCGGCGCTGGGAGCGGACTTGGCGTCACAGATCGCCGGATGGAGATCCGGCGGCGTCATCCTGCTTCCCGCGCCAGCCGGTGAGTTCGCGCAGAATGTCGCCTGCAAGTTTGTCGAAGGCCTCTTCTGGGGGGCTCCCGCGCTGGTCGAACCGCTGCAGCTCGCGCATGGCCCGTTCCAGCAGCTCGCCGCGGCGCCCAAGCCGGTCTGGATCTTCCAAGGCCCCACGGCCACCGATGCCGATCTCGCCGGCCGCGCTGTGACGATGCTCCGGTCCGTCCGCATCGAACCTCTGGTTGTCCCGTTCCCCTTCACGCCCGCGATCGCGCCCATCGCGCTGGAGCTGCTGCTGAACCCCGTGTTCGCCGACCAGGTCCGCCGCCTCGACATCGACCAGGTGAACTGGCCGGGCAAAGGGCTCGACGGTCCCATCTACCACTTCGCGGCCCCTGCCACCGTTTCCTGACATGAGCGTCCTGCGTTCCATCCCTCCGCATTACGACGAGTTGTTCCCGACACCGGCAGTGGAGGAGGGCGTCCGCCAGGTCGCCGCCGAGATCACGCCGTGGGCGGCCGACGTGCTCCTGAGGACCGGCGAACAGGTTCTCGCCGTCTGCATCCTGCGCGGTGCGGTGTTCTTCTTCTCCGACCTGCTGAAGGCCGTCCCGGTCTCCATCGAAGCCACCTTTTGTCGTTGCCGGGGCTACGTCCCGAACGTGAACGGAGGCCTCGCCGAACATGTGAAGGTCGAATGGTCCGAAGCCGACTTCAAAGGCCGCCACGTGCTGTTGCTCGACGACATCTGCGACACCGGTCGCACGATGGCGCACATGCGCGGATTCTGCGTCGAACGCGGCGCGGTCGAGGTCCGTGCGGCCGTGCTCGTGCATCGCCTGTTGGAGCACGCGGTCTTCAGCCCCGACTTCGCCGCCTTCCGCTATCCCGGCAAGGAATGGCTCGCGGGCTACGGCATGGAAGACAGCTCCTGGCGCATGAACTATCCCGCGATCTACCGCCTGCGCGGATCGGGAGAAGGGTGAACCATGACGAAACACGAACACCGCATGAAGAAGGCGCTTGTCCCGCTGCTGATCGCCATCGCCGTTCTTCTTTCCAGTTGCTCGACGCCCGGCAGCAAATCTCAAGGATCGTTCATCCGGACCGAACTCTATTTCGGCGCGGTGGATCCCGCCGAGTGGTCGGAGTTTCTTGCGACGGTCGTCACGCCGCGTTTTCCCGATGGCTTCAGCGTCTTCGACATGCAGGGCCAGTGGCGCGCGCCGTCGGGCGAGGTCCGCAAGCTGCCCTCGCGCATGCTCGTGGTCATCCATCGGCCGCAGCCGGCATCGGACGCATCGGTCGAAGCGATCCGCACCTTGTTCAAAGAACGCTTCAAGCAGGTCTCCGTCCTCCGCGCCAGCCACCCGGTCCGCGCGTCCTTCTGAACCCGTGACAACCCGCTTCCGGACCAGGACAACGTACGCATGATCACCCGTTTCTCCGTCGCGCCGCTCTGGCAGATGACCCGCCAACTCGCCGCCGTGGCTTCCGGACGCGTCGCTCCGGACCTTGTCATCACCGGCGCGCGCGTGTTGTCCACCTACACGGAGCGGACCTTGCCCGACCGCGAGGTCTGGATCAGCGGCGGTCGAATCGCCGCGGTGAAGCCGGCCGGTGACGCCAAGAAGCTCGGCTTGGCCGCCCGGTCCTACGACGCCCGCGGCGGCATCCTCGCGCCGGGGCTCGTCGATCCGCACGTCCACATCGAGTCCTCGATGATGACCGCCTGCGCCTACGCGGAGGCCGCGTTGCTCAACGGCACCACCACGCTCTTCTGCGACAGCCACGAGATCGGCAACGTCTGCGACACCGCCGGTATCGAGTGGATGCTCGAAGATTCCCGGCAGGCGCCGCTGAACATCTTCCTCACCGTCCCGAGCACCGTACCCGCCACCAACCCGGACCTGGAGACCGCCGGCGGCGATCTCACCCCCGCCAAGGTCGGCGCTCTTTTCGACCGCTGGCCGGAAGCCGTCGCGCTCGGCGAGAAGATGGATTTCATCCCGGTCTGCCTCGGCGACGAACGCAGCCACGGCGTGATCGCCGAATCGCTCAGGCGCGGGCGCCCCGTCTGCGGCCACATCTACGGACGCGAGTTCGTCGCCGCCTACGCCGCTTCCGGCGTGACGGACACGCACGAATCGATCGACCGCGAGATCGCCGCCGACTTCCTCGAAGCCGGCATCTGGATCTTCTTGCGCGGCGGCAATCCCGCGACGCCGTGGCATTCGCTGCCGCTCGCCATCAAGGCCGTCACCGAGCTCGGCGCGAACCCCAAGCGCGTCTGCGTCTGCACCGACGACCGCGACGCGGACGATCTGTTCCTCTTCGGGCTCGACTGGGTCACGCGCCAAGCCATCGCCGCCGGCGTGAAGCCCGAGACGGCGTGGAGCATGGGCTCGCTCCACGGCGCGACGCGCTACGGCTTCGACGGCGAGTTCGGCGCGCTCGGCCATTCGCGCCGGGCCGACATCGTCCTGCTCGATGACGCGCTCGAAGTGCAGAACACCTGGTTCGGTGGCCAGCTCATGGTCGAGGACCGGCAGCCGACACCGCTTCTCGCCGAGCAGCTTGCCAAGCACCGCTACCGCTATCCCGCGGCCGCCTACCGCACCGTCCAGATCGCCGACGACATCCAGCTCACGCCCGAGTTGCCGACGAAGCCCGTCACGGCCAACGCCATCCGCGTGGCGCTTCCGGGCATCCTGACCTTCCACGAACGCATCGAGCTGGCTCCGGCCGCATCGTGGGAAGAGCACTTCAAGCAGCACGACCTCTGCTTCGTGAGCGTCGTCGAACGCCACGGCCGCTCCAAGCGCGTCGGGCTCGGGCTGCTCAAGGATTTCAAGCTCAAGAGCGGCGCCGTGGCCAGCAGCGTGGGCCACGACGCGCACAACGTCATCATCGCCGGCACGAACGAACGCGACATGCGCGTGGCGCTGGAGGCGATCAAGGCCAAGCAGGGCGGGGTGGTAGTCGCCGACGGCGGCAAGGTCGTCGCGATGATCGAGCTGCCGGTCGCCGGGCTGCTCTCCGACAAACCCGCGCGCGAGGTCCAGGAGGAGACCATCGCGCTGAAGAAAGCTTGGGAAGCGTTGGAGTGCTCGCTGCCCTATATGGGCTTCAACCTCCTCCCGCTGTCCGTGATCCCCGAGCTCCGCATCACCGACATGGGCCTCGTCCACGTGATCGGCATGAAGGTGCTCCCGTTGTTCGAGTGACCGATCCCCGATCCCCGATCCCCATTCCCTGATAACCGCACCCCTCGCTCGCAGCGTTGCGCCGCCTGCCGAGGGAGCGGACGACCTAGCCGCAAATCCAGGTTCCTCGACAGAGCGGTTTGAATCTGGAAAACAGGAAAGCTGGAAAAGGAAATTGCTACCTCCTGGTTCCCGGTTCCTCTGGTCTGCTTTACTGTTTTCCAGATCCAAACCTCCGAGGATCGGTCAGTTCTTCGCCGCTTTTTCCCGTGCCTTGTTCACCTCCTCGACGAGGCTGTTGAAGCGGGTGACCAACTCGTTCCGGTTGGTGACCACTTCGTTGAGCTGAAGGACCGTCACGTTGTAGTTCGTCGCCAGCTGGTTGAACTTGGTGACGGAAACGGTGAGGTCTTCGGCAAGCTTGCGGATCTGGGTGTTGCCTTCCTTGATCCGCTCGTCGCGCTGGGTGACCGCGGACATCCAGTTGGTGACGCTGTCCTTGAGCTGGTCCCGTTCCAACGAAGCCAAGCGGACCTGCTGCCGGGCCTCGGCCAAGCTGCTCTCGGCCTTTTCGATCCGGCCGCTGGCGCCGTTGAAGCGTTCCTGGACGCCGGTGAGCTCGGTCCGCAGGCGTTCCAACTGGCCGGTCTGCTCGGTGACCACGCCGTCCTGTTGGCGCCGTTGGTTTTCAAGCGAGGCGACCTGGCGGGTGAGCCGCTGGTCCACCCGCCATTGCACGACACAGAGGCCGGTGACGACGAGGATGCCGACGGTGTTGATCAGATGGAGTGCTTTCATGGGATCCGGGAGGAACAAACGGCATCGGTCGGCATTTGGCGGTGACGGCAAGCCAGGAAAGGATCAGGGGCGTTCATGTCCACTTCAGAGGGTGATCAGGCGGAATTCGACGGGGATCAGCACCCGCTCGGGGCCGCGCAATTTTCTTTCTGTAATTTCTGCGGGGATCAAGTCGTGGGTGGGTTGGAGGAGACTATGTTGAGGTAGATTGTTCCGGTCTCCCAATCTTGGGAGGTCTCGGACAAGAGAGCGGAGACGAGGCGCAGGAGA
>JBBRQL010000293.1:0-4610 GCA_038226425.1 Verrucomicrobiota bacterium
CGCAGGCCGACCTGAAGAAGGACAAGCTCCGCTGGTGGTCGCGTCCGCTCGTGGCGCTGCTCTTCCTGCTCCAGCCGATCGTGCGCGGATGGGCCCGCCAACGCGCCAACCTGCAGGGCCAGCAGACGCCGCTCAGCGCGCGGGAGAGCCTCGAGTCGCTCAGCCTCGAATCGGACGACGGCCGCCTCGACCAGGTGCTCTACTGGGCCGAGAACGGCGGCGCGGACCGCCTCGGCTTCATCGCCCGCATCATCCAGCGCCTCGACCAGCGCGGCTGGCAGAACAAGCCCGACACCGGCTGGAGCAACCACGACATCGAGGTCTACGGATCGCGCTGGGCGCAGCTGCGGTTCACCACCGCCGCGGAGTTCCACCGGGGCGGACGCGAGCTCATCCGCTGCCGGCTGGAGAGTTCCTGGACGTTCGTTTCGCGGGTCGCCTTCTGGTCGGTCGCCGGAGCCGGGATTCTCGTCATCGCCGCCGTCGGGCACTGGTGGGCGTGGCTCAACCTGCTGTCCCTCGTCCCGCTGGCGCACTTGCTCAATTCTTCCAAGCGCGACCTCCAGCGCGTGTTCGCCGCCTTCCTCGACGAACGCGCCAAGGAGTCCGGCCTCGTCAAGATCCGCGCGGACCAGCGCGCCTGAGCCGCCCGGCGCGGTCCGTCCGCATCCGTTCCCCGCGCTTGCCGCCGCGCGATTACCGGCCAACCTCGCGCCATGCTGAAGCTGCTCTGGCTGGTGAAACAGGAACCCGAGGCCTACGCGTGGAAGACCTTCGTCGCCGACGGGAAGACCGCGTGGACGGGCGTCCGCAATTTCCAGGCGCGGAACAACCTCCGCGCGATGAAGAAGGACGACCTCGTGCTCTACTACCACAGCGTCACCGGCAAAGAGATCGTCGGCATCGCCAAGGTCGTGCGAGAGGCCTATCCGGATCCGACGGCCGAGGACGGCGATTGGTCCTGCGTGGACCTCGCACCGGTGAAACCGCTTCGGACCCCCGTGCCGTTGGACCTGCTCAAGACCGACGCCGTCACGAAGGACATGGCGCTCATCCGTCAATCGCGCCTCAGCGTCACGCCGCTCACCGAGGCCCATTCCGCGCGCATCCTCGAACTCGGCGGCACCCGGCTCTGAGGCGCGCGCGACGCCTCACAACCCGACCCCACGGCGCGCCACCCGCTGCCGCTGCACCTCGCCGAAGCAGACCGCCGCGGCCGACGCCACGTTGAGCGAATCCACGTCGGCCTCCATCGGGATGGTCACCGCCTCGTCGCACGCCGCCACGATCTCCGGACGGAGCCCCGGTCCTTCCGCGCCGAGCACCACGCAGACGTCGCCGACCAGGTCCGTCTCCCAGAGCGTCCGCGCACCGGCACGCGGATGCGCCGCGACACAGCGGATCCCGGCCTCGCGCAGGGCCGCCAAGGTCCCGGCCAAGTCCGCCGAGAGCAGGTACGGCAGCTTGAACATCGCGCCCATCGAGCTCCGCACCGCGCGCCGCATGTAAGGATGCGACGCCGTCTCGCCCACGACCAAGGCCTGCGCGCCGAGCGCGACCGCGCTACGCACGATCGTGCCGGTGTTGTCGGCGTTGCCCAAGCCGTCCAGCGCGACGAAGAACCGCGGACCCGGCAAGGCGAGCAGGCTTTCCAACGTCGCCGCGCGAGGCACGCGCGCCAGCGCGAGCACGCCTTGGTAGAGCACGAATCCGGTGAGCTGCTCCAGCACCGGCAGATCGGCCACGAACAGGTCGATCGTCCCGGACCGGGCCGCGATCAAGGGCTCGAACTCCGCCCGCCATTCCGGCGGCAACAACACGGACAACACCTCGTGCCCGGACTCCAGCAACCGGTGCACGACCTTCGGGCCTTCGGCCACGAAGACGCCGTCGTTCAGGTGCCCGACCTGCGCCTTCATCGTCCGGAACGGCACCAGCCGCGGGTCGGCGAGATCGGTGATGGAGTGGATCGTGGACACCAGGGTGGATCGACAACCAAGGCGAGAGAACGCGAAGACGGGCTTTGCTCCTCGGCATCTTCGCCGTTCAGAGCTTCTTCAGCTTCGGTCCCTTGGGCGTGTCCTCCACGACCCAGCCTTTGGCTTTGAGCTCGGCGCGGATGGCGTCGGCGCGCGTGAAATCCTTCGCCTTCTTCGCGGCGACGCGTTCGTCCGCGAGCGCGACGATGTCGAGGGGCGCTTCGCCGACCGGCTTCGATCCGAGGCCGAGCACGGAGTCCAGATGTCCCCAGGCGGCGAGCTGCGCGGAGGCCTCGGCGCTGGTCATCTGTCCCGCGGCGAGGGCGCGGTTCGTGTCGCGGACCCAGTCGAACACCACGGCCCACGCGGCGGAGACGTTCAGGTCGCCGTCCATCGCGGCGGTGAAGGCGGCCACGAACAGGTCGTCCGCCGGCGGTCGGGCGACGCCGACCTGCCCGGCGACCTCGCGCAGTTTCCCGACGCACTCGTCGATCCGCGCGAGCTGGGCGCGGGCGCCTTCCAGTCCGGCGAGGGTGAAGTTGAAGGTCTCGCGGAAATGCGCGCTGAGCAGCAGGCAGCGGATCTCGCGGCCGGTGTAGCCCTTCGCCATGAGGTCGCGCACGGTGAAGTAGTTGCCGAGCGATTTGCTCATCTTCTTCCCCTCGACGAGCAGGTGCGCGCCGTGCAGCCAGTGCTTCACGAAGGGCCGGCCCGGCGGCTGCACGGCGGCGCCTTCGCTCTGGGCGATCTCGTCCTCGTGGTGCGGGAACGCGAGGTCCTCGCCGCCGAGATGCAGGTCGAAGCTCGGCCCGAGCAGCGCCATGCTCATCGCGGAACATTCGATGTGCCATCCCGGACGCCCCTCGCCCCACGGGCTGGGCCAGAAGACCGCCCCGTCGTCCGGAACACGCGCCTTCCAGAGCGCGAAATCGGCGACGGATTCCTTGTCGTACTCGTCGGCCGCCACGCGCTCGCCGACGCGCATCGCCTCGAAATCGAGCTTCACGAGCTGGCCGTAGCGGCAGCCGCAACCGCGGTACTTCTCGATGCTGAAATAGACCGAGCCGTCCGCCGCGCGATAGGCGAGCCCCCGCCGCTCCAGCTTGCCGATGAGGTCGATGATCTGCGGGATGTGGGCCGTCGCGCGCGGAAGGTCCTCCGCCGCGGGCACCACGCAGTTCAGCGTCTTGAGGTCCTGCAGGAAGGCGTCGGTGTAGACCCCGGTGAACTCCTCCAGCGTCTTCCCCGTCTCGCGCACGCGGCGGATGATCTTGTCCTCAACATCCGTGATGTTCATCACGTGCCGGACCTTGAAGCCGCGGAACGTCAGATAGCGCC
The DNA here is from genome assembly GCA_038226425.1 of Verrucomicrobiota bacterium. Taxonomy (GTDB): domain Bacteria; phylum Verrucomicrobiota; class Verrucomicrobiia; order Limisphaerales; family UBA9464; genus CAIVQB01. The sequence continues at coordinate 3,318 of JBBRQL010000293.1, forward strand.
GCACGAGATCGGCGAAGACGAAGGTCCGGAAGTTCCCGATGTGGCCGTAGTCGTAGACGGTCGGCCCGCAGCAGTACATGCCGACGGTCCGGCCGGCCTCGTCGAACGGGCGGAATTCCTCCACCCGGCGGGTGAGCGTGTTGAAGAGCTGCAGAGCCATGCGTTGGGCGCAGGACGCTAAGGCCGGACCGCGGGGAAGGAAGGCGAAACTCGCCCGGCACCGGCCGCTCCGGACCGGCCGAGATATCTCTTTACACACGTAAACATTCAGGCTTGGTTGCGATGGTCAACCCTTGTCGAGCCATGGATACACGATGCCAACGCCCCGGTGGCCGCCGGCCGCGCGGCTTCACCCTCATAGAGCTGCTCGTGGTCATCGCGATCATCGGCATCTTGGCGAGCATGCTCCTGCCCTCCCTCAGCGGCGCGAAGCAGCGCGCGAACGTCATCCTGTGCGTGAGCAACCTCCGCCAGCTCGGTCTGGCGACCCAGCTCTACGCGGACGACTACGACGGCCGGTATCCGCTCGCGTCCGTCGTCGATGTCGACCCGGTCTCGGGCGCCTCCACCGGGGTGTCGAAGCTGGTCACCCAGACCTTGGGCGGACGCGATCCGGCGCCCGGTTTCGGCAACGTCTACGCCAGCGCCCGGGCGCGGCCTCTCTGGGATTACGTGAAGCCCTCCGCCGTCTTCAGATGCCCGGCCGATCGCGGCCAACCGGGCTACGGTTTCGCGCCGTCGAACTACCAGTCCGTCGGCAACAGCTATCAGTACAACGGCGGCAAGCTCACCCTGCTCAGCGGCGGCAGCTATCTCGGCCGGCCCAAAGGGACTTTCGAGTCCATCGCCGGCAAGCCCGAGGGCTGGGTGCCGGACCCGTCGCGGTTCATCCTGATGCACGAGCCACCGGCCCGGATCTACGCCGGCGACAGCCCGTATTGGTACCAGTGGCATTTCCATCCGGCCGGCCCGGTCGAGTTCGTCGACCCTCGCAGGGCGCCCGGCCGGTTCATCTCCCCGACGCTCTTCACCGACGGCCACGTCAAGCAGCAGAACTTCACCCCGGCGCTCACCGTCGACCCGTACCATCCCTACGAACCCACGGCCGAATGGATGTGGTACAAGCCGGAATAAGCCGCCTGACAGCGCACCGGTCCTCCGCCAAGATTCCACCCCGATGTCCGAGACCCCGACCGCGCCGACCGCCGCGCCAGCCCATGCGCCCGCAGAACTGCGCATCGGCATCGAACGGCTGCCCGCGTGCCACGGCGCCGTCGCGCGCGCGCTCGGCGA
>JBBRQL010000294.1:0-4606 GCA_038226425.1 Verrucomicrobiota bacterium
CGGCAGATCGAGCCCGAGCTCGGTGATCCGGAGGACGAGGTCCTGCGGCGTCTTGAACGAGGCCATCTTCGGGAAGTTCATCGCGCGCGAGTGAATCGGAGCCGCGGGCGAAAGCGAAGCCCAAGCTCGACGGGGCACGACGATCCGGCCCGATGCCGTGGTCCCACCGCGGAACGGCGGGTCCTCACCGGACGATCCGGGCTGCTGTCTTTTCTCGACGCCGGCTCCGGCGCCCAGGGTCCAGCGTTCGACGTTCGACGTTCGATGTTCCCGGTCCCATGCTCCGCCCGTGACCCGAACGCCCGTCCTCCTCGGCATCGAATGCGGCGGCACGCGTACCGTCGCCATCGTGGCCGACGCCGCGCTGCGGCCCGTGGCGCGGGCCGAGGCCGGGCCGGCCAACCTCCGTCTCCTCACCGACGAGCAGCTCGCGGAACGTTTCCGCGGCCTGCGCGCGCAGCTGCCCGCGCCCGACGCCATCGGCGTGGGCATGGCCGGCGCGCGCGACGCAGCGGACCGGGCCCGCGTCGGCGCCGCAGTCGAGGCGGTCTGGCCCGGGATCCCGCATCGCGTCGACCACGACCTGGGATCGGCCCTCGCCGCGGCGGAACTCGACGCGAAGGGCGGGCCGCCCGCAGCCCGCGTCGTCGTGCTCAGCGGCACCGGTTCGTGCTGCTACGGCAGGGACGCGACGAGAACGACGGCGAAGGTCGGCGGCTGGGGCCACTTGCTCGGCGACCGCGGGAGCGCCTACGACATCGCCTTCCGCGCGTTGCGGGCCGCCGTGAGATCCGTCGACCATAGCCAGGTCTGGTGCCGTTTCGGCCAACGCGCGTTGAGAACGGTCGGGGAGGACACCCCGGACGCACTCATCGCATGGATGCAATCCGCCTCGAAGACCGAGGTCGCCGCGCTCGCGCCCGAGGTCTTCGCCGCGGCGGCGGAAGGCGACCGGGTCGCGCGGACCGTCCTGGCGGAGACGGCAGGGATCCTCGCGGACGACGCGCTCGCCTGTGCCGTCCGCTTGGCAGGGAAGAAGGCCGCCGTCGCGTTCGTGCTCAGCGGATCCGTGCTGCTGCGACAGACGCGCTTCGCCGGCAATGTGGCCAAGCGGATCCGCGCCGCACGACCCGGATCCACCGTCGCGCCGATGGCCCGGGAATCCGCTTGGGGCGCGGTCGCGATGGCGCTCGCCGCTTCCCGGCAAGGAAGGGCGCCGGCGATGACGCCCCGGCCGTCGCCCGAGACGGCCATCGCCGTCGCCGCACGCCCGGAGATCCCGTCGTCGCGCGAGATGTCGCCCACGGAACGGTGCAACCCGCGTTCGATGCAGCTCGACCGGATGCCGGTGTCCGGAGCCCTGGAGCTGATGTGGTCGGAGGAAGAGACGGTCCCGGCGGCGTTGCGCACACAGCGGAAGGCCGTCGAGCGGCTGGTGCGCCACGTGGCGGATGCGTTCGCCTCCGGCGGCCGCCTTTTCTACGTCGGTGCCGGGACGAGCGGACGTCTCGGCGTGCTCGACGCGAGCGAATGCCCGCCGACGTTCCGGAGCTCGCCGGAGCAGGTCCAAGGAATCATGGCCGGCGGCGTGAAGGCGCTCCATTCGGCGGTGGAGGGGGCGGAGGACAACTCCGCGGCCGGCGCGGAGGCGGTCCGGTTGCGTGGCGTGAAGGCCGGCGATGTCGTCGTGGGCATCGCGGCCAGCGGACGGACGCCCTTCGTCTGGGGCGCTCTCGCCGAAGCGAAGCGAAGCGGGGCCCGCACGGCACTGCTCTGCTTCAACCCGCACCTCGTCTTCGCGCGCGGGCATCGACCCGACGTCGTCATCGCGCCGGACCTCGGACCCGAGGTGCTCACCGGCTCGACCCGCCTGAAAGCCGGCACAGCGACCAAGCTGGTCCTCAACGCCGTCACCACGCTCGCGATGGTCCGTACCGGCAAGGTGGTCGGCAACCTGATGGTCGACCTCAATCCGTCCAACGTGAAGCTGCGCGACCGCGCCGTGCGCATCGTGTCGGAGCTGACCGGCGCGGATCCGACGACGGCGAAGGACGCCTTGGAGACGCGCAGATGGGTCGTCGCGGATGCCGCCAAGGCCCTCCGCTCCGGAAGCCGCGCCTTGACGGGTCGCGCCGCGCGGAAATCCCCGCTTCCCATCCACCGGAAGAACCGTCTCTAATGTGGTCCAAACCTAGGCCATGGATCCCCATTCATCCGAAAAACCGTCCCCGACAGACCGGACTGATGCGGATTCCCCTGATAAGGATCCCGCTTCCGACAGCACGTCCGACCGGCGCCGGGTCCGGACACGTAAGCGGAAAGCTCCGCGCGCGGTGCAGACGAACTATCTGCTCCACCTGCTCTTCTACGAGACGAAGTTCCGGTGGGCCGTCATCGCTTGCTTCGCCATCTTCATCGTGATGGGTCTGATGCTGCCGAAGATCTACACGACATCTCCGCCCCATTACGACCAGACGATCAAGGTGAGCGGGCTCGACATGCTGCAGGCCGCGTCGTTGCGGCGTTCGGCGAAGGCTGTCGAGGCCCAGGGCCGGTTGGGCGATGCGCTCCCGATCTGGCTGGCCGCGCTGGCGAACAACCAGGCTTCCGTCGAGTCCGTGCGCGGTTTCGTCGGCTCCCTGATTCGGCAGCCGGTCCCGGACCTCGTCTGGCTCAGCCACGGCCGTTGGCAGTCGCTGAGCCTGCTCCGGCTCACCCGGACGAACGCCGCGGACCTCGATCTGGCGGTCCGGTTCCACGCCTTGTACGACCAGCACGAATGGATCGTGGCCGCGTTGGAGAAGGCCGACGTGCCGGTCGGTCCATCCACCACCACGGCCTACCTGGAAGCCTTGTTCTTGTCCGGCCGGATGGAGAAATTCGCGCAAGCTTGGAGACAGCGCGGCGATAGCGTCGCCGGCGACACCAACGCCGCGCTCTACCACGCCGCGTGGCAGGCCGGATGGGGCCCGGCCGGCGAGGCCCCCGGCGGACGTGCCCGTCTGGAAGCCGCGCTGGCGGACCCGGCATCGCGACGCCTTGCGTTGACCCTGTTGGTCCGCGTGCACCACAAGACGCTCGACCTCGTCTCGTTCGAGAAACGCTTGGCGGAGCTGGTCGACTTGCACCACGACACGATCAAGGACCACATCCTCCACTGGCAGCTCCTCGAGATCGTCGGACGCAAGGCCGACGCCGCTGCTCTGGCGCGGGCCTACACCGCCCGTCCGCAGACGCCGGGCGAAGCGGAACAACTTCTGGCCGTGTTCACACGGCTCGGCTTGTACAACGAAGGGCTCCAGTTCCTCAACCAACAGATGGACGACTTCAAGCACAACCCGGTGATATGGGTGCGCATGGGCGACCTGTTGGCGGCCGGAAAACTATGGGACCAGATCCGGAGCGTTGCGCTGGAACTCCGGCAGGACGAGCGGTTGAAGGAGACACTGGGCAACTACGGGTGGTTCCTGATGGGCGTCGCAGAACAGGGCCTAGGACATCCTGCGTTGGCGAAGGATGCCTTCGACCAGTTCGTCACGTTGCCACCGCCCAACCCGATGGTCTCGTTCCAATCGGCGGTCACCCTGAACCGCCTCGGCTATCCTGAATCTGCCGCCGTGCTGCTCAAGCGCCTCGAGTCGGTGGCCGGCACCGACATCGCTTTCTGGAAGCAGGTCCAGCTGGCCGCCTTCGAGAGCCGCCAAGCGGATCTGCTGCTCGCCGCCTGCGAGAAGGTGCACCTGTTGGCCCCGGACACCGTGAGCGCATCGAACCTCGCCGCGGCCCTCCTCATGATGAGGGAGAGGCCGGCCGACGCGGTGCAGCTGACGCTCGACGTCATCGGGCGGGCGCCGAACTCCCGGATCGCCCAGGTGAACCACGCGCTGGCCTTGGTCCAGAACGGCCGGACCGCCGACAGCGAGCGGATCCTCCGGTCGGTCTCGTCGACCGGGATGAGCGACGGCGACCGCACGATGCTCGCGTTCAGCTGGTTCCAGTGCCATCTGCAGGCCGGTCGCACCAACGAAGCCGCCACCGTCGCCGAGAAGGTCGAGGTGCGGCATCTTTTCCCGCCGCAGGTCCAGTGGTTCGAGACGGCACGACAAAGCCTCAAGAAGGGCTGAGTCTTCCCGCGCCGGCGGTCCCCGGCATCGCACCCCAAAAGGAATATCGTCGGGCCATGGCCGAAGATCCTCCAACGGTGGATGCTGCTCCGGATCCACTGCCGGTCGGGCGCTGGTGGATCTGGACGCCGGACGACATCTGGCGCCGGCTGGCGGAGCGGCCGCTTCTCCGGCATCTCCTGTTCGAACGCCGCTTCCGGTACGCTTGGTGCGGTTGCGTGCTCGTCGTGATGCTCATCGCGTCCAGCCTTCCCAAGGTCTGGATCGTGACACCTCCAGGGATCTCGCCGGTCATCCGCGTGAGCTGGATCGACCTGGCCGAGGCAGCAGCCCGGGCAGGCATGGCCCGGAACGCGGAGGCGCATCGCCGGTTCGACGAGGCGGCATACCATTGGCGTGCCGCGGTGCTCCTTAACCCGGGCGACCCGGCGTTGCTGCGCCGATCCATCTCGAACCTCCTCCGGTTGCCGCCGCGCGACGCC
>JBBRQL010000295.1:0-4593 GCA_038226425.1 Verrucomicrobiota bacterium
CGCCAAGCCGTGGAGCTCGGCGCCGACATCATCAAGGCCGACCCGACCGACGACGTGGGCGTGTACGGCAAGGTCGTCCAGATCGCCGGCACCATCCCCGTGCTCGTCCGCGGCGGCGGCCGGGCGCCCGACGGCGAGATCCTCGCCCGCACCGAGCAGTTGATCCAGCAAGGCGCGGCGGGGATCGTCTACGGACGCAACATCATCCAGCACCCCGATCCCGCCGGCATGACGCGCGCCCTCATGGCCATCGTCCACGACGGCGCGACCGCGGCGCAGGCGGCGAAGTTCATCAAGACCTGACCAGGTCGACCCGGGAGCGCAAGCGTCCCGCCTGCGCGGACCCCGTCGATCCGCACAACCAGTGGCCCGGCCCGGGAGAGCGGACATTCCAGTCCGCCCGTGCCGCCCGTGTCCAAACGCGTGTGCCTCACCTGACAGCCACGCCGAGCACCACTCGTCAAACCCGCTGGTTGAAAACCTGCGCCGCAAGCGTCTGCCGTCTCCGCTCGCACTCGGCGCCACGCAAAGTTTGTCGCCACGCCCGGTCTGGGCTAATCGATGACCAACGCTATGAAGGCTCCAACGACCACCGCCGCACTCCGGTTCGCCGCCGCCTACCAGACCCACCGCGGCCTTCCCGCGTTGGCCGGGCTCGCCGGCTTCACCGATGCCGTCCGCCCGGGGTTGTCGGTCGAGGAATCGGTCCGCCGGTTGAAGCGCCACCACTACGCCTTCAGGCGCATCCACCAGGTCCTCATCGCGCGCCTCGCCCCCGAGCCGGTGTACGAGCTGAAGATGGCCTTCAGCCACCACGCCTATCTTTGCGCCGAGCACGTCGCCGCGTTGCGCGCCCGCGTCGGCGAGATGCGCGAGCCGCCGCTCGGGTTGGACAAGGTCCCGCACGACGGCCTCGCGCTCGCCTTCGATGAGGTACTCGCCGCGCCCACCACGGAAGAACTGCTGCTCGGTCTCCACGAGGTCGCCCTGCCCGCGCTGCGCGAGGCGATGGCGAAGCACCAGGACGAGGCGCATCCGCTCGCCGACCAACCGACGCGCCGGCTGCTCAAGTTCGCCCTCGTCGAGGTGGACGACATGCTCGACTTCGGCCGCAAGGCCGTCTCCGCGCTGGTCTCGCCCGGGCAGCGCGGCGACGCCATGGCCGGCCTGGCGGTCGTCCGAGGCGCGTTCGCCGCGGCCGGAGGGCTCGACGGCACCGCGCCCGGGGCATCCGCGATGCCGGAGCGGCTGCGTTCCGCGACGCCGTTCCGCTACGACGGAGTCCCGCGGCGCGACGCCCGTTTCCCCGACCCGTACAACATGGGCGTCAACGCCGAGGTCTTCCTCTACGACCCGGCCCGGCCGCTCGACGCCAAGGTGCTCATGATGTTCTACAAGCGCCTCCGCGAGATCGACGTGCCGGAGATGATGGCGGGCATCATCGCCGAGACGCCCGACAAGCCGTGGGGCTACTACCGCGACCTCACCCGCCAGCTCTGGGACGAGGCGCGCCACGCGATGATGGGCGAGGTCGGTTTCGTGAGCGTGGGCGTGGATTGGCCGCGCCACGTGATGGTCAACTTCACCTGGTCGCTCGGCCTCGCCACCCAGCTCACGCCCAAGGAGCGCCACGCAGTGCTCTACTTCATCGAGCAGGGCCTCATGCCAAGGACCGGCAAGCGTCACGAATGGGAGGTAGCCACCCTGTCCGCCAACCCGCTCGCGGCCACTTTCCAAGACTTCGACTGGGCCGACGAGGTGCTGCACGCCCGCGTCGGACGCGACTGGTACGTCAGCGACATGCCCAGCGCGCACGAGGCCGTGGCCTATGGCGATCGCTGCTGGAGCAAGGTGCTCATGGGCTGGGAAGAATGGCGCCGGCAAGGCCACACCGCCCACCGCAACTGGTGGCCGGACACCTACGCCAGCTACTGCTCGCACAACGGCGTCGCGCCGGATCCGGACGTGCTCGCGTACTCTACCAGCTACCAGAGCGTACGCGCCGACCTGAAGGACATCTCCGCCTCGGCCTGAGCCGGGCACCGTCCGACCGGATCGCGGACAACCACGTCCGCGAGCACCGTCGTCGCCAGCCCAGACGGAACGATGCCGCTGAAACCGGTGCGCGTCGCAGACGGACAACGTAGGGCAGGCGACCCGCCTGCCTGCCGACCGACCGGGCAAGCGCGCGATCCGTTGTGACGGGAAATGCGCCCGGTGGAAACCGCCCCGCAGCGGCGCCAGCGTCCGAAGAATCCAAGCCGGGACGAAGCCGTCCAACGGAGCGCGGACGGCCACGTCCGCGCGGACACGGGTGCCCGACGCCGGGCGCGGGACCGTGGCGGGCCCCCGCCCGAATGTGCTGCCGTCCTGCCGCCGGAAACTTCCGGGCGCTTCCTACGGGCGGCACTCGCGGACGTGACCGTCCGCGCTCCGACCGCATCGTCCTGGCTGAGAGTCTGCCTGGAAATTCCGCCTGCCTGAGCTGGAACCATGCAGACAAAGGCTGGGAGGAACGGGCCACCGGCCCGCCGCGTTGGGTGCGCCGGGAACGCACCTTCCGGTGGGTGCGTCCTTGTGCCGAAGCTCGGCGGCAAGTTGCCGCCGAGAACGGCCAGGTTGGCCGTTCCACCCGGATCCATCTGCAACCCCGCGACCCGGTAGGGCGAAGCTCCTGCTGAGCCGCTGAGCAAAGGGCGGCCCGTGAACTCGCAGGGGCTCAGCAGGAGCTTCGCCCTACCACGCGACACCAGGGAGGTCCGCGACTGGCTTCACCGCTGCATCCCACCGTTCCCGCACCCGCTTTCTCACCTCTTCTGACCGCCACTTCGGATCGCACCCAACGATTGTCTCGCCCTTGCCGATGATTTGCGGGTAACAACCTTCATGATGATCCTCCCCTTGGTCGACTTGGTCCTCCTGCGCGGTGGACGGGCGCTTTGCGGCATTTTGGCCGCGGTAGCCATTGGTCTCGCTCCCGTCCACGCGGCGCAGCCGGTCAAACCCCATCAGATCACCTCGCCCGACCAGGTGCCGGAAGGCCTCGCCAAGTCCGATTGGTCGAGCATCCGCGCGACGTACGAGGCGGGGCGTCATGCGTTCCAGCCGGTGGCGGGGCAGCCGGGGGTGATGCAGGCGCGCAATCCGGGGCAGCAGTGGCTGACGACGTTCGACCAGCGCGGTTTCCTCGCCCGGCCGCAGGACGGCGGATGGGAATGGGGCCTGGAACTCCAGAGCTACGGCATCGGCGACGCGCAGAAGGCGGTCCATGGCACGCCCGCGGTCAAGGCCGACGGTCAACGCCTGAGCTACCAGTGGGACGCGACGGTGCAGGAATGGTTCGTGAACGACGCGCGAGGTCTCGAGCACGGCTTCACCGTGAAGAAGCGCCCCGTGGAGATCCGCGATCCGCGATCCGCGATCCGCGATCCCCAATTCTCTCACCTTCGTGCTCGCCACGCGCGGGACGTTGAAGCCGGTGGTCGCCGCGGACGCTTTGGGCGTGGGCTTCCAAGACGGGGCCGGGGCCACGGTGCTGAACTACGTCGGCCTGAAGGTCTGGGATGCCGATGGGACCGTGCTCGCCTCGCGCTTTGAGCCGGCGGGGGAAGGGAGCTTCCGCCTCGTGGTGGACGAGCGCAGCGCGCGCTACCCCATCACCATCGATCCGGTCGCCCAGCAGGCTTACCTCAAGGCCAGCAACACCAGTCAGTTTGACCAGTTCGGCCAGTCCGTGGCCGTGTCGGGCGACACGGTGGTCGTCGGGGCTTATCAGGAGGCCAGCAACGCCACCGGGGTGGGCGGCGATCAAGCGGACAACTCCGCCCTTCTATCCGGAGCGGCCTACGTCTTCACGCGCAGCGGGAGCACGTGGAGCCAGCAGGCTTACCTCAAGGCCAGCAACACCGGGGCGAGTGACAAGTTCGGCTGGTCCGTGGCGGTGTCGGGCGACACGGTGGTCGTCGGGGCTTTTCTGGAGGACAGCAACGCCACCGGGGTGGGCGGCAATCAAGCGGACAACTCGGCCACTGATTCCGGAGCGGCCTACGTCTTCACCATCCCCCCGCCGACCGTCACCGCCATCAGCCCTGCGAGCGGCACGACCTTGGGCAGCGCGAGCGTGACGCTCACCGGCACGGATTTCACCGGCGCGACCGGCGTGACCATCGGCGGCACGGCGGCGACCAGCGTGGTCGTGGTGAGCGCCACCAGCATCACCTGCACGACGCCTTCTCACGCGGCCGGCACGGCCAGCGTGGTGGTGACGACGCCCTACGGCTCGAACGGTGCGAACACGCTCTACACCTTTGTGGCCCCGCCGACGGTGACGGGCATCAGCCCGGCGAGCGGCACGACCTTGGGCGGCGCGAGCGTGACCCTCACGGGCACGGGCTTCACCGGAGCGACCGCCGTGACCATCGGTGGCACCGCCGCGACCAGCGTGGTCGTGGTGAACGCCACCAGCATCACCTGCACGACGCCGGCGCACGCGGCGGGCACCGCCAGCGTGGTGGTGACGACCGTGGGCGGCAGCAACGCCGGGAACACGCTCTACACCTTTGTGGCCCCGCCGACGGTGACGGCCATCAGCCC
>JBBRQL010000296.1:0-4583 GCA_038226425.1 Verrucomicrobiota bacterium
CCGAGAATCTCAACGAGCCACTCAAGTATCTGACAGTGCCCGGGTCTTCGACGGGGATCCAGCCGAGGATATAGCAATCCGCCGGCAACACCACGGCTTGGCCGAGGGCGGCGCGAGGCGGGATCCGTGAGGACGAAGGGGACTCGTCATCCGCTCTCGTTCGCATGACAAGACCTTTTGCGGACCGGCACGCACGAAGCGTCCTCCTGCGACGGAGCCAGGTCACCGAACTTCCGCGTTCCGGCTGGGTTGGCGGACAACGCTTCCGTCCTGCTCTGCTTTCGCGGTCTTCTTGAGGTTCTTCGGCGTGTAGTCGAACCACGGCAACTGGAGCAGCGGTTGGTTCCACCAGCCGCGTCCGCCGACGTGGAAATGCAGGAACTCCGTCGTCATCACGTTGAAGACGAAGAGCAGCCAGACGACGAACGTCGCCACGGCGGAGGTGATCCGGCCGGTGCGCGTCGCGAGCCAGGCGATGATCTTCACCAGGAGCGGACGCGCCGGCGCCGGTGTCGGCGTCGGTCGGAGCAGGCCGAGGCGATGGAGCGTCTCCCATTCTCCGTCGGAAAGGTCCTCTTCGCTGATCGCGCCCGACTGCACCGCGCCGCAGATCGCGCCGGCGTATACCCGCGCCGCCATCAGGCGGAACAGCACGAACGCGGGCACGCCGTAGAGCGCGGTGAAGAAATAATATCGACGGATCCAGCGGAGCTGCTCGGTCGCCGACAGGTCGAGCAGCGAGGCGAACATGCCGGGAAACGCCGATGGCAGCACACGGAAGACGCCCATCGGGAACGCGAGCACCAGAGCCAGCACGGCGAGCGCGAAGGCCGCGATCCAGCCGCGGCGCGCGATCTTCCACACCAGCTTGAACCGGTAGAATTGACGCCAATCGCCGGTGCTCGCCTGCCGCGCCTGCGCCATCGGCAGATAGAACATCGCGCCGGTGAAGAGAAGGACCCCGAGAGCGAAGGTGGACGGTCCGATCGGCGCGTTCTCGTAGCCTTTGTTGAACGAGTTCTGCCATCCGGCGTACCAAGCGAAGGACCAGAGCAATCCGCCGGGCAGAAGGACCACGGAGGTGTTGAAGGCGGCCTGGATCCCGAGCTTCAAGTTGAGCCCGAACGAACCGGACCAGCGCCGGATCCAAGAGCGCGACGGAGATCCCGATGGGACCGCGCCGTCATCGGCGCCTGGCGCTCGCGAGCGATCGGTCGCGGCAGCCCGATCCACTGCGGGCAGCGCCGCCTCGGGGCCGCCGAAGAACCAGTCCGGCCAATGCGCCAGCGCGGCGGTCCGGCCGTCGGCTTCGGCGAACTCGGCGAAACCCACGCCTTGTCGGCGGAGGGCGCTGCGCTTCCACCACGACTTCACCACTTCGCGCCGCGCGGCGCGTTGAGCCCAGCCGACCACGAGGAAGCTGCCGAGGAACGAGATGCCGCACAGCGCTCCGAAACCGACCTTCCAAACGGCGCAGACGGCTCGCCACGCCTTGGCGCGGAAATCGGCGCTCGCCGCCTTCCGAGGGACGAGGCCGGAGCCGTCGGAGGCGCCCTGCCCTTCCGCGGTGCGCGTGTCGAGTTCGTGGCCGGAAGGATCGGAGTTCATGCGAAGGCCTCCTCCAACGCGGTTCCCTCGGCGAACCCGGTCTTGAAGCCCATCAGCCGCCCGATGGTCGGCGCGATGCAGGTCTGGTCGGTCAGCTTGTCGACGACGGCGCCGCGCGGGATGCCTTTGCCGAAGACCAGCGCGAAGATCTCGTGCGCCGAGCGGGAGTTGAAGTGGTGCTGGCACGGCACGTCGATGAACGGGTTGTCGTCGCGCCCGCAATCCGGCACGACGACGAACACGGTGTCGTCGCGGTAGGCGGGATCGGCCTCGACGGCGGACACGAGCGTCTTGAGCCCTTCGTCCATGATGGCGACGGCGCGGGTGTAGTGGTCGAGATAACCCCAGTGGACGTAGTCGCAGTCCTGGTAGTTGACCATGACGAGCTTCGGGCGGAGTTGCTTGAGCGCGCGCAGCGTCAGCTCGGTGAGGAGGCGGTCGCCGCGCGGGTTCACGAGACCGGTGTCGCCGTAATAGCCGCGCCAATCTTCCCAGAAACGCTCGATGGCGGTGCCTTGGCCGTGTTCCTTGGAGGCGCGGTAGTCGAGGTCCTCCAGCTTCGCCAGCTCCTTGCGCTGCTTCTCCAGCTCCTTGCCGTCCCACTTGCCGGCGACGAGATGCTGGCGGAGCAGCCAGGTCTTGTAGCGGCGGAGACTGAGCGTCTGCGAACGGTAGCTCACGCCGAAGAGATGGTGGTTGCTGAAGTTGTAGAACTCCTCGTCCGCACGGTCCTCGCCGTTGATGAGCAGCGCCTGGTGGTCGGGGATGGCGAAGGTCTCGCGCAGGTGCTCGAAGATCGTCGGCACCTTCGCCTCGAACCGGGCGCCGAGCAGCTTGAAGCCCGCGTCGGCCCGCTCGCGGCCGATGTCCTGGTAGCGGTCGTACTTGCCGGTGAGCAGGTTCAGCGTGCCCTCGCCGTGGCTGGTCTGGAGGCCCTCGAACTGGGCGATCTCCATCCTCGGGAACAGCACGCCGCGCTTGGCGAGCTCGTGCGTGAGGAACGGTGCGTAGGTGGTGCGCGGTTCTATGGATTCCCGCCGGCGCGCGCCGCCGCCCCAGCGGACGACGATGACGTTCGGGCCCCGGTACTCCGGCAGCACCGGCAGCGGCGCGCCGGCGAACGACCCAGGCACGCCGGACATCGCGGCCACGCCGAGCGCGGTGGTGCGAAGGAAGGCACGGCGGTCGAGCAGAGAAGATGCGGGGAAGTCCATGGAATCCTTGGGTCGTCGCCTTGGAAGACACGGAGGACGCGCGCTTGTTTCAAGTCAACGGCCGACTTCTGGTGCGTTTAGAACGGGCGGCCAGAAGGGTGAGCGCTGTCGCAAGCGGCCCCGTTGCAGAACTGGCCGGACGGCAACCGAAGCACCCACGACATCCGGCGCCTTTCCCCTCTCCCGGCGGGAGAGGGACGGGTGAGGGGGACGGCCGTCCACGGATTGAAAGCCACGGGTTTGCACGCACCCTTCACCCTTCACCCTCACCCCGCCCTCTCCCTCAGGGAGAGGGAGAACCGTAGGACCGGGTTGGAGCTTCCGTGGCCGGCTCGCCGGATGGAAGAGGTCCGATGCAAGCCCACGGACAATGCCGGACAGCCGGGAGCCCAGGGCGTTTCGTTCCCTCTCCGGATGCTGCTGACCGCCACTTCTGATCGCACCCGCCGACTTCGTCCGGCGGCACCCCGGAGCCCAAGGCCCAGCGATCCCACGCCCCCTGCCAAGCGGCCCCCAGGATCCCGCCCCGCGAGACGTCGCATCGGTGTGATGGACCGCGGACCGGACGCAGTCGCTTCCATCTCCCCCGCCCACCACCGGCGTCCGAAGGGAACCGCGTCAGGCGTGGACCGGCGCCGGCGCCGGTGCCGTTTCCGTGTCGTCTTCGCCCTTCTTGGAGAAGAGCAGATAGAGCGTCGGCAGCACGAGCAACGTGAGCGGCGTCGCGCTGAGCAGACCGCCGATGATGACGAGCGCCAGCGGACGCTGCGTCTCGGAGCCGATGCCGTGCGACAAGGCCATCGGCAGCAGGCCGAGCATCGCCAGCATCGCGGTCATCAGCACCGTGCGGAGCCGCATCGTCGCGCCTTCCTTCACGGCCACGGCCGGGCTCTTCCCCTCGTCGACCAGCTGGTTGAAGCAGCTCACCATCACGACGCCGTTGAGCACCGCCTGTCCGAAAAGCGCGATGAACCCGATGGCCGCGCTCACGCTCAACGGGATGCCGGTCACCCAGAGCGCCACGATGCCGCCGATGACGGCGAACGGGACGTTGAGCAGGATCAGCAGCGCGCTCTTCACGGAATGGAAGGTGTTGAAGAGCAGCAGGAATATCAGGAACACGCTGATGGGCACGATGAGCCCGAGGCGTTTCATCGCGCGCTGCTGGTTCTCGAACTCGCCGCTCCACGTGACCAGATAGCCCGGCGGCATCGTGAGCTCGCGGACCTTGGCCTGCATGTCGGCGACTACGCTGCCCATGTCGCGGCCGTGGATGAAGACGCCGACGGCTTTCACGCGCGTCCCGTTCTCGCGGCTGATGTTCATCGCGCCGCTGGTCACCTTGAAGTCCGCGAGCTGGCCCAGCGGGATGCGCGCGCCGGCCGGCGTGTCGACCAGCACGCCGCGCAGCTTCTCCAGGGCCCGCTCGGGCTGCGGCAGGCGGAGGACGACGCTGAAGTGCTTCTCGCCTTCCCAGAGCTCCGTCGCCGCCTTGCCGCCGAGCGCGGTCTCGATCACGTCCTCGACGTCCTGCACGTTCAGTCCGTGCCGGGCGGCCGCCGCGCGGTCCACCTCGATGACCGATTGCGGAACCTCGCCGGCGCGGTCCACGAAGGCGCGGGCGACGCCGCGGACGCCCACGACCTTGCGGATGACGGCGTCGACCTGCTGCTGGAGCGTGGCCGAATCCTCGCCGAACACCTTGATCACGACCTGTCCGTCGATCTGCGAGATGCTCTCGAGCACGTTGTCGCGGATCGG
>JBBRQL010000297.1:0-4534 GCA_038226425.1 Verrucomicrobiota bacterium
AGGTCTTCGGAGGCATAGCCGGCTCGGCCGTGCTGTGGCTCATCGCGAGCGGCCAAGCCGGGTTCACGACGGCGGATGGCTTCGCGGCCAACGGTTTCGCCGAACATTCGCCCGGTCGATACGCCATGGGCTCGGCATTTGTCGCGGAGACGGTGCTCACTTTCTTTTTCCTGATGATCATCCTGGGGTCCACCGACCCGCGCGCACCGCAAGGTTTCGCCCCCATCGCCATCGGTTTGGGACTGACCCTGATCCATCTGATCGGCATCCCGGTCACCAACCTCTCCGTCAACCCCGCGCGCAGCACCGGCCCGGCGTTGTTTGTCGGCGGCTGGGCCGTGCAACAGCTGTGGCTGTTCTGGGTGGCCCCGGTCCTCGGCGCGGCTCTCGCAGGGCTGGCCTACCCGGCCATGGCCGGCAAACCATCCAGCGCAGGCCGGAAATAGGAGCGCCGGAGGGCTCCGTCTTCTCCGTTTCTTCGATGGACGGCTGAAACTCGACGCCGGCGTCATCAGCGAAACCGCCACGAAACGCTCCGTCGGACCCATGCCGTTGGCCGTCGCTTTTGACCCGGGTCATCTGCTGAAAACGGGGCGGTTTTCGGCAGCATCGCAGCTGGGCACCGGGCTCAGGATCTTCTGCCGAAGGCGTGTCCCCCCGGTACCGCCAGCCTCACGGAGGCCTCCCCGGGACGCCCCGGCACTCCCACGGTCACGAACATGCAGGATTGTAGCGAGTGGATCGCCATGCGCTGCTCCGATCCGATAAGCTCCTCGAAGAGCACCGTCCGGTGATTGGTCGCGACTGCCAGACTCAGGGCGGCTTCAGTCGAGCAGAAGTTTTCCGGACACACGGTCGGAAGCACGAAGCCTTGCCTCAGTTCAATGATCACGTTCTCGCGGTCCGCGCCCCCTGTGGTGGCGTCGGACTTCCAACGGTCGGTGGGTCTTTCCGGGCAGCATCGAGACCGTGTTGGCCGCCGGTGTGAGCGTGCATGATCTTCCCGCGCCCAAGGGTTTCTTCGCCTGCCTCCGATTGCGCTACCTCGGCCCGCGTCCGGTGATCGAGGACGCTTCCGTCCGCAGCGACGGCACGCTGAGGCTCAACGCCAGGCGGGCTACCGGATCAACGCCGATCGGACGCTCGCGATGGAGGTCTTCACCCTGCTCGACCGGAAGGACAGCGACATCGACTACCTTTGCCCGTCGCGTCTCCGCGGCGAGCCCATCGCCCCGGCCGATCCGCGCTACGACGCGGCATCCGGAGGCTACGACGACATCCACTACCATCCTGTGGAACCGCTCGCTGCCCGCGTCGCGCTGACGGCGCGGTTCTGACGCCGAGCAGCCTTTCGTTCCCTCGATGCGGCCTTTAACGTCCCGCCGTGATCTCGTTCGGGCCGCTCCGGCTGCGCTCCAATCTCTTCCTGTCGCCGTTGGCGGGCTACACCAACCTGCCCTTCCGCATCGTCGCCCGCGAGATCGGCGGGCTCGACCTCGCCACGACCGACCTCGTCAACGCCCGCTCCCTGATCGAGAAGAACCGCAAGGCCCTGAAATTGATCGAGACCGACCACCGGGACCGGCCGTTGGCGGTCCAGCTTTTCGGCGCCGTGCCCGAGGAGATGCGCGACGCTGCGCTCTGGCTCGAAGCGCAGGGCGTCAGCTCCATCGACATCAACATGGGCTGCCCGGTGAAGAAGGTCTGCCGGGTCGGCGGCGGCTCGGCGATGATGACCGAGCTCGACAAGACCTCGCACCTGGTCCGGACGATGGTGGACGCGCTGAAGATCCCGGTGACCGCCAAGATGCGCCTCGGCTGGGACGACGAGAACCTCACGGCGCCGGACCTGGTGCGGGCGTTGGAGGACGCGGGCATCGCCGCGGTCTTCATCCACGGACGCACCCGGGAACAAGGCTTCACCGGCACGGTGAACCTCGCGGGCATCCGCTCGGTGGTGCAGGCCGCGCGGCGGATCCCGGTCATCGGCAACGGCGACGTCACCACTCCGGCGGCTGCCAAGATGATGGCTGACGAGACCGGTTGCGCCGGCGTGAGCATCGGCCGGGGCGCGTTCTACGACCCTTGGATCTTCACGCGCACGCAGCGCTTCATGGCGACCGGCGAACTGCCGCCGGAACCGGCCTTCGCCGACCGCATCCGTGTGATGAGCCGGCACCTCGACCTGATGGTCGAGGTCTTCGGAGAGGAGCTGGGCTGCGTGATGTTCCGCAAGGTCGCGCCGTGGTACGCGAAACGGTTCGGCCCGGTGAGCGGTTTCAACAAGAAGGTGGTGCTGATGTCGTCGCGTGCCGAGTTCCACGAGATCCTCGCGGATTATCTCCGCTGGCGCGCCCAGTTCTGCGACGACCGGGGCGAGCTGCTGCCGCGCTTCGAGCCGCCGCCGCTGGTCGCGAGCTTCATGCGCCCGGACGAACCGGCCTCGGCGACGCGGACGGCCATCCCGGTGCCGAAGGGGCCGGTGGAGGTCTGGTGAGGCTCCTCGCCGGGCCGGGACCGGACGCACGGCGTGCCGCGCTTCCGTCGAAGGCGTATCGTCACGTGGCGCAGAATCCGGCGATTGAAATGTCCGTGCCCGGTGATAACCTTCCGCACATGAACAAAACCGTCGTGCTCACCACCTTGGAAGTGCAGCATAAAGCCTTGGCCGACGGCTACCTGGCGGACGCACAACGTATCCTGCGCGCACTGGCCGCCGAGCGCCGCCGCACCGAGCGCCGCCGAACGTCGCGGCCCAGCATCCTCACCGAGGTCCGGGCCATCCTCCAGGGCGCGTAGCGATGTGGAAAACCCTCGCCGACTGGTTGCACGCGTTCCTCGACATGACGCGTGAGCTCCAGGAGCACCGCATCAGCATCCGACGGTCGGAGGAGCGGCTGCGCGACATCGAGGAGGCGGTCAAGCTGCTCGCGATGGAGCTGCGCCATTCCCGCGAAAGCGAAAGCGCTGCGCGCGAGAAGCTGTTCCTCCAGATCGAACGGGAACTGACCCGCCAGAAAGCGTTGCCGGTTTCCCGCAGACGGAAACAACCGCCACCGGGAGGCAACTCCTGACCCACGACGCCCGGACCCGACCCATCGCCGGTTTCATCCTCCCTACAGGTCTCGATGCCGCTTGTGGCGACCTGGATTTTTTCCTCCTGTTGATCCCGGATCGGCATGGGAACAAGCGACAGGAGGACCACAATCGGGGCACCACGATGTTGCAGGTTGCCCCGTCGGACGAGGTCGCTAGTCTCGGCGCATGTCCGAGATCGCCAACTTCGTGAACCACGGTTCCGCGCAGGTCACCCCCGCGCTGGTCGAGAAAGTCCTCCGCAGCCTCCCGATGTGGAAGGTGGAGTTCGCCCAGATCAACGCGCCGCAGTTCCCGCACCTCGTGGACCAGCTCGAGTTCCTCGCCGACGCCGTCGAGGACGTCGCCGAGGGCGCCTACAAGGACCTTCCCTACCACGCGCTGACCGCCGCGGTCTTCGCCCTCACCTACGCGCACCGCAAGATGGACCTCATCCCGGATTCGCTCGGCATGGTCGGACGCTCGGACGATTCGAGCGTCGCCCGGGCCGTGCTCATCCTGCACGAACGCGCCTTCGAGCGGTACGCGGAGACCCGCGATTTCGATTGGGACAAGATCACGGACAAACCGTGATCCGCGGACGGGGCCCGAAGCGCGGACACGCTGGAAAAACCGGGGCGCAGGGAGTCGAAGAATCGCGCCCCCTGTCACGGAGGGCGCGATCCGAAGTGGCGGACATCCTCGGATCGATGCCGCTGGCGGATCCCTCATCGCAGACCTGGTCGGACGGGCGACCGATGCTCCAAGGGCGTCCGGAGACTTTTCCCTTACCCATGAGCCGTCCGTTGTCCGCGAGGTCTTGGAGCAAGTGCGGCGGTGGAGCGAACCGGAGCTGCCGTTTTCGGCGAAGCCCAGAGGCCTAGCTGTACCCGACCGGCGGGCGAAACCCTTGGCGCGAAGAAAGCGGTGGCAAGCCACGCGCACTCCAAGACGCTGTCGCGCGGATGACGCCTCGATCCGGTTCAGAGGTCCGGTCCATGGGCGCGATCCGTGAGCCTTGACGGTGGAGCCTGCCCACGAATCTCGTAGGAGACGACGTGAGGAGTCTCTGATCTCTTCGGCGAAGAAGTGAGAAGTGAAACTCCTCACGTCGTCTCCCACGGTCCGGGGGAATGCTCGCCCCCTCCTCCCTCACCCCTGTCCCCGCTGGGAGAGGGAGAATCGCAGAGGCGCGCTGGAGCGTCCGAGGCCGGACTGGCGGACAAAGATCGCCCGCGAGGGCGCGTTCCCGTGATCGCTCGCGTCCGTTCGGAATCACGGACGTGAGCGGGCAAGCCAGAGGACCACGGCCTCAGCCGGGATCAGGCAGTCTATCCCGGGTCGAACGGCCAACTTGGCCGTTCTCGGCGGCAACCTGCCGCCGAGCTTCGGCGAGAGGACGCACCCACCGGAGGGTGGGTGCCCGGCGCTCCCAACGCGGGGGGCTGGTAGCCCGCCC
>JBBRQL010000298.1:0-4503 GCA_038226425.1 Verrucomicrobiota bacterium
TTCCTCGCTACTGTCCGAGGGAGGTAGATGCCGGTTGTTGGCACTACGAAGAGGTTCGGAGCGTCCTGGGTCGAGCGACACCGGGCAGCCATGAGGCGGGTTGGGTGACGGCGCTCCGGTCGCCAGACATCGCCAGAGGGCTCTATCGCGCCATCGATGGCGCTCCGGACCGAACCAGCAAGGGTTGGTAGGTGGCCCAAACCCCGGAACGCCTCCTCCTAGGACAGGTGCCTTGCCTAGGCTCCCGAGGCCCACCCTTTGCTCTCGCCCCAGCCACAGGAAGCGGCGAGGACCACGAAGCTTCGCAAAGGCGGCCCGGTTTTTCGACCTCCTCTTCGAGGGATTCGGCGAAATCAGTAGCGCCGAGTCTGATACTGCAATCTGTTACTGTTTGCCCGAAAGTGGGTCCATCAGAGGTCAGGTGGGCGCTTTTGCATAGTCTCGTAACAGGCCGTGGTGCAGTAGGTTGGGTTCGTCAGAGCCACTGGGTCCAAATGAGGGAAACCCCCGTTAAAGAACTTCGGATCAGATGGTTGGGGGTTCGAGTCCCTCCCGGTGCACCAACGCTATTGATGGTTTTCATGCGGCCGGCGGCCTCATCGACCTCCGTTCAGTCCATCGATGTCCCTGACCTGACGGCGTGGGGAACCAGGACTCTTTTTGAGCTTCTTGAAAATTCCAGACCTGGACTGGAAGCGACCTCAGACGAGGAGCTGGTATCGGACTCTTGAGAAGGCAAGAGTTGCGGACGACGGCATTGCCGTCCGCACCACCGCGCGAGGTTGCATTCACGGTTTGTCCTGCGCGCGGGCGCTGCCTAGTCTCGCGCCCATGTTCGATTCCCTGAGCGGCAAGTTCCAGAACGTGTTCCGCAACCTGCGCGGCCTCGGCAAGATCTCCGAGTCCAACGTCAGCGACGCGCTCCGCGACGTGCGCCTCGCGCTGCTCGATGCCGACGTCAACTTCAAGGTCGCCAAGGACTTCATCGAACGCGTCCGGGAACAGGCCATCGGACAGCAGGTCATCCAGTCGGTCCATCCGGGCCAGCAGATGGTCAAGATCATCCACGACGAGCTCGTGGGCCTGCTCGGCTCGGAGCACGCCGCGCTCCAGCTGACCGGGAAGCCGTCCTGCATCCTGATGTGCGGTCTCCACGGCTCCGGCAAGACCACGAGCTCCGGCAAGCTCGCCCGTCTGCTCCAGAAGCAGGGCAAGAAGGTCCTTCTGGTCGCCGCCGACGTCTATCGTCCCGCCGCCATGGACCAGCTGGCCACGCTCGGCGCGAAGCTGGAGGTCCCCGTCTTCGTTCAGAAGGGCGAGACCGATGTGCTCAAGATCGCGCGCGAGGCGCTCGCCTTCGCCGGCGCGAACGACCGCGACACCGTCATCTTCGACACGGCCGGCCGCCTGCAGATCGACGAGCCGCTGGTCCAGGAGCTCGTCCATCTGCGCGACCTCGTCCGTCCGCAGGAGATCCTGCTGGTGATCGATGCCGCGACCGGCCAGGAGGCGGTGAACGTCGCCACGCATTTCGACAAGGCGCTGGGCGTGACCGGCGCGATCCTCACCAAGCTCGATGGCGATGCCCGCGGCGGAGCGGCGCTCTCGTTCCGCAGCGTGGTCGGCAAGCCGATCAAGTTCATGGGCGTGGGCGAGAAGCTCGAGGATCTCGAGCCGTTCCATCCGGAGCGCATGGCGCAGCGCATCCTCGGCATGGGCGACGTCGTGAGCCTGGTCGAGAAGGCGGCCGAGACCATCGACCAGGCGAAGGCGATGGAGCTCGAGGAGAAGATGCGCCGCGGCCTCTTCACCATGGACGATTTCCTCACCCAGCTCCGCGAGATGAAGAAGATGGGGCCGATGGAGAACCTCATCGGCATGTTGCCCGGCGGGGCCGAGATGGTGAAGGGCGTGGACATCTCGAAGAGCGAGAAAGAATTCCGCCGCATGGAGGGCATCCTCTGCGCGATGACGCCGAAGGAGCGCGCCACCCCGCAGATCCTCAACGCCAAGCGCCGCATCCGCATCGCCAAGGGCAGCGGCGTGAACGTGGCCGAGGTGAACAACGTCCTGCGCCGCTTCGACGAGATGCAGGGCATGATGAAGAAGCTCGGCAAGATGCAGAAGATGCTCGGCAAGTTCGGCGGCAAGATGCCCGGCATGCCCCCGATGGGCTTCGGCCGCTGAAAGCCGGGCTCTCCGCATCGGCCTTCCGCAGATCCTCCGCAACCTCTCTCGCCATGCCCCGCATCACACGCCTGTCCATCGAAGACATCCGCTTCCCGACCTCACGCGAGCTCGACGGGTCGGACGCGATGAACCCGGATCCGGATTACTCGTCGGCCTATGTCGTCCTGCACACCGACGGGACCACGGCCGCGGAGGGCGGCGTATCGGTGCCGCTGGAGGGCCATGGATCCACCTTCACCATCGGGCGCGGGAACGAGATCGTCTGCGCGGCGATCCGGGCGCACGAGCATCTGGTGGTCGGCCGCACGTTGGAGGAGTTCGCCGCGGATCCCGGGGCGTTCTGGCGCTCGCTCACCAGCGATTCTCAGCTGCGCTGGATCGGGCCGGACAAGGGCGCGGTGCATCTCGCGCTGGCCGCCATCGTCAACGCGCTCTGGGACCTCCACGCGAAGGCCGAGGGCAAACCGCTGTGGCGCCTGGTCGCCGGCTTCACGCCCGAGCAGTTCGTCCGCTGCGTGGATTTCCGCTACCTCACCGACGCGATCACGCCCGACGAGGCGTTGGCGATTCTGAGGAAGTTGGAGCCCACGAAGGCGGAGCGCATCGCCCGGCTCGAGGCCGAGGGCTATCCCGCCTACACGACGAGCGCGGGCTGGCTCGGCTATCCGGACGACAAGATCCGCCGCCTCTGCCGCGAGGCCGTCGCCGAGGGCTGGACGCACATCAAGGTGAAGGTCGGCCGCGATCTTGCCGACGATGTGCGCCGCCTCACGATCATCCGCGAGGAGATCGGCTGGGACCGCAAGCTGATGGTGGACGCGAACCAGGTCTGGGACGTGCCGCAGGCGATCGCGTGGATGCGCGAGCTGGCGCGCTTCCAGCCGTGGTGGATCGAGGAGCCGACCTCGCCCGACGACGTGCTCGGCCACGCCGCCATCGCCCGCGCGATGGAGCCGCTGGGCATCGGCGTCGCGACCGGCGAGCACGGCATGAACCGCATCCTCTTCAAGCAGCTGCTCCAGGCGCGGGCGATCTCGTTCTGCCAGATTGATTCGTGCCGTCTCGGCGGCGTGAACGAGAACCTCGCCGTGCTGCTCCTGGCGGCCAAGGCCGGCGTGCCGGTCTGCCCGCACGCCGGCGGCGTCGGGCTCTGCGAGTTCGTCCAACACCTGTCGATGGTGGATTTCATCAGCGTCAGCGGCTCGTGGGACGGTCGTGTGTGCGAGTTCGTGGACCATCTGCACGAGCACTTCATCGAGCCCTGCCGCATCCGCGGCGGCCGTTATCTCGTGCCGGGCTTGCCGGGCTACAGCACGGAGATGCTGGCCGCGAGCCGGGCCACGTTCGCGTATCCCGACGGAGCGGCGTGGAAGAGCGCAGCGTCCGCGGCCTGAACCGCGACGCAGCGCGGCGCGGCCCGGCCGACCGGTTCAACGTGGATTGCGGATTGCGGAGCGGTAGGAGCGCTCGCGATCGGGGCTTCGCCTCCGGATTCCGCGATCCCCATTCCGCGATCCGCAATTTCCGGGGCTCTTCGGTTCAGCGGAGCGACAAGCGGTGCCAGCATTTGGCCACGCCGATGCCGCCGAGGACCACGATCACGCCCATGCCCAGCGCGGCGACGCGTTGGCCGTAGATCCAGTAGCCGGTCGCGAAGATCAGCGCCCAGATCCCGGCGGTGGCGCAGGCCGAGGCGAGCAGCCCCGCCGCCATGTCGCTCTTTTGCCCAGGGTCCTGCATCTGGACGCGCTCGTGCTCGGCCCGCTCCAGGACCGGCCCCCAGCCGAGCTTACCGGGCTGGATCTTCTGGTAGAACTTCCGCAGCGTCTCGACGTCCGTGGGCGGGGTGATGAAGGCGACGCAGATCCACGACGTGGTCGTCACGGCGACGCCGATGACGAGTTGGAGTGTCGGGGCCGGGGCACCGCCGTTCTTGTTCCAGACGAAGAAGACGATCGCCATCAGGAACGACACGGCCATCGCGGTGATCTCCGCTGCCGCGTTCACGCGCCACCAGAACCAGCGCAAGAGCAGCAGCAACCCGGTGCCGGAACCGATCTGGAGCAACAGCTCGAAGGAGCTCAGGGCGTCCTTCAGCACCAAGGCTAGCGCGCACGCGGCGCCCATGAGGAGCGGCGCAGCAAGGCGTCCGACCCACACCAGCTCGGTCTCGCTGGCACCGGGCTTGATGAAGCGCTTGTAGAGGTCGTTCACCAGGATGCTGGAGCCCCAGTTCACCTGCGTGGACATCGTGCTCATGTAGGCCGCGATCAGCGAGGTGACGACGATGCCCATCAGGCCCGCGGGCAGGAA
>JBBRQL010000299.1:0-4501 GCA_038226425.1 Verrucomicrobiota bacterium
ACGAGCTTCCCGCCGGGCGCGACAGCGAAGGACCTGGAGAAGTTCTCCTCGGTCGCGGCAAGGACCGGGGCAGCGAGGACAAGGGCTGCAGCGATCGCGGCGGCGAGAGGGGACGGGTTCATGATTTTTTCGTTCGAGGGGCGCGGACTGTGCGCGCCGGGAGTTCTACACGGCAGCGGTCGGGTTTGTTTCAAGGAGTTCCAGCGTCGCTTCGGGATACATCGACCAGCCCTCACCCGTTTTCATTCGGCGCGCATCGCCGTCCTCGGGTCCACGCGCGAGGCGCTGTGGGACGGCAGCCAGCGCGGCATCAACTCCATGGATCTCACGAGCAAGCCAACGACGGCGAAAATCACCCGATCGGGCGGAGTCGTTTCGAGGCGACGGTGGCGCAGGATCCTCGTCAAGCCAAAGGCTCCCGCCAACCCAGGCGCCCCACCGGACGCTACCGACCGCGGCCCGTGCATTGACACGATGTCCGGCACTTTGCTTCGTCGCCCAACAACGGCGAGACGACTTCCGATCTCACGAGCGCGTCCACCCGGCACGCAGGCGAGCAGGCCGCGAATGCCAGCCATCGCCAGCAGCAGCGCCGGACCGGCGAAGAGTTGCATCAACCAGAGGGCGCATCGCCGGGCCGCGAGCGATTCGGCGACGACACGGCTCAGAGGATGGACATTGGGGACGGGACTGCTCAGGTGAACGAATCGAACCGCCGCCCGTACCGCTTCGCCCCCGGAGGATCTGGCGACGGCGTTTCTTGCGCGCGAGATCGGGGCGGGCGATGTCCATCGCGATGCTGCCAGGCGTGAAGCCGATGATCGGCTTCACGGAAGGCTTCCGTTCGGATGGCCCGGTGTGGCCATTGGTGGCAAGGCGGTTCATGTCGTCCTGATGGATCTGGAAGAGGCGAGCGCTCTCGGATGCCGTCTGCTCGGACACGGGCCTTTTTGCAGCAGGCGTACCATGTGGCCGGGATGCACCGCTGAAGCGCAGCAAAGGCCCGTCGAACGGGTCGATGACGCGTGTTCCACGGGAACGGCTCCGGGCCACGAAGGAGCCGAGGGATGCTCGCGATCGGGATCCGTCCGTCCCACATCCGGGACGACCAACCGGCCGGTGGCGGGGAAAAAAAGTTCACCGCGACATACAAATCCACCGCTGACAGTGTCTATCGGTCAGAACGCGTGATCCACGATTCCTTCAACCGATGCTGGTGCGAGCCCCTGTATGAGGCTCAGGCCGCGGGCTTGGTCCTGTACGGACGGGCCCTCGGACTGGACCACGGCGAGGCGGAGGATGTCGTGCAGGAGGTCTTCGCCGCGTTGTTGGACCTGGCCGTCCCGCCGGAGCAGCCGGAGCGGTACGTCGTGAGGGCGTTCCGGAACCGCGCGCTCAACCGTCGCCGCTCGCTCTGGCGCCGGGTGGCGCGGGAGTTCGAGTCGCACCGCTGGTTCGAGCGGGCGCCCGAGGAGACCGATCAGGAGCGCGACGCGATGCGTTGCCTGGCCGGGTTGCCGCCGGAGCAGCGCGAAGTGATCGTGCTGAAGCTGTGGAACCAGCATACTTTCGAAGAGATCGGCGAGCTGCTCGGCCTGTCGCCGAACACCGCCGCCGGCCGTTACCGTTACGGCTTGCAGAAACTCCGCGCCTGCCTGCGCGGGACCGCCACCGATGAGGAATCCCATGAACGATCCGCACGAACCTTTGGAGCCGATGCTGTCTTCCTGGACGCCGCGCCGCCCGTCGGCCGCGCTTGAGCGGAGGCTCTTCCCCGCGGCGTCCGCTGCGCTCGACCGGAGCGAGGCGACGCCGACGTTCTGGCTGGCCTGGGCCGCGCCGGCGCTCGCCTGCACGGTGCTGATGACGACCTTGGTCCTGCATTCCGCCGGTCGGGTCGAGGCGGCCACCGTCAACGGCTTCGAGAGCACGAACACCCCGCTCTACGCCGCGCTCCGGGCATCCGCCGAGCAGAGCGCCCAGAACGCCCTGCCCATGGCGACTTTTACGTGGACAAACCGCGCCCACGCTCCGTCCACTAACGCCTCTTCGAGCGGCACAAACTGATCCGCCGACCCTTTCCATCGACCTATCATCATGGCCAATCCGAAGCCGGTCTCCGGCAAGTCCCCGTCCGCGACGCCCCTCCGCGTGGAGCCGGCCGCATCGCAGCCGACCGTCATCCCGCCGCTGTTCCGCGGCGTGGACTGGCTGACCTTCGCCATCACGCTGCTGGTCGTGATGGCGGGCTACCTCTACACCATCGCGCCGGACCTCACGCTGGAGGATTCCGGCGAGCTCGCGGTCGGTTCGATGTACGCCGGCGTGCCGCATCCGCCGGGCTATCCGGTGTGGACGATCTACTCGTGGCTGTTCACCCAGATCCTGCCGTTCTCCAACATCGCGTGGCGGGTCGCGGTCTCCTCCGCCTTCGCCGCGGCCGCCTCGGCGGGATTGGTCGGTCTGCTCGTGTCGCGCGGTAGCAGCATGATCCTGGAAGGGATCGACCTCTTCAGGTCCCTCGAACGCCGGTGGGAGAACCCGATCTGCCTCGTCGCCGGCCTCGTGGGAGGATTGCTGCTCGGCTTCAACGGCTACATCTGGAGCCAGGGCGTCATCGTCGAGGTGTACACGCTGGCGGTGCTCAGCTTCATGGGCGTGCTCGCCTGCCTGATGCGCTGGATGCACGCGCCGCACCAGACGCGCTACCTGTACGCGGCGCTGTTCCTGTTCGGCCTCTGCTTCTGCAACCACCAGACGCTGATCGTCGCGGCGGTCGGCATCGAGGTGGCGGTGCTCGCGGCGAACCCGAGGATGGGCCGCGATTTCTTCTTCTGGAACGCCTTCGTATACGCCGCGGTGGTCTTCGGGCGCGCGTTCGGTTTCACCGGGATGCTCGCCGACAACGCCGGCGTCTTCGTGGTCTTCAACCTCATCGGCATCGGCTCGATGCTGACGGCTTACCTCTATTCCGGCGAGGTCTCCCACCGCGCCCGCCTGTGGGCGGTGTCCGCGCTGGGCGGTCTGCTGCTGCTGTTGTTCTTCAACTACCAGTTCGCCGTCACCGCTTACGGCTCAGCGACCGCGAAGGCCGGCCTGCTCGTCAGCCAAGGCAAGCCGATCGACCAGCTGGTCCAGGACATCCGGGGCTACGAGGCCGCGGCGGGACTCGGGCTGAAGTTGCTCGCGCTCGTCCTGATGGCCGCGGTGGCCGGCCTCTTCGGCCTGTCGTACGGCACCGAGAAGAAGCAGCGGCTGCTTTCCTACTGGTGGCCGTCGGTGATGTGCCTCGTCTGCTTCGTCGCGGGCGCGTCGCTGTATTTCTACATGCCGATCGCCTCGATGACGAACCCGCCGATGAACTGGGGCTATCCCCGGACCTGGGAAGGCTTCATCCACGCCTTCACGCGCGGCCAGTACGAGAAGACCAACCCTAGCTTCAACGCCTTCATCGTCTTCCAGCAGCTCGCCATGTACGCGGACGGCTGCCGCGAGGAGTTCAACTGGGCCAACCTGCTCATCGGCCTCGTGCCCTTCGCGTTCCTCAACCGGATGCAGCGCCGCGAGCGCGGCTGGATCATCGGCCTCACCGCCATCTACGTCTGCCTCGCCTTCCTGCTGCTCGTGCTGCTGAACCCGGGCGTGGACCGCCAGAGCCGCGAGCTGGTGAAGGTGTTCTTCACCTCGTCGCACGTCGTCATCGCGCTCGCCGTCGGCTACGGCCTCGCCCTCATCGCCGCGCTCATCCTCACGCGGTTCGACGAGGTGAAATGGTGGCTGTTCCTCGGCGGGTTCGCCGCGTTCGCCTTCAATCTCTACGAGTTCGCCTCGGTGTGGATCGAGTCCGAGTTCACGCTGCTGCGGTTCGCCGCGGGCATGAGCGTCGCGGTGGCCGTCGCGTTCGTCGTGCTCGTGTTCATCCGCCAGACCCGGCAGATGATCCTGCCGTTCCTCGCGGTGTTCCTGTTGATCCCGGTGGATTCCATCCTGTCCCACTGGGGCGACAACGAGCAGCGCGGCCACTACTTCGGCTACTGGTTCGGCCACGACATGTTCGAGCCGGGCAAGGACACCAAGGTCGCTCCCGCGCCGAAGGACAAGGACGGCAAGCCGCTCTACCCGCCGATGGCGCGCGACGCGGTGCTCTACGGCGGCACGGATCCCGGCCGCTTCTGCCCGACCTACATGATCTTCTGCGAGAGCTTCATCCCGGCGGAGAAGCGCCTCGACCCGGCGTTCGACCGCCGCGACGTCGTGCTCATCACCCAGAACGCGCTCGCGGACCCCACCTACCTCGACTATATCCGCGCCCACTACAACCGCAGCGCCCAGGTCGATCCGCCCTTCCTCTACGGGATGCTGAACGACGCGAAGTCCGTCGCGCGCGGACGCACCAACACCCTCGCCAGCTTGGCCGCGCCGGTCGACCGCTTCTTCACCGAGGTGGGCGCGGGCATCGAGAAGACCCGCCGCGCCGGGCCGTCATTCTTCACGCCCGACC
>JBBRQL010000300.1:0-4497 GCA_038226425.1 Verrucomicrobiota bacterium
CAGGTCGCGGAGGCCGGCGGCGACCTTGTCGATGTGCGTGAAGCCGTCCTTCGTGGTTCGGGTGTGCGCCCGGATCCACGGTTCGGCCGGGCCGTGGCAGGTCTCGCAGGAGACGCCGTCGCTGCGGTCGAGCGGGCCGATCCGCTGTGCCGCCGGGACGCCGGCGAAAGGGGCATGGCAGACGGTGCAGCGGGCGTCGTCCGCCACGTCCTTGATGCCGGCAGCTGCTCCGATCTGCACGGACCGCGCCATGGTGAGCGTCGCGCCCGAGCGGCGGTGGACGTCCTTGGCGTTCCAGCGGACCCATTGGTCGCGCTGGTCCCCGGCACCGCCGTGGCAGGAAGCCGTGGCGCAGGAGTTGGCGCCGATGTACCGGGCCAGCGGCGATTCTGCGCACGAAGGTGTCGCCGCGAGGGAAAGGACCGCACCGAAAGAAATCGCGCGGAGGCAGGCGAAGAAACTCATCCTGGCCCAGCAAAGAAGTTTACTTCGCACACCTCGGTTGATAATCAACCCGGTAGCACGATGCAAACCCTTCTCCT
This sequence comes from Verrucomicrobiota bacterium, assembly GCA_038226425.1. Classification (GTDB taxonomy): domain Bacteria; phylum Verrucomicrobiota; class Verrucomicrobiia; order Limisphaerales; family UBA9464; genus CAIVQB01. The sequence continues at coordinate 543 of JBBRQL010000300.1, forward strand.
GATCTCGGTGGAAAGTGCGCGGGCGAACCCAGGGCTGGCGATCGGCTTCGGACTGCTGGCCGCCGTGGCCGCCCAGACTGGTTTGGCGATCGTCAGCTCCGTCCGGAGGTTGGTGCAACAACGGAGGCAGTTCACGCTCGAGAGCGAACGGCTCGCGTACGAAGTCCGGCTGGCGAAGACCCGGTGGGACCAGACGGAGCATGAGAAGTCGTCTTGGAACGGGTGGCGCAAGTTCCGGGTCGCCGAGAAGCACCTCGAATGCGAGGATGTCTTCTCGTTCGTGCTCAAGCCGCACGACGGGAAGCCGATCCCGGCCTTCAAGGCCGGCCAGTACCTCACCTTCGGTCTCGATATCCCCGGAAGGGACAAACAGCTGGTCCGATGCTACTCGCTGAGCTCGGCGCCTTCGGACCGCGATTTCTACCGCGTCACGATCAAGAAGGAGAAAGCCCCGCCCGACAAACCCGGCGTACCGGCCGGCGTCGGCTCCACCTTCTTCTCCGATGGGGTCAAGGACGGGGACATCCTCAACGTCAAGGCGCCCGGCGGCCATTTCTACCTTGAGACGGAGAAGCAGACGCCCGTCGTCTTGATCAGCGCCGGCGTGGGCGTCACGCCGGTCCTGTCGATGGCCCGCGAGATCGCCGCCATCGGGTCGGAGCGAGAGACCTGGTTCTTCTTCGTCTGTCGCAGCCGGGCCGACCACATGCTCAAGGCCGAGGTCGAGCAGCTCGCAGCCCGGTGCGACAACATCCGCCTCCACGTCTGCTACTCGAAGCCCGGACCCGCGGACGTCCAGGGCAAGGATTTCCACACATCGGGCCGGCTCACGGCCGACGTGCTCAAGGCAGTGCTGCCGTCGAGCAACTACGACTACTACATGTGCGGCAACGGGTCGTTCATGAAGTCGATGTACGAAGGGTTGATCGGTTGGGGCGTGCCCGAGGCGAAGATCCATTACGAGGCGTTCGGGCCCGCGACCATCAAGAAGACCAGCGACACGCTGACGATCCCCAAGGCCGAGGCCGGTGGCAAGGTGGTCAACGTCACCTTCGGGAAATCCGGGAAGGTCGTGCGCTGGGATCCAGCGCTCTTGAACCTGCTCGACTTCGCGCGCGCCAACGACGTCCGGATCGATTCCGGCTGCTGCGCCGGCAGCTGCGGTTCCTGCTCGGTGGCCGTGAAGCAAGGCGAGGTGGAGTACCTGTGCAAGGCCGACCCGGGCGAGGCCGGGTCTTGCCTGACCTGCGTCTGCCGGCCGAAGGGCGATCTCGTGCTCGACGCCTAGTCGTCCGCTTCCGACCCCATGGACACGCCCCGGAACCAGATCGAGCGCCTCGGGCGTCAGGACAATCCGTTCGACCCGGAGTTCCCGGAGGCGGATCTCGACCGGATCGCCGCGCTCGCGCCGTTCAAGGACATGGACCCGGAGAGCTTCCCTAAGAAGCAACCTCTCCGGACCATCCTCCAGAGCGACACCCGGCTCCGCCGCTTCAAGCGAGGGGAGATCATCGTCCGCGCCGGCGATTACGGGTCCTCCGCTTTCATGATCGTGAGCGGGGACGTCCGCGTCGTGCTGCCGCCGGGCCTCCCGGACCGTGTGCTCGGCCGTCGCGAGCCGGCGAAACGGTCGGTCTTCCGCGCGGTCGCGCAGCTTTGGGCGAACCATCGGAACCCCGAGGTCCGCACCCCGGAGGAACTGGGCGGCCGAGGCGAATCGGACGCGGAGAGCGGTTCACGGGTCTTCTTGCAGGATGTCCCCCGCCTGATCGGGAAGAACAAGACGGTGACCCTCGGCGTGGGCGAGTTCTTCGGCGAGATCGCCGCCCTCAGCCGCATGCCCCGGACCGCGACCGTCCTGTGCGATTCCGACGACGCGGAGCTGCTGGAGATCCGGTGGCAGGGGCTCCGCGACATCCTGAAGCACGATCCTGCGCTCCGGGCGCACATCGACGCGCTCTATCGCAAGAACACGCTTTCGAACGCCCTCCGTTCGTTCCCCATCTTCCAGCATCTCGACGAGGCGCAGCTCGCCCAGGTGGCCGCCCAGACCCAGTTCGGGACCTACGGCGAATACGACTGGTCGGGGGACTACAAGAAGCTCGCGAAGGCCGGCACGAACTCGCTCGACAAAGAAGCGGTCATCGCCCAAGAGGGTGATTATCCGGACGGGGTGATCTTCATCCGGTCCGGGTTCGGGCGCCTCTCCAAGCGCTTCGGCAGCGGCCAGCGCACCTTGAACTACCTCGGGGCGGGACGGTGGTTCGGCCTGCGGGAGATCGCCCACAATTGGCGGGACCCCGGTGCACCGGTCCCTTTCCAGTTCTCGCTCCGCGTCATCGGGTATACCCACACGCTCTTCGTCCCGACCGCGGTCATGGAGCAGGTCGTGCTGCCCGGTGCGCCGAACGCCATTCTGCCCGGGCCGCTCACCCCGGACGAGCTCGACGCCGACGATGACGACCCGCTGAAGGAGCAGGGCGGCTTCGCGCAACGGATCGGACCGGAGCTGATGGAGTTCCTGACGGGCCGCCGGATCTTCAACGGCACGGCGACGATGGTCATCGACCTCGCCCGCTGCACCCGGTGCGACGACTGTGTCCGCGCCTGCGCGGCGACGCATGACAACAACCCGCGCTTCCTCCGCCAAGGCCCGGTCAGCGCCGGGATCCAGGTGGCGCAGTCCTGCATGCATTGCGTGGACCCCGTCTGCATGATCGGTTGCCCGACCGGGGCCATCCACCGCGACGCCTCGGCCGGCGACGTGGTGATCAACCAGGCGACGTGCATCGGTTGCACGAGCTGCGCGAACAACTGCCCGTACGATGCCATCCGCATGGTCGAGGCGCGGGATCCGGGCGGTGACTTCGTCACGGACAAGGAGTCCAGACCCATCCTCAAGGCGACGAAGTGCGACCATTGCATCGACCAGTACGGCGGTCCGGCCTGCGAACGGGCCTGTCCTCATGATGCTTTGAAGCGCTTGGACATGACCCGGCTCGACACTTTCGCCACTTGGTTGCACCGATGATGCGCACCACCGTAAATCGCCGTCTTGCCGGGGTGCTGCTGCTGGTCGCGGCCGTGGTCGCCTTGTTCTGGGGACACCGGCAACTGGCGCCGGTGATGCGGCATCTGGCCTATCTCACCGGTTGGCTCCTGCTCGCCGTCTGCTTGTTCCTCACCGCCTACAACGCGCGGAAGAAGCTGCCGTTCCTTCCTCTCGGGAACTCCCGGACGTGGCTCCAGCTCCATGCTTATGTCGGCTACTTCTCGCTCGCGCTCTTCTTCGCGCACACCGGTTGGCGTTGGCCGACCGGAGGGTTCGAAGCGGCGCTGGCTTCGCTCTACCTGGCGGTCGCCGCGAGCGGGGTGGCCGGGCTCGTCTGGTCGCGGATCGTGCCGCGTCGCCTGACCGCCCGCGGATGTGAGGCGCTCTACGAGCGCATCCCGGTCATCCGCCGCAAGCTGGCCGAGGATGCCGAGGCGTTGGCGCTGGCGTCTGTCGCCGCCACCCGGTCCACGGCGGTCGCGGATTTCTACAACCTCCACTTGGCCGGGTTCTTCGGTCGCCCGATGAACGGCTGGAGACATCTCGCCGAGGTGCGGAGCCCTTTGATGCGGCTTGAAGCCCGCATCGCCGACCTCGACCGGTTCCTCGCTCCGGACCAGCGCAAGGTGCTCGCGGAACTTGCCGCGATGGTCGCTCAAAAGGACGGTCTCGATTACCAGCGCTCCTTGCAGCTGAGCCTGAAACTCTGGCTGTTCGTGCATATCCCTCTCACCTACAGCCTGCTCATCCTGACCGTCCTCCACGTCGTGCTCGTCTTCGCGTTCTCGGGCGGGGCGGAGGCCAACTGATGACCGACAACCAACCATCTCCCGGATCCGATCCAGCGCGCTACGAACGGCCGTCCGACGCGTGGGTATGCGGTCATGCGTGCGACGGGAAACC
>JBBRQL010000301.1:0-4481 GCA_038226425.1 Verrucomicrobiota bacterium
AAATAGCAGGCTTCTAAGTCCGACAGGCTGCTAGGACATCGGCGATCTCACGGGTGCTCCTGTTCCGGCCGTAGAGATCGAGAATCTTCTGCCGCAACGCGGCGGGTATGGCTCGCATGTCGCCTTCCACTTCACACCCTCCGGCTTCACTTGGAAAGCTACATGTTTGATGGAAGTGCTCTAGCGGGGAAACGAGCGCGCCTTCGGTCTAGTTCCGCACCCGGAAGAAAGTGCTAAGAACGCGAAAATCGAACGGTTCGACGCAGCACTCCTGCCGACCTATACCGGCACCGATGTCGCGGTATGGTCCGTCGGCCGCATCCGCGATTTGTAGGACACCGGTAAAGACGTACAGATGCCTGTCGCGTGCGATTTGGACCAGTTCCAACACCGGCTTCAAGGGAACCGCGACAACCGGCGTGAAACGAAGGTCATCGATCTGGTAGAGACGCGCGGCAACGGTGAGCATGTGCGACTGCCCTGCAAATGGAGTGACGTCCGCGGCCAAAGTCATCTGCGTTGCGTCGCCTCCGACAACAACAATGTCGAGCGGTTGACCGTCAATCCTGACGATTAATCCAGCCCCATAACCCCCCGCCCTCAGGGTCAAAGTGTGTGCGTCGGCAGGTATCAGGCCAGTCTGCCGGATGCCGCTCTCGCCTCCTCCCGTACCGGAATCAATCCTCAAGCCGTATCGGCCATGGAACGCGAGACTGGACCCGACATCGATGCACGGCGAACCGATGCAAAAGGAATCCCCGATCCCTCGCCCCAGAAGAGGATAAGCGCTTGGATTGTCTTCGACTCCTCCGGAAGGGCGATAGTAGGTGGTCCAGCCTGGCAAGATTTGAAGGCGCTCCGCTGCGGTGCCGGTGTAGTTGGGCGGAGTACTGCCCTGCTCGAAGTCGAGATTCTGGAACTGCTGCGCCTTGGCCGCCAGCAGCAGACCCAAGCTGGCAAAGAGCAACAGTGGCTTCATGCACGACCGCTACGCCTTCACCGTGGCGACCGCAACGGTGAAATCGCCGTGGACCGCGCCACTGCGGATGGGATCGGCCAAGTATCGTCGTTGATGCCCGGTCTTGGCGGACCTTTGCCAAGAAGCATCCGGGCCAGGTGTCGACGACGAGTCCAAGCCCCGGCGGATCGCGGAACGAGCCGCGCTCCTCTCCTCGGCATGACCGGCCGGGACGGAAAAGAAAACGGGCGCATCCTCGCGGATGCGCCCGTCTTGCGGAAAGCACGGCAGCTTATTGCTTGCTGAACTTCTCCTCGGCCGCGGCGAACGCGTGCTCGAGGGCCACGAGGTCTTCGCCCGGCTTGAGCGAATCCAGCACGGCCTGCTCGGCCTTGAGCTGGTCGGGCGAGTAGTTGGCGGCCTTGATCGAAAGGCCGATGCGGCGGTCGGCGCGGTCGATCTTGATGACGCGCGCGGTGACGTCGTCGCCGACCTTGAGCACGTTCTTGATCTTGTCCACGCGGTCCTCGCTGACCTGCGAGATGTGCACGAGGCCGTCGATGTCGTGCGGGAGGCCGACGAACGCGCCGAAGCTGGCGAGCTTGGAGACCTTGCCGCTGACGACGTCGCCGACGCGGAAGAGCTGCTCGATCTGTTCCCACGGATCGACGGAGAGCTGGCGCATGCCGACGCTGATGCGCTGGTTGGCCTTGTCGACCTCCAGCACGACCGCCTCGACGATGTCGCCCTTCTTCACGACCTCGCTCGGATGGTTGATCTTGCGGGTCCAGCTCATGTCGGACACGTGGATCATGCCGTCCAGGCCTTCTTCCAGCTCGATGAAGGCACCGTAGCTGGTGAGGTTGCGGATGGCGCCCTTGACCTTGGTGCCGGGCGGGTACTTCTCGTGGGCGAGGTCCCACGGGTTGGTCTCGAGCTGGCGGATGCCGAGGGAGATCTTCTGCTCCTCGCGGTTGATGCCGAGCACGACCGCCTCGAGGTCCTGGCCGACCTTGAGGACGTCCGAGGGCTTGGCGATGCGCTTGGTCCAGCTGAGCTCCGTGACGTGCACGAGGCCTTCGACGCCGGGTTCGATCTCGACGAACGCGCCGTACGGCACGAGGTTGACGACCTTGCCCTTGACCTTGGTGCCGAGCGGGTACTTGGACTCGATGGCATCCCACGGGTTGGCTTCCTTCTGCTTGAGGCCGAGGGACACGCGCTCTTTCTCGCGGTTGATGTCGAGGACGACGACGTCGAGCTCCTGGCCGACGCGGAGCATCTCGCTCGGATGGCTGAGGCGGCCCCAAGACATGTCGGTGATGTGCAGCAGGCCGTCGAGGCCGTTGAGGTCGATGAACGCGCCGAAGTCGGTGAGGTTCTTGACCGTGCCCTTGCGGACGTCGCCGGGGACCATCTCGCTGAGGAGCGCGGAACGGCGGGCGTTGCGCTCGGCCTCGACGAGCTCGCGGCGGCTGAGCACCACGTTCTGGCGGTCGGGGTTGAGCTTGACGACGCGGAACTCGTAGGCGTTGCCCACGTAGATGCCGAGGTTCTTCGGCGGGGTGACGTCGACCTGGCTGGACGGGCAGAACGCCTCGACGCCGATGTTGACGACGAGACCGCCCTTGACGACGCCCTTGACCTTGCCGGTGACGGTGCCGCCCTCGTTGCAGATGGTCTGGATGCGGTCCCAGTTCTGCTGGAACTCGGCCTTCTCCTTGGAGAGGTGGACGTTGCCGTCCTTGTCCTCGGCGCGCTCGATGAGCACGTCGACGACGTCGCCGATCTTGACTGTGGCGAAATCGACGAACTCGTTCGCCGAGACGACGCCCTCGGATTTGCCGCCGATATCCACCAGGGCTTCTTTCTGGCGGATCTCGATGATGGTTCCCTTGACGATCTGGCCGGTCTGAAGCGAACGGTCGTACTGCTTCAACATCTCGGCGAAGGACTGCGTGGTCGCTGCCATAACTATGACGGATACGGACTACTTTGCGGACGGACCCGGAACGGGAGACTTTGGGGGACGCTAGAAAGCGCGGCCCGCGCGAAGGCTCCGATTGCCCAACTTCACCGCGTTGCGGTTCGGCAACGGAGGTTAAAGGTCAGGTTGTGCGTTTACGGTCTTTTCTCAGCCTAGAACGGGCCCGCACACGCGGACCCAGGCGCGGGGACCGTAGGGAGGCCGAAAACGGCGGCAAGGATTTTCTCGACAAAGGCTCGGCGCCATGGCGTGAGGGCGCCGCCGAATGACGAACGCTGAACGCTGAACGCCTCACACCGTGGCCGGTCCGAAGCCGAGCGCCTGCTTGATCCAAGTCCAAGCCGCGCGCAGCCCGACGTCGCGGACCTCCCGCACCCCGCATGCCGAGGCGAGCGCCGTCTCATGGCCCTGGTAACGGGGCGGGAAGTTCAGCAGGTCGGGCGCCTCGCCGTCCGGTCCGAGCTTCAGCAGTTCCGGATGCAGGATACCGCGGCCGACCGCGTAATCGCCGGCGGGAAGCGTCGCCGTCTTGGCCTGGAGCACGAGCAGAGGACGGTACCGCAGGACGAGCTCACCCGCCGCGTCGCGCGCGACTTTCCCGTAGGTGCGCGACGGCAAGGCCTTCCACTCGCGCGTCGTGAAAGCCCAGTTCTCGGCGGTGCCGGGCGTCGTGCGCAGGCGACGGAAGGTCAGGAGGTCCCAGGCGAAGACATGGCCGAAGATCCCGAGCCGCAGCGCCCAACCGGCAATCGGCAGGCACGCGAGCACGATGATGCCGGCCCAGATGGCGCCCGCGTAGTCGCCGATCCAGTGCATGCCGACGACGCTCGCCAGCAACGACGCGCGGAAGGCCTTGAGGGCGGCGTCCACCGTGCTGAACGGGCTCACGAGGATCAGCACGTTGACCGAATGCGAGACGACCCAGACGACGCCGTAGACGAACAAGGCGAGCGGAGCCATCAGCAGGTTGCCCAGCCAGGAGAAGTCGAGCGCGGCGAGGTGCATCCCGGCATATCCAGCGCCGAGCGACGCGCCATCGGGGTTCACCGCTTTGAAGACCTCCATGGCCATCGGCACGATGGCTCCGGTCGCGATCAGCCCGCTGGCCTTGTTCTCGAAGAGCTCCAGCACGTCGAGCGGCTTCTTCAGCGATGTCGGCAGCATCGTGCCTGCGGCGTCCTTCACCATGCACAGCACGACGACCAGGAGCGCCGGGAGCCAGAACCACGGCTGCGCGTACCAGGACAACTCCGCGCGCTCGGCCGCCGAGGCCTTTATGTACCTGAACGCCCCGACCGCGCCGACGCCGAGCAGCGGCGAGATGGCGATGCCGGTGACTTCGGAGAGCGTCTGTGCCGCCTGGACCCCCGGCGAGACCGCCGTCGAAGGCCGGGGTTTCGCCGCCGGCGCGGCCGCCGCCTCGATGGCGGCCGGCCGGAGCAGCGCACCGATGAGCGACAGCACGAGCAGCGGACGGAAGAACCGTTTCATAGCGCGCCGCAGGCTGGCCGCGCCCTCGACGCCGGGGAAGTGGAA